>JAAXWX010000029.1 GCA_013334755.1 Chlorobiaceae bacterium | reverse complement strand
CGTTGCTGATGAGTACATCCGCGACAATGTGATCCATCTCCGGGCTGGAGATCCTTTGTTTGATATCAGAGCTAATGATTGGCCTGATGCGTTTCTTGTTGTCCCCGACACCACTTTTTCAATAGCTAACTGGATAGTGGCATTGACAACGGCATTTCAGCGCTGGGCAAGAGACCCTGTGATGGAGGGCAGGATAGTATCTGTTTCGGGCAGCACTCTTGTTCTTGCTCTGGTATGGGAGCGTGAACAGGTTTTTAAAAGTGCCTTGCAGTTTGCCTTACGTTATCTGTTACTCTGGGGTAAGTCCGTTGTTGCCAGCGAAAATGCTGTCAGGCTGACCAACGAATTTGAAGATTGGCTGATTAAGGCGCAATCAAAAGGTCTCTCTCCCAATTCCATGCGTTTTGCGTTATCGGCGTGTAAACGCAGGATACCTGTTTCTGTTTCTGAATCGACGAGAACGCTACGTCTGGGATGGGGCATCAATTCGTTGCGTATGGATAGCAGTTTCACTGACTTTACCGGCACGCTTGCGACACGTATCGCCCGAAACAAATTTCAGACAACTCTTTTTCTGCATCAGAATGGAGTCCCTGTACCGACTGGTTCGATGGTTTTCAACCAGGAGCAGGCTCATAAAAGAGCCTTGCAACTTGGCTGGCCTTTGGTTATCAAACCGTCCGATAAGGATCAGGGTGTCGGGGTTGTGCCGGGTATTAGTGATAAAATAGCTCTGACTCGAGCGTTTGATGCAGCTCTCAAACTCAGTCCCCGGGGTGTCATTTTAGAAAAGCATGTCGCAGGTGAAGACTACAGAATGCTTTTAGTGGGAGGAAAACTCCTCATGGCTACCCGGCGTGTACCGGGAGGGGTGACAGGCAACGGTACGAGCAGTGTGGCCCAACTGGTCAAGGAGGTCAACGATGATCCTCGTCGCGGGACGGGAAAGCGCAGTTTATTGATCGCGCTTAATCTTGATGGTGAAGCCATACGATGTCTCCTGGATCAGGGCCTTACCCCGGAAAGCGTGCCGGAAACAGGGCACTTTGTGCGTCTGCGTCTTACAGCCAATATCAGTACTGGAGGAACAGCAGTTGATGTGACTACTCTTGTACATTCAGACAACAGAAAGCTTGTCGAGCGTGCTGCGCGCCTGATCGGCCTTGATATTGCCGGAGTTGATTTTTTGTGTCCGGATATTTCACGATCCTGGTTCGAAGTTGGAGGTACCGTTATAGAGGTTAACGCTCAACCGGGATTTCGTGTACATTGGCTCAGTGACCCTGATCGAGATATCAACGGTGAAATTATTGATTGGCTGTTCCGTGCAAAATCTGCACGTGTTCCCACTGCCGCTATTACCGGTACTAATGGCAAGAGCACTACTGCACGGATGCTGCATCATATCTGGATGACTGCCGGCAAGAACGCCGGAGTTTGTGCTACAAATGGTGTTTTGGTTGGCTACGACATTGTTTCCTACCAGAACCTTACCGGGTATACGGGTGGTCGTATTCTGCTTGAAGATCCCGCTGTTGAGGCTGCAGTGTTTGAGATGCCCCGGAAGGGTCTTCTTTTGTTTGGTCATCCCTGCGACCACTATGATGTGGCTGCACTTCTGAACGTACAGAACGATCATATCGGTGTTGATGGTATTAACAGTCTGGAGGAAATGGCGAGGCTTAAGGCAGGGGTACTGGAGCGGGCCACTCAGGCTGTTGTGGTTAATGCGGAAGATACCTTGTGTCTGGAGATGCGTAAGTATGCCAGTGCCCCTCGGCATATCCTTGTAGCCCGTAATCCATTAAACCCGGCACTGCTGGAACACCTTGATCAAGGTGGTGCGGGAGTGTATACAGAAATGCGCAATGGTCGCTCCTGTATCGTTCTGGCTGAAGGTGCTGCGCAGTCGCTATTAATGCCTTTGGATGAGATTCCGGCCAGTATGAACGGGTTACTGCGTTTTAATGAAACTAATGCTCTTTTTGCCGCAGCACTTGCATGGTCACAAGGCATAACAACAGACATTATCAGAAGAGCACTGAGAACCTTTGCCAGTACTCCGGAACAGAATCCTGGAAGATTTAACTTCATCGAAGGTTTTGAGTTTCAGGTGTTGCTGGACTATGCCCATAACCCGGATGGAGTTCTGGAACTATGCGAGATGGTTTCAAAATTGCCTGTTACAGGCATTCGTCGTCTGCTCAATCTTAATATCGGCAACCGTCACCGGATGCACCTCGATGAGACTGCGCCATATCTGGCTCGAACGTTTGACCATTTCGTTCTGAGTTGCGATCACAAGCGAGTGCATAATAATCCTGAATGGGCTGGTGATGACCCGATTGAGAGTATGCTTGAATACAGCCGGGCGTGTTTGTCTGCTCAGGGGGTGGCTCAAGAAGCCATGACTTCCGTACCGGAAAATACCGCGGCCTTAAAGAAGATCCTGGCCAACGGGCAACCTGGAGATTTGCTGGTACTGCTCAGTGGGCCCAGATCAACGCTGCCTTTTTTGAAAAAAGAAGAAACTGGCCAGTAAGGGCTTATTCCATTTCCAGAAAAATCGGCTTGTGGATGGTATAGAAGAGCAGGTAGTCATTTTTCCTGAATGGAATAATCCCCGGTATGCTGTAGGCAGGAGCCGCAGGAATGGAGGAGAAGGCTGATTGCTGAACTAATGCGCGCCGCAGACAGGGCACGATGGGTTACGCCGTACCGTAATCCTGCGGATGGTCATGGTGAGGGCGTCGCAGGTCAGGAGCGTATTGACGAGAGGCGTTCCGATCGTGAGGATGTGTTTTATCGCTTCAGTAGCCTGTATGGAGCCGATGATGCCGGTGAGGGATCCAAGCGGCCCTTTCGGGATAGATGCGTCAGGTACTCCCTCTTCATGGAAAACACACTGGTAACAGGCGGTTGTTCCGGGATGGACCGTTATGGTCTGACCGTGGAACTCCCTGATTCCTGCATGCGAGTAAGGTTTTGCGGCATTGTGGCAGACTCGTGCAATCAGGAATTTTGAATCGAAATTGTCGGTAGCGTCAATCACGAAATTATAATCGCCGAGGATTTCCGGTGCGTTGTCGGCGGTGAGCCGGAAGGGATAGAGGTTGAGCTTGATGTCGGGATCGAGGCCGTGAAGCCGCTCTTCCGCGGAGCTGACCTTATCCTGGCTGATCGATGCGGTGGTATGAAGAATCTGGCGCTGGAGATTGCTGAGTTCGACCTTGTCGCCATCCATCAGTCCGATGGTGCCGATCCCTGCAGCCGCCAGATAGAATGCCACAGGGGAGCCGAGTCCGCCAGCACCGATGACCAGCACGTTTGCCTGAAGCAGTTTTTCCTGTCCCTGCTCGCCGATTTCCTGCAGTGCAAGGTGGCGTGAGTAGCGCTGACGCTGACTGTCAGTCAATGGCATGGTTTCGTCTTTCCAGGCTGAATTGTTGCAATCTTTCCCTCAGAGGGTCCGTTATAGGCGGGCTCCCAGTTTTTAAAGACGGGTTCGATGTTTTTTTTGCGCAAAGCGGCGCAGAACTCTTTTACCGTTCGGTCGTCAAAAATTTCAAACTGCCCCTTTTCCTTGTTTTCAGGATCATCATAACCCCCGACGGTAGTGCGGCTTTCAATGCTCATTCTGGTGATTCCCAGTCCGGTCATGCCGTCGCGGTAAGCAGCGCTCTCCCTTGTGGAGAGAACCAGCTCTGTATCCGGAAGTGCAATGCGGAAGGCAAAAATCATGCGGGCAAGGAGAAAGTCGTCGACCTCGAAAGGAGGCTTATACCCGCCGGTCTGGGGTCTCATGCGGGGAAAGGAGACCGACATGCCGGCGCGCCAGTAGGTGCGTCCGAGATGGCGCAGGTGGCGGTAGAGACACAGTGCATCCTCAACCGGATCGGAGAGCCCCAGGAGGACGCCGAGTCCAACACTTTTTATGCCCCCTTCAAGCGCTCTTGCCGGGGTTTCAAGCCGGTCGAAGAACTCTTTTTTCGGCCCCCAGCGGTGCAGCGCTTCGTAACGTTCACGGTTGTAGGTCTCCTGGTAGATGGTGATCCCGGTGCAGCCGCAGCCGGCAAGTTCACGGTATTCGTTGACGCTCATGGGAAAAGCCTCAACCGATACCCGCTGCATCTCCTGTGCGGCGATTTCAACGCTGCGCCGAAGATAGTCAAAATCTGCGGCGGCAGTACGTTCGCCGGTGAGCAGAAGAACGTCGCTGATACCGAGCTTTTTCATGGCGGCCAGTTCCCGATGTATTTCATCGGGTTCAAGACGGTGGCGCGGTGTTTTCCGGTCGGAGGCAAAGCCGCAGTAGGCACAGCCGCTTGAGCAGTAGTTTGAGAGGTAGAGCGGAGCGTAGAGCGTCATGGTGCGGCCGAAACGGCGCAGCGTTATTGCCTTTGATTCAGCAGCCAGCGCTTCAAGGGAACTTGATGAATCAGGTGAAAGCATGGCGGCAAGTGCAGCCGTCTCCCGGTCGTCAGTAAGCCAGTCAGGTAATGGCCTCATTCCTTTGCTCCCAGAAAAGCGGTGAGGGGACTGGTTGCAATGGCTGAGCCGCTTTTCGGCATGAGCCCTGCATGGAATGCTTTTCTTCCTGCCGCAACTGCTTCAGCAAACGCTTCAGCCATCTCCGGCGGATTGCCTGCGACCGCCACGGCACTGTTGACCAGCACGGCTCCACATCCCATTTCCATGGCGTGGGCGGCTTCGGATGGTGACCGCAGTCCGGCATCAACGATGACCGGAATACCGCTTTCACGGATGATGATGTCGATCATCGCAGCAGTGGCGACTCCCTGGCCGCTGCCGATCGCCGATCCGAGAGGCATGACGGAGGCGCATCCAACCTCCTCAAGCCGTTTGGCCAGAACCGGGTCCGCAGTGATGTAGGGCATGACCAGAAATCCCTCTTTTGCCAGAATCCTGGCGGCCTCATAGGTTTCAATGGGGTCAGGCATCAGATGTTGCGGGTTCGGGTGAATTTCAACCTTGATAAAGGGACTGCCGGAAAGTTCGCGGGCGATGTGTGCCGCGCGTACCGCTTCAGCGGCAGTTGAGGCTCCGGAAGTATTGGGCATAAGGGTTATGCCTTCAATTGCTGAAAGGGGTCCGAGGAGGTCATCTTCAGGCTGTTCGCGGTTGAACCGGCGCAGTGCCACGGTGACGAGTTGTGCGCCGGATGCGCGGACGGCTTCAAGCATGACCGTTGCATTGCTGAATTTTCCTGTTCCAAGTATCAGGCGGGAAGAGAAGGTATAAGAGCCGAGCTGTAAAAAGTCCATGGATATTGTTATCTGACTGATATCTGTTAGCCGCCGCCTGCGAAAATCAGAAGTTCAACACGGTCACCCTCTTGCAGAAAGTGCGCCGGGCGGTTTTCGGGGCGGATGATCTGTTCATTGACCACTATAGCCACATTTTTTCCATCGGCCCCAATGATCTTGAGCAGATCGCTTACGGCAGAACCGGACGGTAGTGGCTGTTGTTTTCCGTTCAGCTCAATAGTAATCATTTGTGACATTTCTTCACGATTTCTTTAATCGTTAAATACAGTACTCTTATTCTGCAAGAGCGTTCAGAAGGTCAGTTTCAAGATCCGCAGCATTTTCAAGGCCGACGGAGAGACGTACAAGGTTGTCGGTACACTTTCTTCGTGCCCTCTCTTCTTTGGAAAGCGCTCCAAGTGTCATTTTAGCCGGTGAGGCGATGAGCGACTCTACACCGCCGAGGCTGTCGGCGAGTACAAAGAGTTTGATCCGGGCAACCAGTCGTTCGACAGCCGGAAGTCCTCCTTTCAGGGCGAAAGTCACCATCCCCCCGAAACCGCTCATCTGCTGTTTTGCCAGTTCATGCTGCGGGTGGGAAGGGAGCCCCGGATAAAGTACCCGCTCCACTGCAGGGTGCTTTTCAAGAAATGATGCGAGGTGAAGGGCGTTTGCTTCATGCTCCTTCATGCGGATTTTCAGCGTTTTCAGGCCACGAAGAATAAGCCAGCAGTCCCAGGGCGCCGGTATGGCACCCGCCGCAGCCTGGTAGTTCTTGATCGTGGTGTGCAGCGCAGGGTCAGAGGTGACGACGGCACCGCCGATGACATCACTGTGCCCGCCGAGATATTTAGTGGTGCTGTGCACCACAATATCCGCACCAAGCTCAAGAGGCCTCTGGAAGTAGGAACTTAAAAAGGTATTGTCTACAGCAAGCAGGATACCGCGCTCTTTTGCAATTCGGGCAAGGGTTCGGATGTCGGATATCTGGAGAAGCGGGTTGCTTGGCGTTTCAAGCCAGATCAGTTTGGTTTCCGGTGTCAGGCATGCCTCATAGCTCCCGGTATCTTCAGTTGCGGCATAGCTGGTCGCGATGGCCAGAGGACGGAGAAGCTGCTCAAAAATGCGGTAGCTTCCGCCGTAGATATCATTGCTTGCAACAATATGGTCTCCTGGTTTCACAACCTGAAGTGCCGCCAGAGTGGCGGCAACTCCGGAAGCGAAAGCCAGGCCGTATAGCCCGTTTTCAAGCAGGGCGATGGTTGATTCAAGCGCTTTCCGGGTAGGATTGCCGATTCTCGAATAGAAAAATTCCGGGCGATGATCAAGGTCGTCCCGCTCGAACGTAGAGGTTTGGTAAACAGGAACGGTTACTGATCCCGAATGAGGGTCAGGAGCCTGCCCGTCATGAATCGCAAGGGTTTCAAACTGCATGATTTTTTTTCAGCGTTTTCAGATACCAAGCCCGTCCGTAAAACTGCTTTCAACGGCTTTCTGCTGCAGTACCCTTGAGTTTGGCGGTAAGCTGACGGTCTGCCAGACGTTGCCGCCGATAACCGAGTTTTTACCTATGGTTATTCTGCCAAGGATATTGGCGTTCGAGTAAATGACAACGTTATCCTCGATAATCGGATGACGCGGCAGATTCTTGACCGGATTTCCCTCATCATCAAGCTCAAATTTCTTTGCTCCCAGCGTCACGCCCTGATAGAGTCGTACGTGGTTACCGATAATGCAGGTTTCACCGATCACCACACCGGTACCATGGTCAATGCAGAAATAGTCGCCGATATGGGCTCCGGGATGAATATCGATACCGGTTTCCGAATGGGCCATTTCCGCAATGATTCTCGGGATAAGGGGTACGCCAAGCGAGAGCAGGGCATGTGCCGCCCGGTAATTGATCATGGCCCTGATGGAAGGGTAGCAGAAGATGATCTCCCCATAGTTTTTGGCCGCCGGATCGCCATCATAGATCGCTTTGACATCAGTGCACAATTTATGCCTGATGTCAGGAAGGAGCCCGATAAACTGGCTCGCGGTTTCGGCTGCTTTCTCTGCGGCGTTCCGGGAACAGTTATTTTCCGTGTTGAAATGCAGAACACTGAGTATCTGCTCGGTAAGCAATCCATAAAGCTTTTCTATGCGTACGCCAAGAAAGTGGTGGCGCGACTGTTTACGCAGGACAGGGCCGCCGAAATACCCCGGAAAGATTATTGAACGGAGGAGTTCAACAACCTCCTTGAGTTTTTCAATTGAGGGCAGCAGCTGTTCATGATGCCCCAAAGAGTCGCATTCAGCATCATCGTGGCTGGATAACAGTCTTATAGTCTCTTCAATGATGACGCCACTTTTCGTTTCCATGATAAAAAAATCTCCCTCTGCCGGATAATTCTCCGGATATTAAAAAATTACACCTGACGGTTCAGATTTTGACCGGTTCTTCGTCAGACTGGTAGAGAAGCGTTGAAAGGTATCGTTCTCCGGTATCCGGAAGAATGACAACAATACGTTTTCCCTTGTTCTCATCACGCAATGCAAGCTGCAGTGCAGCAAAAACCGCTGCCCCCGAAGATATGCCGACAATCAGACCTTCAGTTTTGGCCAGTTTGCGACCCGTGCGCAAGGCATCATCATTCGTTACCGGGATAATTTCGTCGATAACGCCCGTATTGAGAACATCAGGTATAAAACCTGCGCCGATTCCCTGTATTTTGTGCGGGCCCGGTTTGCCGCCGGCAATAACCTGCGAATCAAATGGTTCGACAGCAACAATTTTCACCCCCGGCTTCCGCTCTTTAAGTACCTCTCCAACACCGGTAATCGTTCCTCCGGTTCCTACGCCGCTGACAAAAATATCAACGTTGCCGTCAGTATCATTCCAGATTTCTTCTGCGGTTGTTTTTCGGTGGATTGCCGGATTTGCAGGGTTTTTGAACTGTTGAGGAACAAATGAATTCGGATATTCCGCTTTGAGCGCTTCTGCTTTTCTGATTGCTCCGCTCATGCCTTCGGGGCCAGGCGTCAGAACCAGTTCTGCACCAAGCGCCTTGAGCAGGTTTCTGCGTTCGATACTCATGGTTTCAGGCATGGTGAGTATCAGGCGGTATCCCTTGGCTGCGGAAATAAACGCCAGGGCAATACCGGTGTTGCCGCTGGTCGGTTCGATAATGACACTCTCCTTATTGAGCAAGCCCTGTTTTTCAGCATCCTCGATCATCGAAAAACCGATACGGTCCTTGACGCTGCCGCCCGGGTTGAAGTACTCAAGTTTGGCAAGAATCGTTGCCTGGGCATCATGCTCACGGCCGAAATTTCCAAGCTCGAGCAGCGGTGTGTTACCGATAAGATCGGTCAGTTTTTTTGCGATGCGTGCCATAGTTGTTACTTGTTTTGATGTTTGAAAATAACATGAATATCATCAATAAGCACATAAATGTAAATCCCGTTAAACAGTCATCTTTCATACCGCAAATATGGTATGTCAGATATGGTACTCGATGTTGTCGATTAATCCCGCTTTTATGGCATACATGAGCAGTTCAGGACTGCTTGAAACGCCGAGTTTACGAAAAATATTTTTCCGGTGAGTCATGACGGTGTGAAAACTGATATGCTTTTTTACCGCGATCTCTTTTGTTGACAGTCCACTGGAAATCATCCGTACAATTTCGATCTCCGAGGTGGTCAGGATGGTGGCATCTTCAAGTGGGCCATCCTTTTTCAGGAGGATATCAAGCACATCGCCGGAATAATATTTTTTCCCTTTCAAAGCGGCATCAATGGCATGAAAAATCTCTTCCGCATCATCGGTTTTCAGAATGATGTTTCTGATCCCGATATCATTTAACTCCTTTATCTTTATGTGTGTTATTGAGTTCGTCAAAACGACGATGCCTGTGTCGGGATGCTTTTTTCTTAACTCTCCGAGTTCACTGATTGATCCGAAATCGAACAGGATATAATCAGTGATAATGAGCGCAATACTCTCTTTCTGCATATACTGCTGCAATCCAGCCTTCGTCGATACCGTATAGAACGCCTGGAAGTGCGGTGTCAACAGTGCATGCAGTGCCTTGTTGGTCAGAAACTGCGTATCAGCAAGTACAACAGAGATAAGCTGTTTTTTGTTCGTCATGGTCAGATACCGGCTCCGTTTTCAAAAACCTCTTCAATCATGGTCATCGTTTTGTTTTCGTTGTGGCCATTGACCGTCACCTTCAATGTTGTGCCGGCAGTAGAGCAAAGAGCAAGCATCTCAAGAAAAGAGTGCGCATTGGCTTTTTCACCATCGATCTTCTGAAAAACAACGGAACAATGCTGTTCCTTGCTGATCATGAGGATTTTGGCAAGAGCCCTGAAATGCAGGCCTTCGGGTATCTTGACTGTGAGATGCTTGTTCTGCATTGCGTTGATTGTGAAAAAAATAAAATGAAAGAATAAAAATTACTTATTAATCAGTTTCGATAGCCAGCTTGCCCTGGGTGGTGTATTCTCCGTTTGAAGCGCATCGTCGAGAGCTTCAATCAGGTCATCGGGATGTTCAAGGCCGATGGAGAGACGGATCAGATCCGGTGAAAGCCCTCCATGGCGCTGCTGTTCTTCCGACAACTGGCTGTGCGATGTGCTCGCCGGGTGCAGGATAAGGCTTTTGGCGTCGCCGACATTGGCAAGATGAGAGAAGAGCTTGATGTTGTCGATGATTTTTACGGCAGCTTCATATCCGCCTTTAACGCCGAACACCACAACTCCGCCAAACCCGTTTTTAAGGTCTCGTGAAGCAAGAGGATATGAGGGGTCGTTTTTCAGTCCGGGATAACGGACCCACGCCACTTCAGGATGCTGCTCAAGGTGTTCGGCGACCTTGAGTGCGTTTTCGGCATGGCGGACCATCCGGACAGGCAGGGTTTCGATCCCCTGGAGAAATATCCATGAATTGTCAGGCGAAATGCTTGCGCCGAGATTTCTGAGCGGTACGGTCCGGACTCTCAAAGCGAAAGCGATCGGAGCAAGCGGCTCCGGCAAATCGATTGCCCAGCGCAGCCCGTGATAGTTCTGGTCTGGTTCGGTAAAGAGCGGATGGCGTCCTCCTTTCCAGTTGAAACGTCCTGCATCGGTAATGATGCCGCCGATGCCGGAACCATGTCCGCCAAGCCATTTGGTGAGCGAATTGATCACGATGTCTGCTCCAAGATCGATGGTTCTAAGCAGATAGGGAGTGGTGAATGTTGCATCGACGATCAGCGGAAGCCCGTTACGGTGAGCAACCTCGGCAATGGCCTTGACGTCGGTATAGTCGAGCACAGGATTGCCGATGGTTTCAATAAAGAGTGCCCTTGTTTTATCGGTGATCGCACGCTCGAAATTGGCAGGGTCTTTCGGATCGACGAATTTAACGGTAATGCCGAGTTTGGGAAGAATGGCATCGAACTGGGTATAGGTGCCGCCGTAAAGATTGTTTGCCGAAACAATTTCATCTCCGGCTTCAGCCAGGGTGATGATGGCGTTGAAAATGGCCGCCGTGCCGGAAGCGAGAGCTACGGATGCCGCTCCTCCTTCAAGCTGCGTGACCCGCTGTTCAAGGATGTCTGTGGTCGGGTTCATCAACCTTGTGTAGATATTACCCAGCTCTTTCAGGGCAAAAAGGTTTGCCGCGTGTTGGGTGCTCTTGAAGAGGTAGGAGCTGGTGCGGTAGACCGCCACTCCGCGTGACTGTGTTGCATCGACAGACTGGCCTGCATGAAGGGCAAGTGTTTCAAAACGGTAGTTTTCTGAACTCATGTGTTATTCTCCTTGCTATGGTTAGTAATGATGTATACCTGACTCTTTTTATTCGGCGACCGCAGCTCTTTTCAATTCTGCTGTGAACCGAACAACTTGAACCGCTGCAGGTTGAACTGGTAAAAAAGGAAGCAGCCGAAGCAGAATCCTGCGAGAGCTATCGCGGCCGCAACGGCAACAAAGCCTGAAAGAATCCAGCCCGCAAGAGGCGCTTCCAGCAGGAATGCGATCTGAGCTCCGCCGAGCAGAATTGCGGCAATGGAGTTGTTGAACCGCATGAGTTTCGGGTCTTCAGTCTTGGCATTCAGGTTCTGTTTGGCAAACAGGCGTGATCCGGTAAAGAATATGAGGCTCCCTTTCGGGCCGAACACGACAGCAGAAAGAATGATGAAAAAAAGCGCGGTGGTAACCAGCGGCTGCTGGAAGACAATGGCTGCGGTGATGCCCGTGAGCAGTACCACCCGGTTCAGTGTGACGATTGGCAGTGGTATGCCCGGGTACGCGTGTGATGATGAAGATGTTGACATGATGTGGTGTTCTTTTATGGTTATTGGTTGTTGATGTTCGAATGAAAATGAAAAAAGCCGGCTCTGACATTCAGAACCGGCTTGCAAGACTATTGTGTACTTCATGAAACCATGAGCGAGTTATAATCTCTTTTCCGATATCCTTGTGCCAGAACAGTGCTGCCAACGGCAACAGCAACAGCACATCAGCATGGTTATCGGAGTCATTGATTTCATAAGTACCTTCCTGTTTAATTTTATTAACGATTGTTAACCATTTTTTCGGAAATTTCCAAATAAAAATTTGATTTTTTTGATTTACCTCAGACATTGTTATCAACGATTTTCACATCAGTTTCTGTACTGAAAGGCAATTCAATCAACTTGCATTGTTGCTTCAACCGAACGCATCAATTACTGCGGTATGGCGATTCTGTCTCTCCCGACAAAGCGGTTCTCTGCATTCTGAAATTGGATGGAATCCTCAAGGCTGATTGCGGAGCATGCATTTCTATTCAGGAAAAGGAGTCCTGATGCATGTTGCCGTTGCGAGTCGCATGATGAGGTGGAATCAACGATCATTGCATTATAGGGCAAGCCGTTTATATTGAGGATTAAATGCCTCTTGATATGTATTTTTAAGGTTTTATTGAATAATTATTAAAAAATTTATGAATAGAGGTGTTTTTTCTTATTTTTGTGTTAAATCTATTCGGTTAAGTTGAAGTAGAAGATTGTAAGCTCATCTGCTTTTTTTTTGAACACCGTTATATATTTTAGGAAATAACGCTTTGCTTGACTTTCAAATGAACAAAATGGTTAAACGATATTATTCATGAAAGGCTTTTCGTTGATCATACTTTGTCTGCTCATTCTGGCAGTGGTCACTTTTTTTTCAATGGGAGTAGGGAGGTATCCGGTATCGCCAGCATCCTTGTTGTCATGGATCGCCACCGGCCAGTGTCCGGACGATACTCTTCCGGTTATTCTATTCAACATTCGCTTGCCCCGGCTTATCGGGGCGGTAGCCGCCGGTGGAGCTCTGGCAATGTCCGGAGCTGCTTATCAGGGGATGTTCAGAAACCCGATGGTTAGTCCAGATATCCTTGGCGTCAGTTCCGGTGCCGGATTTGGTGCGGCATTGGCCATTTTACTTTCATTTCCTGTTGCCGGAATACAGATACTCTCTTTTGCTGGCGGCATAACGGCCGTGCTGATCGCCGTCAGCATCAGCAAGACTATCGGTCGCAGCCACGATTCAGTTCTG
Organism: Chlorobiaceae bacterium; assembly: GCA_013334755.1. Lineage (GTDB taxonomy): Bacteria > Bacteroidota > Chlorobiia > Chlorobiales > Chlorobiaceae > Chlorobium. Next base: position 10,484 of record JAAXWX010000029.1, on the reverse strand, counting down.
GTGCTGGTGCTTTCGGGAATTATTATCTCCTCGCTTTTTGGTGCACTTCTTTCGATGCTCAAGTATGTCGCAGATCCTGATGACAAGCTGCCTGCTATCACCTACTGGCTTATGGGAAGCCTTGCGAATATTCGTGGGAGCGATCTGGCGGTGATTCTGCCGCTTCTGTTTGTCGGAAGCATTCCACTGATGCTGGTGAGCTGGCGACTGAATGTGCTTTCATTTGGCGAGGATGAAGCCCGATCGCTTGGCGTGCATACGGGCTGGATGAGAGCGCTGGTCATACTCTGTGCAACACTTATGTCTGCAAGCATTATATCCTTCACCGGTATTATCGGATGGGTTGGCCTCATTGTGCCGCATCTTGCACGGTTTGTTGCAGGGCCGAACCACCGGATGCTGCTGCCGGTTTCATTCCTGTTTGGTGGAATTTTCATGCTGGTTGTTGATAATGTTGCCCGTTCACTGGCTTCTGTAGAAATCCCCATCGGCATTATCACGGCAATCCTCGGTGCACCGTTTTTCATCTGGTTTCTTAAAAAATCATCCGGAAAATCATGGTGAAGGAGCGCAACATAGTTCTGGAACTCAGCCATACGGATCTAGGCTATGATGGCCGGGTTGTTTTACGCGATGTCAGCCTGACAATTCAGTCTGGTGAAATTGTCTGTCTGCTTGGGTCGAACGGAGTGGGAAAGACGACTCTTTTCAAAACCATTCTTGGTTTTATAAAACCCATAGCCGGATTGATTACGATTGACGGGACCGATATTTCACGGTTTTCACCAAAAGATTTTGCCAGGCTGGTTGCCTATGTCCCTCAACTTCACCACTCGCCATTTCCCTATACGGTACGCGATGTTGTGTTGTTCGGTCGAACGGTGCATCTCGCTCTTTTTGCTTCTCCTTGCAAAAAAGACCGGGATATTGCCGACAGTTTTCTCGAGCTGCTTGATATTACACATCTCGCGGAAAGAGCATTTTCGGAACTGAGCGGCGGGGAGCGGCAGATGGTGATTATTGCCCGTGCCCTGACGCAGGAGGCAAGATTTATCATTCTTGATGAGCCGACTTCAAACCTTGATTATGGCAATCAGGTGCGGATTATCCGCAAAATCGGGGAGCTTTGCAGACAGTCGGTGGGGATTCTCATGGCAACTCATACGCCCGACCATGCTTTTATGATTGCTTCAAAAGTTGTCGTGGTTAATAATGGTTCGTTGTTCTGCTGTGGAAAGCCTGAGATAACGCTGACTCCTGAAACGCTGAAGCAGATATATGGCGTGGATGTGCAGGTGTTTGACACGCCGTACAATGGTATCTGTTCACGAAAAGTATGTGTTCCGGTCATGGAGCCGGCGACTGAAAATTTTTCAAAACACAAACAATAATATGATATGTCACCGTCAACAATGAAACGTTCCATGTCGTTTATCATGACGCTTCTGCTGATCCAGAGCGCCAACATCGCAAATGCAGAACCTGTGGTGCTTGACGGCATCAACGTCACCGCACCATCGGTATCGAAGCGTGATGATCTTGATCCCAAAAGCATCACCAACCCCTACCGAGTGGAGTCGAGCGCCGGTTTTGGCACAGAGGTCTTCACCCGGAAAGAGATTGAAGCATATGCCCCCAAAGATGTGTTTGACCTTTTGAATAAAGCAGCCGGTATGAACCTGACCTATCAGGGCAGACGAAGCCCGTTTTCGCTTGACCAACGTGGCGGTGGACAGCTTACCTATATTCTTGATGGTGCTATTCTGCCCTCTTCTTCGAGTCGAATTCTGCAAAAAATTCCTCTCTCGGATATTGAGGAGATTCAGGTGGTTCGCGGAGCGACCTCTCTTGCTCTTGGTCCAACACGTACACCCGGTCAGTGGGGCACTACCTCAGGCGTTAATACCGGATTTGTAGTGATTCGCACAAAACATCCCGCTAAAACCGAAGGCGTCGTCTCGGCTTATACTGAAAAATCGGAGTCACTGCCATTTGCTACAGGCGAAAATCTCTATGTGGGCAGCCGTTTTGGTACTGCGGCCTCGTTGCTGAGTGGCTACGTGGCTGGTGGTGCCGCTGCTTACGATCGTTCAAGTAACGACACTTGGTTTGATGGACAGAATGGGCAATCAGGCATAATTAATGCCGGCGCAACAGTCGGCAAGTTAAGTGTTGCTGTTACCGGTTATGCCGATACCGGCAGGCTTGAAATGCAGCGTGGTGTAACCTATACCGGTGCGTTGGCTCCAGATAAGTGGTACTATGATCCGCTTACAACTTCAGTGCTTTCATCGACGGTGACAATGGCATGGAATCGTGATCAAGTAACGATTCTTTCGCTCTTTAAAACCAGGTTTGAACAGGATGAGCATAATGAAAGTTTTGCAAACGCTATCGTGTCGTTTCGTCGCTATTCAGAAGAGTCGAGTGGCTATAGCCTTCGCCATAATGCACAATTTGGCAATACGTTAGTGCAACTTGGCGGACAAATTAACAACAGTAATGGTTTTGGTCCAAACCTGAGCAATCCATATAACAATTTTGATACAACGGTTAAAGGATGGTCGGGTAGTGTTGAACAAAAACTGTTTGATGGAGCTTTGACGCTGGATGGTGGTTATCGTCGTGACCTGACACAGAGTGCGGTATCGAGTACGGTGGCAGCTCAACCACTTGCAAACCATGATGTTGACATGGCTCCGGCACATGTTTTTGCGCTTGGCGCTCGCTGGAAGATTCATGAAATGTTGGCCTTGAATGCACGATATTTCCATGGAGATGAAGGTACGCCAAGTGATTTCAGTATGAAAACAAAAACAGGCGCTCCACTTCATGCTGAAAAGCAAGAGCGTGTTGAACTTGCTCTTGAAGCTGCTCCGGCAAGCTATTTCAAGCCAACACTGACATGGTTTGATTACAATATTGACAATCAAAAATCTGTACTTCTTGGTGCAAATAACGCATTGCAGTTCTATACAGTCAATGGTGAAACCTACTATTGGTACACCGAAGCTGATGTGTTGCGCAGAGGCATTGAGCTTGCCGTTAAGGGTGATGTTGCGCAAAACACCTCATACAGCTTTTCATGGACGCATTTAACCACCAACCGCACCACGACAAACGGCGTAATCACTGATGGGGTCGGAGTCTCTACCCCGGAGGATTATTTCACCGCACTGCTCAGCCACACATGGGAAAAGTATCGTGCAAATATCTCCATCAAACAGGTCAGTTCCTGGCTGACGTCGGCAAGTCCCGTTGGGATCCAGAATGCAGATCTTGGTGACTATACAACTGTTGACGCCAACATCATGCGGACATTTTCCTTCTCAGGTTCCCGACTTACAGCGACACTTTATGGTCGTAATCTTGGCGATGTCCACTATTCTACCCGTTATGTCACGGGCTATTATCCCGACAGAGGACGCACGCTTGGCCTGGAATTGAGTATGGCATTTTAGAAAAAGCATGGACAGAATACGCCGGGCAACTCTCGTGGAACTGGTGCATGGAGAGTTGCGTGACGTCCGTTATAACGACTTTTCAAAGTTACATCAATGAAACAGGAAAAAGAGAGATACACATTTAATGCGGCTGATTTTAATGAAAAGGTCATGAAAGGCCATTTCAAAAAAATCTATCCGGTTATTGCCCGGCAGATTATAGAGCGTACCGGAATTACCTCAGGTTGTTGCATAGACCTTGGTGGAGGGCCTGGTATGTTAGCCGTTGAACTAGCGAAAGCAAGCACTCTTGACGTAACGGTTTGTGATGTTACGTCCGAGTGTGTTGCCTTATCGGAGGAAAACAGCCGGGAACATGGAGTTCATGAGCGAGTATCGGCTGTGCAGGGAGCGGCTGAAAAGCTGCCGTTTGAAGATAATTCCATAGACCTTGTGGTCAGCCGGGGCTCAATTTTCTTTTGGGAGGATCAGCAGCAAGGGCTTTCGGAAGTGTACCGTGTTCTTGGGCCAGGAGGGTGGGCCTATATCGGCGGAGGTTTTGGAACAGCCAGCCTGTTGCAGGAAATCCTGGCGGAAAAAGCGGACGATCCGAAATGGGATGTGCAGCGCAAAGAGCGACTGGCGAAGAATCCGCCGGGCCACTTTGAAGCTATGCTGCTGAAGCTTGGTATTGACGGAGTGGTGGAGCGAGGAGAAGCTGGTATGTGGATCATTTTCAGAAAATCATCAAAACTGATATGAACAGGTATAGTATGAGGTTGATTCGGACGAGCTTTCTGGCTGGGCTGGCGCTTTGTTTTACACTTCTTTCGGCATACAGCGCCACTGAGAGAAAACTGCCTCGCGCCACTCATGAAGTGACCGATATGGCTGGACGGAAAATGGTTGTTCCCTCTGTCATCAGGCGTATCTACGTGAACAAACCAGGCAGTGTGCTGATGTATGCTGTCGCTCCCGATATGCTGGTAAGCCGGTCGTTATGGCTGACGGATAAAACAAAGCGTTATTTGAAAAGCTCATTTCTGCAGTTGCCCTGCGTTGATGGTTCCGTTGAGGAGATGATCAGGCTCAAACCGGATATCATCATCTCCAGTTTCAACATTAATCCGAAAACAAAAGATGAGGCGGATAGACTCAGCCAAAAAATTGGTATTCCGGTCTTTATGGTTCCAATTGATATGGGCAGATATGAGCAGACATTCAAGGTGCTTGGCGAGCTTCTGAACCGTCAGGAACAGACTGGCCGGATGAGAGGTTTTATCCATACCTATTTTGACGGCATTGCCATCAAGGCGAAGCAGATACCTGCGAAGCAGCGGGTTCGGGTCTATTACGCAGAGGGGGAGCGTGGTCTCAATACTGATCCTTCTGGTTCATTCCATAGCCAGATTCTCGACGTTATCGGCGCTGTCAACGTCGCACAGGTTGCAATAGCCTCCGGTCAGGGCATGAGTGCCGTCTCCATGGAGCAGCTTCTGTTGTGGAATCCCGATGTAGTGCTTGTCTGGACGGGCATGGGCTCCTTGATGACTACCATGCATGCTATCCAGAGCGATAACCTCTGGGCAAGAACGCGGGCAGTTAAAAACAACAAACTCTATCAGATACCTTTTCTGCCTTTCGGATGGTTCGACCGACCGCCGTCAACCAACAGAATCATGGGTGCCATCTGGACAGCGAAGCTGCTTTATCCCGATATCTATCACTATGATCTGAAAAAGGTTACACGCGAGTATTTCGACATTTTTTATCACCACCAATTGACTGATGATGAGCTTGCCGAGGTGCTTCATCCTAACCCTCAAGTGCTGATAAATTCAGTACCAGGAAACCACTAAACCAGATGTTATGCTGAAACAATTATCCATGACGGAGAACACCGGCGGTGTACTTGCTGTGTGCGGAGCGCCGCCGCTGCATAAAAAAACAACCGAAAATGGTGTCCCGCTGCTTCAGAAGGGGGCGATCAATCTCTATATCAACATGCCTTGTCCGCTCAAGGTGGTTGCTAAAATGGCGATCGGCGAGTTTGCAGAACAATACAATGCTTTGCATGATATTCAGCTCTATTCACCCATGCTGCACGATGGAAATTCAAAAGGTATTGAGGGCGAACTGAAAGCGGCTCAGACGGAGGATGAGCTGCCTGAAGTGCTGGTTGCCTCAGGATTGCATACGGTGCTCTCCCGGCATTTCAAACAGAGCTTTATCGATACCGGCATCTATACCGGCATCACCAGTGCTGCAGCGATGGAGGTTATGCCGGAGAGTTTTCGGAAGCTTGCCACGGAACACAATATCGGGATATTTGGCATCGGATACTGGAGTATTGTGCTTGATTTATCGATCACCCCTGTCGAGTCGTATCCTCGTCGATGGCGGGATCTGGTTGATCCGCGTTTCAAGGATCTTGTGACGGTGCATGGCTACAATGGCAAGGCGAGCATAGCTACGCTCCTGATGATTCTCAAGGAACAGCTCGGCAGTGGGGCCGCAACCGATTTCGCCCGCAATATTCGCAACATCTGGCATTTTGCTGAAATTCTCAAGCGCCTCGATTCCTCCGAACCGCGCCGTACACCCTACAATCTGCTGCCGAATGCGGCAACGGTGCAGATGCCGTCACGCAAAAATGCAGCCATTCTTGAATTTGAGGACGGGCCTGTTCTTGCGCCAATGCTGATGTTTGTCAAAACATCACGAATGGAAGAGTGTCAGCCGATTATCAACTTTTTTCATACCGATATTATTCGGCAGGCGTTGAAAAGGGGAGACTTCTCTTTTGCCGAAGATGTTAACTGGCAGGAGCCGTTCAGCTTCCCTTCCTGGGATTATCTGTTGAACAATGACTATGAAGAGCTGACCGCCATGCTCGATTTTGAACTGAAACAAGGGCTTCGTCCCGATGCTTTTCAACTCTGATATGATTAATACATGAAACTTGTCACCATATCCGGCCCTCCTTCCTCTGGAAAAACAGCCGTGCTTGTCAATGTCATCAAATCGCTCAGGGCTTCCGGGTTACGCACGGGAGCGGTGAAATACGATTGTCTTGCCACTGACGATGATGCGCTGTTTCGTTCACTTGGTATTCCAGTGCAGACTGGGCTTTCCGGTAATCTTTGTCCCGACCACTATTTTGTCAGCAATATTGAGGAGTGTCTGAAGTGGGGCATTTCACTGAATCTCGATCTTCTTGTCTCCGAGAGCGCCGGGCTTTGCAACCGCTGTTCTCCGCACATAAAGGGGGTTCTGGCGGTTTGCGTTATCGATAACCTCATGGGTGTCACGACTCCAAAAAAGATTGGCCCGATGCTCAAGTTTGCCGATATCGTTGTTATTACAAAAGGCGACATTGTGTCGCAGGCTGAACGAGAAGTTTTTGCGTTTCAGGTACGCCGTGCAAATGCGAAAGCCAGAATCATGCATGTAAACGGGATTACCGGTCAGGGAGCAAGCGAGCTGACATCTCTTTTTTTGAAGGCTCCCGAAACGGAATGCCTTGATGGCGGGATACTGCGTTTTTCCATGCCTGCGGCGTTATGCTCTTACTGCCTCGGTGAAACCAAAATCGGCATGGAACATCAGCTCGGAAACGTCAAAAGAATCAAAATCAAGCAGGAACAACCATGATTGAAATACTTGAAAAGAAAATCGGACATCTGACTGCTGAATTTCCGCCACTCACCGGATTTTTCAGTGATTACGGCATCACCTTCAACGACCTTCATGCAACACTTGGAGATTCGCTTGACCTTTTACCGGAGGAGATCTATGAAGATATGGGGATTGATCGAGAGAAACTGCTTGAAAATCTCGATGGCTTTTTACAGCGCATCACCCTTTCCGAAATCGATGAAATGCCTTCGGTGTCTGATATTACCATTATCGGCGGACACGATAAAAGTGGAAAACTTGAACAAGTTGAGCTGACACTTGTGCGTGGTTCCATTACCAGCATTGTGGGACCAACCGGATCCGGGAAAAGCCGGCTGCTTGCCGACATCGAATGGATGGCGCAGAACGATACGCCAACGGGCAGAACAATAAGGGTTAACGGCAAACAACCTGATCCCGAACTCCGTTTTTCTCTCGAATACAAGCTTGTTGCCCAGTTGTCGCAGAACATGAACTTTGTGATGGACGCCACTGTAGCCGATTTTGTTTTCATGCATGCTGAAAGCCGGATGATCAATACTATCGACACTATTGTTACCGATATTATTGTGCAAGCCAATCTTCTTGCCGGTGAGCCGTTTACGGCACAAACCCCCTTGACGGCACTTTCCGGAGGGCAGTCAAGGGCACTGATGATTGCCGATACGGCATTTTTAAGCTCCTCACCGGTTGTTTTGATTGACGAAATTGAAAACGCCGGTATTGATCGCAAAAAAGCTCTCTCTCTTCTGGTCAGACGGGAGAAAATTGTGCTGATGGCAACCCATGATCCGATTCTGGCCCTGATGGCCGAGCAGCGTCTTATCATCAAGAATGGAGGAATTCACAAAATCATTCCGACAACAACCAGAGAAAAAGAGAATCTTTTCCAGCTTGAGGAGTTCGACAACAAATTACTGGCACTTCGTACCCGTCTGAGAAGTGGTGAGCTTATTGAAGCGTTATAACATCAATGAAGAACTCTGTTCAGTGCTCTTTGTCGAGCAAACATCGTCGTTGGGAGATGTTTTTGCAGAAATTTCAGCGTTGGTTTCTGGGTGAAGAGTTTCTCGATACCGACTGCCTGCTGAAACTGGATTATGGCAACCTTGTTCTTCGACGGCAGACGCATCTTTTTTTTGGATACGGAGTCATGACGTCGACAGTGATTCTTCTGCTTTTCTGGCTTGTCATCATGAGCCGTGATTTCATTGCTTCCGGACAAGGCCTGTCAGGCCATACAGTTCCTGGCAACTCCTATGAAGTGGTTACTGCCATGATACAGCTTGCTCCTCCTCCAGCCAGCTCGGAATCCACTGCAGCCCATGCTGTAACTACTCATTCGGATCCAAGCAGGACTGGAAAAATTGTCAGGGTCAGGCAGGATGAGCTTCCTCATGCTGAATCTGCACCAACGCAGAATGAGCTCAAGGAGGTCATCCGGAATCAGGGAGCCCGGAGTTCGCAAGGTTCTGGTATTGGTTTTGGAAAAGGAGGGGAATCTTCAGGTCTTGAAGGTTTTGGCGATGATGGCGCGATATTTGGAGTATGTGAAATAATGCCTGCGTTTCTTGAACAGAAAAAGCCTGTTTACCCTGAGGCGGCAAGAATTGAGGGCATTTCAGGAAAGCTGTTTGTCAAGGTTTTGATAGGCGCCAACGGATTTCCTGTCAAGGCAATCATCATGAAACGCATTCCCGAAGATTGCAATGCGTTTGATGCTGTTGTTCTGAAATCAGTGCTTGAATCAACATATTCACCGGCTTATCAGAATGGCAGGGCTGTAAAAGTCTGGTGTATGATTCCAGTCAGTTTTAAGATTGATGAGACGTAAAAGAGGACGGACTGCATAGTTTGAGCTATAAGTATAATAGAGACCCATATGCACTGCCGCACACTTCGCTTACATAACAGCGTTGCACAACAGCAGAATGAGAATGAAAAGAAATTGTTCATCCTCCTTCTGCTGTGATTGCGAGTGAACGGGGTTCAGTTTACGCCGATAATCACACTTGATGCCTTGAATACTGAGCAGGCCGTGTCGCCCTCTTTGAGTGCGAGCTTTTCAGAACTGCCATGGGTGATGATGGCTGAAATGACATTGCCGTCACCGATTTCCAGATCAACTTCGGTATTGACAGGTCCTTCGATAATTTTGGTGATCGTGCCGGGCAGGATGTTGCGTGCGCTCAGTTTCGTGTCGTGCAGCTCCTGGGCGATAATGATCGAACTTGACTTGATGATGGCATAGGCATTCACCCCCTCTTTCAAGCCGAGGTTGTCAACGGCTCCGATAGTGATAGTCGAGGTGATACGGGTTTCGCCCTTGAGCCTGAGGATGACCTCCGCGTTGACGGCTCCACGGGTGACTTTTTCCACTGTTCCCGAAAAAACGTTACGTGCGCTGATTTTCATGGATATTCTTTTTAGAAATTGATAAAGATGATGGGCATCGCCAAGGCGCCCTTCAAGATTCTGAAGAAATTTCCGGTGCTCTTCCTGAACAACCCGGAACTGTTCAACTATTTTTTTGCCCTCGCGGGTCAGAACGGTGCCACCGCCCCCTTTTCCTCCCGTCATGCGGTCAACCAGAGGTTTTTTCGAGAGGTTGTTCATCATGTTCACCAGATGCCATGCGGTTTTATAGCTGATTCCTGCAGCCTTCGCTGCGCTGCTGATTGAGCCAAGCTCATCGATCTTTTCCAGCAGCGCAATCCGGTCACCGCCAAGAAACACGTTCTCCGCCTTCTGAAACCAGATGGAACCCTCAAGGCCGATCGACTCTTTTTTGCTTTTCATGCGAGACCTTCCTCCCGAAGTATTTTTCTCTGTTTCAGTTACCTGTCAGCATCCCATACCACTGCAAGGGAGTGAACATGCTGCAGCCCTTGGCTCTGGTCAGGAATAACCCTTACGCAAGCAAGATACACGATCACAGTCAAAGGATAAAATCAATCCACATTGAGGTAGAATTTCAACTCCTGTTCTACTGCACTATCGCTCGAGAGTATGTAATGATCCCTGGACACCGAGTGGTTTCCGGTCAATCCCGCAACTGCGAAGTATACTTTTCATTGGTTCTCATCAATCAAAGTTTTTTTGAGACAGTAAAATCAGGCTACTGGCTCCGAGCTTGAGATCAAACTTGTTTTCAAAACACAGTACCACAGCTTGATGAGTTTTTGCGTTAAAGATCCGGAGAAAGCTGTAAACCCGATCTGCCGGATATGTTGTCTCAATGCTTTCCCTCTGGAACCTGGCATTCGGTCCTCCTGAACCCACGGAAGGGTGTAATGATGGAAGAGAAGCATATCAGACCAGGAGTTTCAGGATGTAATGAAAAACTGTATATTTCTGGCTATA
>JAAXWX010000003.1 GCA_013334755.1 Chlorobiaceae bacterium | reverse complement strand
CATCCACATCTTTTTCCTGCGGTTTCGCGATTATAATCGGCCCGCCCAATGCAGGCAAGTCAACCCTGCTCAACGAGCTTCTCGACTATAAACTTTCTATTGTAACACCTAAACCGCAAACCACGAGGAAAAAAATTACCGGCATCTACCACAACGACCAGTGCCAGATTATCTTTCTCGATACGCCGGGCATCATGAAACCGCAGCAGAAACTTCATGAGTCCATGCTTGGCATCATCCGCGATACCCTTAAAGATGCCGATATCGTCATTGCCCTGCTCCCTTATTCAGGCAAAAAGGATTTTTTCGACCGGCCGTTTGCCGAAGAGCTCTTCAGTGGCTGGCTTAAACCAGAGGGAAAACCAATCATTGCCGTTCTCAATAAATGCGACCTTGTCAGTGCAGAACGTCAACATGAGGCTGAAGCATTCGTCAAAAACACCTGGAATCCGGCTGCCGTCCTCTCGGTTTCAGCATTGAAAGGCAGTAACCTTCCCCGGCTCATCGAAGCAATCCAGCCGTTTCTTCCACTCAACTATCCGCTCTATCCGGAAGATACACTCAGTACCGCTCCGGAACGCTTTTTTGTAAGCGAAATTATCCGCGAAAAGATTTTCCTGCTCTATGGTCGCGAGGTTCCCTATTCTACTGAAGTCGTCATTGACGAATTCAGGGAGCAGCACGAAGCCGATCCGACAAGAAAGGATCTTATCCGCTGCTCGGTCATCGTAGAACGGGAAACCCAGAAACAGATCCTGATCGGAAGCAAGGGCGCCGCGCTGAAAAAACTTGGCCAGACGGCAAGAAAAGATATTGAGGAGATGCTCGGCCGACCCGTATTTCTTGAACTCTTCATCAAGGTGCGCCCTGATTGGCGGAAGAAAAACAATCTCCTGAAAAGTTACGGCTACTGAACCACCGCTGAGTGATATGGTCATGTAACCGGCATCCATGCAATAACGCGCTGGACCTTCCACCCCTTAACGTTAGTTCTGCGCAGTATCATTTCGGCAAAGAGTACCTCATGCCGCCCCCCTGTATCGCTTCATGACTGACTTTTACGGATTCTCCCATGCACAGCGTAGAGTGATGGTGATGGCAATAACGAGAACACCAGCTTCATCTTGATTGTTATCGCCCCCCTTACAGGGCATAAAAAAAGCCTTCCCTGATAAAGAGAAGGCTTTTTTTATACGATTTGAACCAGCAGATGGTTACTTATCTCACGCGTTCTGCTCGGTTACTTTTTTCTCGGCGGATTTGACCGGAGGTTCAAGCTCAGCAGTAGCTGCCTCGATCTCCTTCTTCTCATTGGGATGAGCAGCCAGATACGCTTCAATCTCTTCCTTGTTCTTGTCCTTGAAATATTCAAGAGCTGAAAGAATGATACGCTTGTTCTCCTTGTCGAATTCAATGACTCGGAGAGGCAGTTCATCACCGATCTTGAAGGATGAGTGAATATCCTTTACACCGCCCTGAAGCAGATGTGATACCGGAACAAACCCATCAACATCTCCAGGAAGAATCACAATAACACCTTTCTCGATGATCTGTGAAATCTGTCCGGGTGTTTCTGCTCCTACCGCATATTTCTGTTCGAACTCGTCCCAGGGATCCTGATTGATCTGTTTGTGGCCAAGTGCAATACGCCGGGCATGAACGTCAAACTTGAGAACCTTGACCTCCAGATCCTGATTCTTTTTAACCAGTTCACTTGGATGACGGATTTTCTTGGTCCATGACAGGTCTGAAATATGAACCAGACCGTCTACACCAGGTTCGAGCTCAACAAAGACACCAAAATCAGTGATATTGCTGACCGTACCTTTATGCAGGGAGTTTTCAATATATTTTTCGGACAATGCAATCCATGGATCCTCGTTCACACGCTTCATGGAAAGTGAAAGCTTTGTATGATCCTTGTCGATATTAAGAATCACACACTCTACTTCCTGACCAAGGGTGACAAACTGACCCGGATGCTTGATATGCTGTGTCCAGCTCATCTCGGAGATGTGCACAAGACCCTCAATGCCCTTTTCGATCTCGACAAAAGCGCCGTAATCGGTAATGGAAACAACACGACCCTGTGCTTTCGAGCCGACCGGATATTTGAGCTCGATATTTTCCCAAGGATGTGACTCAAGCTGCTTCATGCCAAGAGAGACTCTCTTGGTGTTCTCGTCAAAGCCGACGACAACAACCTTGATAGGCTGATCAAGATCAACAACCTCTGAAGGATGGTTGATTCTGCCCCAGGTAATATCGGTAATATGCACCAGACCATCAAGACCGCCGAGATCAACAAAGATACCGAAGTCGGTAATGTTCTTGACCGTACCTTCAAGCACCATACCAACCTTGATATTGGCAAGCATCTCTTCACGACGGGCAGCATACTCCTCTTCGAGGATAACTTTATGACTGACAACAATATTCTGTGTAACAGGATTGATCTTGACAACCCTGAAGTCCATGGTCTGACCGACAAGCGCATCAAAATCACGAACCGGTTTGACATCAATCTGCGAACCGGGAAGGAAGGCCTCTACACCAGACAGCGAAACGGTCATACCACCCTTGACGCGGTTGATGATCTTGCCGTTGATGATGGTATCGTTTTCAATTGAATCATAGATCTTGTCCCAGATTCTCAGGACATCAGCTTTCTTCTTGGAAAGAATGAGCTGTCCCATCTTGTCTTCGATGTTCTCAAGATAAACTTCAACATCATCGCCTACCTGTACCTCATCTTCGGCTCTGAATTCAAGCAGCGAAACGATACCTTCCGATTTGAAACCGACATCGATCGTGACATCCTTGTTGGATATCGAGACAACCCTGCCCTTGATAATTTCGTCTTCGGTAATTTCATTGAGCGTGCTTGAATAAAGCTGCTCCATCAATGCAAGTTCGGCGGGCTCGTAATGCGCAAAAAATTTGAGTTTTTTTCTTGCTGGCCTTTCCTTGACCTTTTTTCCCTGTGTAAATGCTTCTGCCATTAATTTTTTCCTTCCTCTCTTCTAAGTTAGCCTGCTTGCCGCGAGAGATATCGGCATGCGGTTTTATGGTTAATGAAAAATATCTGTAAATGCCGGTAATTGTTACCGGTCATCCTTCTCTATTTCCAGCGCAAGGTTATAGACAATATCAACCTGACGCTCGATAGTCAAATCCGATGTATCAATTTCGTGTGCTTCAGGATGTTTTCTTAAAGGAGCGTGTTCCCGCTCGGCATCATCCCGGTCACGTCTCTTTATTTCCTCTTCCAGCACATCAAGATCTGGCAGTTCAGTACCCTTTGGAGTGGTTGCAATCAGTTCAGCATATCGCCGTTCTGCTCTTTTTCGGGCATCAGCAACAAGAAATATTTTCAGTTCAGCATCAGGAAAAACAACGGTGCCTATATCCCGCCCATCCATGACAACAGCGCGCTGCCGTCCCATTTCCCGCTGCATCTCTCTAAGCCTGTCACGTACCGGCTTGAGTGAACTGATAAAACTAACCTCACGACTTACCCGGTTCTCTCTGATTTCAGCAGTAACATCACGTCCATCAACCAAAACCCGGTCACCGTCAAAACGTATGACAATGTCTTGAAGCAAACTGGAAACACTCTCGGGGGAATTTCGCAAATCATCCAGAACTCCCTGCTGCAAAGCCTTGAGGGTCACTGTCCGATACATTGCACCGGTATCGATATAGGTATATCCAAGCTGCTGCGCCACCCTGCGGGCTGTGGTACTTTTTCCGGATGCAGCCGGCCCGTCAATAGCAATAATGATACGCTTTTTTCCGATTTCCTGTTTCACCAAAGCATTTTAATTTAGCCTGTTATTTTATAAAAAATATTTGCTTTTTCCAAACATATTGGTTACATGTTAAAACGAATATTTTGATCGTGGTCACTCTATCAACAAACTTTTTTTTTATGTCACTTCGCTGCGGCATTGTCGGATTGCCAAATGTCGGCAAGTCTACGCTTTTCAATGCCATCACGGCAAAACAGGCTGAAGCTGCCAATTATCCTTTCTGTACCATAGAACCCAATGTCGGGACTGTGCTTGTACCTGACGAGAGGATGCAACAGATTGCTGATGTTGTAAAAACTCCCACACTTGTACCGGCAACCCTTGAAATCGTTGATATTGCCGGACTGGTCAAAGGGGCAAGCAAGGGCGAAGGACTCGGAAACCAGTTCCTCTCACATATCCGGGAGGTTGATGCCATCGTTCATGTTGTACGCTGTTTTGATGACGACAATATTATCCATGTCGAAGGAAAAATAGACCCCGCTGACGACATCATCACTATTGAAACAGAGCTGATGCTGGCCGATCTCGACAGCATGGAACGCCGGATGGACAGGCTCAGAAAAAACGCCAGAAAAGAAAAAGAGCTTATCCTGCAGCTCGCAGTAGCTGAAAAAATTATCAGCGGACTCAGTGAAGGCATCCCAGTCCGAAAAATCCTTGAAACCGCCGAAGAGCAGGCTGTAGCCAAACAGTTCTTCCTTTTGTCGTCCAAACCAATTCTCTTTGCGGCCAACGTCGCGGAAACCGATCTTCCGGATGGGAACAGTTATACGGAAAAAGTTGCTGAAATTGCTGCCGCATCAGGCTCAAAAATGCTGATCATCAGCGCAAAAACAGAGGCGGAAATAGCAGAACTGCCTGAAGAAGAGCGACCGGAATTTCTTGAAAGCCTCGGACTTCACATGTCTGGCCTCGACCGGCTGATCCAGACCGCTTATGACCTGCTCGGCCTGCAGACCTATTTTACCGCAGGGGAAAAAGAGGTTCATGCATGGACTATCCGCAAGGGAGCTGCTGCGCCTGAAGCGGCAGGAGCAATACATTCTGATTTTGAAAAAGGATTTATCCGCGCCGAAGTCATGTTCTACCGTGACCTTATTGAACTCGGCTCGGAACAGAAGGTCAAAATTGCAGGAAAACTCCGCTCCGAAGGCAAGGAATACATTGTCAAGGATGGTGATGTTATTGTTTTTCGCTTTAATGTATAATACTTTAATGATGGTCATGAATCCATTGTCAACCGTCAATTGTAAACTCTCCATTGACTACTGAAAGCCCTATTGGTATCTTTGACTCCGGTATTGGCGGACTGACTGTTGTCAAGGCAGTACAGGCAGCTCTGCCTGCCGAGCGTATTATCTATTTCGGTGATACAGCGAGGGTGCCATACGGACCAAAGTCCCAGATAACCATACGGAAATATGCGGCAGACGATACAGCCATTCTCATGCGCTATCAGCCCAAAGTGATCATTGTCGCCTGCAATACCGTTTCCGCACTTGCTCTTGATGTTGTTGAAAAGTCGTGCGGCAAGATCCCCGTAATTGGAGTTCTCAAAGCAGGTGCAAAGCTTGCTGTGCAGGTTTCAAAAAACAACCGCATCGGCGTTATCGGAACTCAGGCCACGGTATGCTCAAATGCTTACGCATGCGCCATTAACCAGCTCAATGCCGACATAGAGGTCATCTCGCAGGCCTGCCCTCTCTTTGTTCCGCTGGCAGAGGAAGGTTTTATCAACCATCCGGCTACCAGGCTTATTGCTGAACAATATCTGGCAGGATTCAGGAAACAGGAAATTGATACGCTGGTACTCGGTTGTACACACTACCCGATTCTTCGCCAGGTGATTGAAGAAACAATCGGCAGTAAAATCCGTATCATTGATTCGGCTGAGGCGGTCGCTCTGAGAACCAGAGAACTCCTTTTGGAGTCAGGCCTGCTCAACCCTTCCGGACATGTATCTGTTCCGCATTTGCTCGTCAGCGATCTGCCTCAGAAATTCAGCATGCTCTACCAGCTCTTTATGGGCAGTGAACTGCCGGATGTCGAACTTGTGGAAGTATAACTCCGGAAATCCAGCTCCGGGAACAGTCGCCCGGATGCCCCGCGCTGCTTTTCACCTTTGCCATTTGCCAGCATACTTGTTACTTTTCACTTTTTATCTTGACTTAATCTGTACAGCGTGAAAGTAAACCTCGACAGAACTTCATCGGGTTTCTGCATAGGAGTGCAGGGAACCATCCATGTTGCTGAAGAACAACTTCGGGAAAAGGACGGATTATACTCGCTCGGCGACGTTGTCCACAATGAGGCCGAGGTCAAAAGACTGGAAGCCCTCGGACTTGTAACCATTGATGAAGCCGCTTTCCGGGAACTGAAAAATGCCAGGGTACTCATCAGGGCTCACGGGGAGCCTCCCTCGAGCTATAAGATTGCCAATGAGAACAGCCTCACCGTTACCGATACCACCTGCCCTGTAGTCTCCAGACTTCAGCAGACAACAAGAGTGCTGCACAAAATGGGTTACCAGATCATTATCTACGGCAAGCCAACCCATCCAGAAGTGATCGGCATCAATGGACAATGCAGCAACACCGCCATTATCATCAAACATGCCGACCTCAGCGATCCCGAAGAGACAAAAGCTCTTGATCCGGCAAAAAAAACCGCGCTCATTTCCCAGACAACCATGGATGTCCCGGGATTTTATGAGCTTAAAGCAAAGCTTGAAGCACGCTTCGCCCCTGATGGTTCTGCAACAGAGGCTTCATGGATGGCAATCCGTGATATCGATATTACCGCAGACATGACCGGTGTTCGCCACATGCCCCGGCATATTTTCAAGGACACCATCTGCCGGCAGGTTTCGAGCCGCAACGAGAAACTGCATGACTTTTCACTGGCCAATGATGTTGTCATCTTTGTTGCAGGCAAAAAAAGTTCAAACGGCCAGGTACTCTACAACATCTGCAGGGAAGCAAATCCCAGAAGCTATTTCATCGAAGATGTCGATGAGATCCAGAAGATTTGGCTGACCAGCCCCGACGGCAAACCAGTAGAAAGTGTCGGCATCTGCGGCGCCACGTCAACACCGATGTGGCTGCTGGAAAAAGTAGCCCTTCATATTGAACATAACTTTGGCGACAGGCACACTGAACAGTAACGTTTTTCGCCTCAGAAGGCGATCATGAAAAGCTGATGAACCCAGATGAATCATTTCACTCTTACCATCAACCGGCAACAGGTTACGGCAGCACCCGGAGCAACGATTCTTGACACTGCGACTGCCGCAGGAATCGATATCCCTACCCTCTGTTTTCACAAGTCCCTTGATGCGACAGGATCATGCTGGATGTGCATTGTTGAGCTTAAGGGAAAAAACCGTTTTGTTCCTGCATGTGATACCCTCGCGATGGAAGGCATGGTGATAGAAACCGACAATGAAGCGCTGAACTCAATGAGGCAACAGAGCCTTCAGCGGATAATTGAGCAGCATAATGGAGACTGCATGGGGCCATGTGAGCTCTCCTGCCCTGCAGGCTGTGATATTCCTGACTTTATTGCCGCTATTGCAAACAGCGACGATCGTCAAGCCATAAAAACCATCAAGGAGAGCATTCCTCTTCCAGGAATTCTCGGAAGAATATGTCCGGCACCCTGCGAAGATGAGTGCCGTCGGCACGGTATTGACAATCCTGTTTCAATCTGCGCTCTGAAGCGGTTTGCCGCCGACCGAGACATGCAGCAGACCGTCCGCTTTGTACCTGAGATTCTTAAAAATACCGGAAAAAAAGTTGCGATTGTCGGCGCCGGACCGGCCGGACTTACAGCCGCATATTTTCTGCGCTGCAAGGGACATGCAGTAACGGTATTCGACTCCGCTCCTGAAGCTGGCGGCATGATACGTTACGGGATTCCCCGCTTCAGACTCCCCGAAACCGTTATTGAGAGTGACCTTGCCACCCTGCATGGGATAGGCATTGAGTTCCGTTTCAACACTGAATTCGGAAAGGATATCACATTCGATGCCATCAAGAACGAATTTGATTCGCTCTTTCTTGCTGTCGGTGCACAGCATGCATCAACCATGAACATTCCGGGTGAAGAGAAGCCTGGCGTTACCAGCGGCATCGAATTTCTGCGTAAAGCAGCGATCGGCTCTACACCCCAGCCCGGAGAACGGGTAGTGGTAACCGGCGGTGGAAACACCGCCATCGATGCCGCAAGAACCGCTATACGACTCGGAGCTTCAACGGTGACGATTCTCTACCGTCGATCGAGAACGGATATGCCTGCAAACCGTGCTGAAATAGAGGAGGCGCTCGCTGAAGGCATCACGCTTGTTGAACATGCCGCCCCGACAGCAATCAGAGTGGTCAACGATGCACTTGAAATGACGGCTATCACCATGCAGCCGGGGGAACCCGACAAGTCCGGCCGGAGAAAACCGGTCCCTGTTGCCGGCTCGGAGTTCACCATAACTGCAGACACCATCATTTCAGCTATCGGACAGCAGATTGATCCATCAGCAGCACGCAATGCAACAATAGAAACAGGAAAAGACGGAAAAATGCTGGTCAATGCTGAAACCATGCAATCGGAAATACCCTGGATTTTTGCCGGCGGCGATTGTGTTACAGGCACCGATACAGCAATCCGCGCCGTAGAACAGGGCAAACAGGCAGCTAACGCTATCAACCTTTTCTTAAGCGGCAAACCTGTTGCTGCTCAGAAACCTTTGTTCAATTCCACCTACGGAGCAAGAGATGAGGCTCCAGAAGCCTTCTACCAGCGAAAAACAGTTGCAGAAAGAGTGCCAGTACCTGAATTGCCGCCGGAAAAACGCATAAAGGGTTTCATGGAAGTTGTTACCGGCTATACTGTAGAATCTGCTCGAAAAGAAGCTGAGCGCTGCCTTCAATGCCGCTGCAACGCTCTGAACGACTGCCGCCTTCGAGAGCTTGCTTCCCGTTATATTCCCTCATATACGTCAGAAAAACATGATCATCCAGGCTATGACCTGGCGGAAAGCCCTGATATCAGCATGGAACGGGAAAAGTGCGTTGATTGCGGAATCTGCGTACGTATGCTTGAACAGGTTGAAGAAGGAGGTATTAACTTTTCGGTCATGACTGAAAGTTGTCCTACAGGAGCACTCTCCTTGTCAGGCAAACGAGAGTAAACACTCACGGAAGCAGCCACGTTCAGAATATTCTTTTCATACACATGAAAGAGAAAAAATATAATTGCCTTCTTTCAATTATAAATATCAATGTCAATGTTTACCCTGCTCAACCAGTAATGTTGTATTCTCGGCAATTCGAAATGTTGCTACGAGAGCTTCAAGTACAAGTCTTGATAACAATGTCAAAAGAATAAAAACAACCGGTGACATAAGAATACTTACAAATGCCTTACCTGCATCATATTTAAACGCAGCAAATCCTCCGATAATCATCCCGAGAGCAGTAATGGCAGAAAAAATAATTCCGATGACATACAAATATTTTATAATCTGCAGGGTAATAAACTCTTTGAACGAAAAATCAAACAGTTTGCCAAAAAAACTGCCAGTATCCATGCGACATTCTCCGGTTTGTTATTGAAAAGGCTTAATCAACAGCCACCCGTCACAAATGGAATATTATCAATAATCACGGCACATCTACAAAAAAAATAACGCAACGATCTTACGACACACCGAAGGAAAGCCATCTACTGGAAATTGGTCACAGAAGAGATCGCTAAACTAAACTGAAAATCATCTTCTGAAAATTGGTATTAATTTCTGCCTGACTTCATAAAACATGTGCAAAAATCTCAAAATTGATCATGTGGTTCAGTTGCCGTCACCACCCCGAGAGGGGATATTTCACAAGAGATGTCGGGGAAAAAACGCTGGGTTTTGAATTTGCATAAGAATGCCGCAAGCGTTGTGTTGCGCCGCTGAACAACCACCGCTCCATCCTGCCATATCCCGTTTTCCTGGTACCACCGGCTCTCTGGAGGGTCACCCTGATTTTGATGAATATTGTGCACGCCATGCCCCCTCCTGAATGGTTCTCCAAAAATAAAGAGCTTCCGGGTGTAAACGAGCAACGGCTCAAGATCTCTGAATGCGGCTGTACCTGTGCCATATTTCCATGTAGCATCGAATGCTTTTTGCTCTATTACACCATGTTTTCGGGCATTTCGGGATGCGTCCATACACTCTGCAGTCGGCTGAAGTTCAGGACTCCGGTAGTAATCAAGAGCCCCCGAACCGGGTTCTGACTCAAGCGGGTGCCAACCTTCACGAAATTGAAGTACCGGGTTAAAAGCATCAGGATCCAGTTCAACTACACGCCAATGCATACCGTCAGCTTCCCTTTTGCTGTCAAGGTCAACCGCACAACGAAAAACTCTTGCTCCGGCACGCAACTTGATATTGCAGTGGTAGTATTCCATCTCACTGTATGCACGATCGCAATAGTAATTATGCAGGGTGCCTACCAGAACACCATAACCGTCATCAAGTGGCATAAAAAACTCTCCGGACAGTTACTATAACCTGTGTGTTATCAAAAAATAATATTGCAAGTTACGCAACAACCCCTCTGAAGCCAAGCAGAAACAGGCTCAATGAATCTTTCTGCTCATTCTCACGGTTTGTATATCATAAACACACACACATCATGCTCGTTGACATCAGCTTTATATGAACATTGCAGATCGAAAATTCTTCTATGATGGCAATCAAACGGAAATAATAAGCCATGCCGTTGCGCTGATTATAAGCGAAGCATACCGTGCCATTGCCGATCACGGGCGGTTCTCGTTTGTGCTGGCTGGCGGCAACTCTCCCCGCCTCCTTTACGAAAAGCTGGCACAGGGAGTGACAACCAGGCTCCTTGAACACTATTTGCTTTCTGTGCCCGACAACAGCTCCCGCAACGATCAGACCATCCACCATCTTCCGCCAGATACATGGTTTTTCCAGGGGGATGAACGATGTGTCCCATTCGATCATCCTGACAGCAATTACCGGATGATAAAGGAGACGCTGCTGCAATCCGGAATTTCGGAAACACATCTCTTCAGGATGCCCGCTGAAGAAGCTGATACGGAATGGGCTGTAAAAAAGTATGAAGACACCATCCGCACTTTTTTCTCTACCGAAAAAAACGTGCAGCCAGTTGATTTTCCAGTGTTTGACCTTATACTGCTCGGACTCGGCGAAGACGGCCATACTGCTTCACTTTTCACAGGGAATGCTGAAGCACTTCAGGAGAAAAAAAGATGGGTGGTTTCGGTGAACGCACCACAGGCAAAACCCCCAGGAATGCGGTTGACCATAACCCTGCCTGTCATCAACCACGCCCGGAACGTCCTCTTTTTTTCCATTGGCCGGAAAAAGGGTGAACTGGCAAAAAAAATATTTCTTGAAAAGGAGAAGGATGTACCGGCAAGCCTGGTTGAACCTGATAAGGGACGGCTCTTCTGGTTTGCGACTCATTCGTAAATACGCTGCACCGATTCCGGCCCATGTGAATGAACCCGATAGGTTTCAGGCGGTTGACCGCCAACGGCCTCCCTCAAGGCATCAATAATAGCCCATGAGTATTCGACGCTGTCCTGGCGTATAAAGTTCATCTGCTCACCAGCCATGGCGTCAAGCAGCAGCCGGTGATAAGGAGTTACACCGGGCTCAGCAAACGAGGTTTTGTAATCAAATTTCATATAGACGGGATCAGTAATCACCGATTCACCAGGACGTTTTGCCCCGAACTTTATGGCAATGGTCTCTTCCGGCTGGATACGCAAAATAACCTGGTTAGCCGTATAACTGCAGCTCTCGGCAGGGCCGAAATAGTTCTGGGGAGGGCACTTGAAGGTAATGACGATCTCGGTCACCGTAACATCAAGATTTTTTCCGGCCTTGATAAAAAAGGGCACCTCCTTCCATCGCCAGTTATCGACAAAAAATTTTACAGCAGCAAACGTCTCGACCGTTGAGTCCGGGGCAACATTTTTCTCAGAACGGTACCCCTCATACTGACCAAGAACAACAGATTGCCAGGCACTCTCCGGAGTAAAGGGGCGAATTGAACGGAGCAGCTTGGCCTTTTCATCACGAACTGAATCCGCTGAAAAATCGACCGGCGGCTCCATGGCAACTGATGCAAGCAACTGAAGCGCGTGATTCTGCATAATATCGCGAAGCAGACCTGCCTCTTCATAGAAAGCTCCACGATCACGAATACCGAAATCTTCAGCAATCGTGATGGTTACATTGGCAATGTTATGGCGATTCCACAACGGCTCAAAAATTCCGTTTGAAAAGCGGAAGACCATGATATTCTGAACCGTCTCTTTTCCGAGATAGTGATCAATCCGGAAAATCCGCTCTTCATGGAAAACATCACCAATGATGGTATTCAATTCACGGGCCGTCTGCAGATTCCTTCCATAGGGTTTCTCAACAACGATTTTCCGCCAGCCACCGAACGAACCATCTTTTTCACCAAGCCCGGCAAGGGCAAGATTTTTAACAATTATTGGCGCAAGACCAGGAGGCGTTGCAAGATAAAAGAGAAGATTCGTGCAGATGCCCGACGCTCCCGCACCATCCATAAGTTCTTTTTGCAAAGCATAGTAGCCATCTATCTCCGTAAAATCAACCCTCACATAAAAGAGCCTTGCGGAAAATAATGCAAAAGCCGTTTCATCAGGCAGGGTTTCAGGAAATAACCCGGCCATCTTTTCATATACCTTTAAACGGAATTCTGCATGAGAAAGCTCGGCGCGCCCGACACCAAGAATTCTGAACTCCTCCGGAAGATGACCCCACAGGGCAAGCTGATACAGAGAAGGAAACAGTTTGCGGGCAGCAAGATCACTGTGTGCGCCAAAAATAACAATGGTGCAGTTATCAGGTTTTACCTGCATGGCGGTACCCTGTTATGGTTTGTCAATGAAGGCGTGTCCACCAAACTCATGGCGCAATGCAGCAACGACCCTGTCGGATAAATTGTCGTTGGAACGCGAACGAAAACGGGTAAAAAGTGAAGCTGCAATAACCGGAATCGAGACCTCATGCTCGAGAGATGCTTCGACGGTCCATCGGCCTTCGCCTGAATCGGCAATTGAACCCTGGAGATAATCAAGTTTCGGATCTTTTTGTAATGCACGCACCATAAGCTCCATCAGCCAGCCTCGAATCACCGAACCATGAGCCCAGACCCGGGAAACCTCCTCAAGGTTAAAATCATAATCACTTGCATCAAGCAGGTTAAACCCTTCGCCGATTGCCTGCATCATGCCATACTCAATGCCGTTATGTACCATCTTGGCAAAATGGCCGGAGCCTGAGCGGCCCATATAGCCGTAACCGTTTTCCACACACAAATCTTTCAGCAAAGGCTCAATCACATCATAAGCAGTCTTTTCACCACCAACCATGATGCAGGCTCCCTGCAGCGCTCCTTCAAGCCCGCCGCTCGTGCCCGCATCAAGAAAGCTTACCCCCACTTCCTTGAGGCGAGCAGCCCTCCGTTCTGAATCCTTATACCGGGAATTACCTCCATCAACAACAATATCCCTCTGTTCAAGCAAGGGGACAAGCAGTTCAATTGTACTGTCAACTGAAGCACCCGCAGGTACCATAAGCCAGATAATACGGGGAGATTCCAGCAGACAAGCCAGTTCCTGCAGAGAAGCTGCAGCTGTGGCCCCTTTTTCGGCAAGAGCTGCAACTGCCTCTATTGAGAGATCGTAAACGACAAGATCATGACCGCACTCCAGTAGATGCTGCGCCATATTGTTTCCCATTTTCCCAAGCCCGATAAAACCTGCTTTCATAATCAGCTGTCAACAATATTAACAAAACCCGTCAGCCATCTGCCACTGATCAGGCAACACCTGACTCCTTGTATAAACAAAAAAAAGCAGTAGTTAAATCCCGCAACAGACCACGGAAAATAAAGCACAACAAGCAGATATGCACCCCGACTCGCGGAATAGCACAACGGGGGTATCCACTATCATAACAGTCAGCCGGTCATCATACCGGACGATTCATGACCTGCAGCAGGGAAAAAGTCAGTCGGAAAGATAATACTCCAGTGTTGAGACAACCCTCACTTTTTTTATATACGGAGTATTGCTGTCCCTGTTCTCAATGGCAAACTGCCCCTGACTTGCCGACTTGATCTTTCCAAGCCTGCTTTTTGAATCGCTTGCAAATTTCTCGGCCACCACTCTTGCATTATTGGTTGCCTCTTCAATCATTGAGGGTTTGAGGGCATTGAGACCGGTAAAAAGAAACTCGGTTTTTGAGTCATAATTTTCACCAGTAACCGCTACTCCCGTTTTACCAAGTTCAACCAGCTTCGTGACAGTGCTCCTCACCCTGTCAACATCTTTCGTATAGACACTCACCGTTGAACTTCCCGCATATCTGAAGGTAAACCGGTTTGCATCACCGCTTCCCTGTACCTGACGATCAGTGATTGCTGGTGCCGACACCGAAATATCATTTTCATTGAATCCTTTTGAACGGAGAAAATCAAGAACAAGTCTGTTTTTCTCTTCGATAGCCGTAACAAGTGACGGCAGGTCATCGGACGCCACCTCGAACTTGATGGGCCAGATCGCAATATCAGCAGGCACATCCCTTTCCGAGAGCCCCTTTACCGAGACCGTCCGGTCAAGTGATCTAAAGCGTGTCATGCCTGATGAAAACAGATACCCCATGACAATGAGGCCAATACAGAGCAAAAAGCCCAGAATGAATGCTTCCGTATTACGATTTGTGTTCATGATGTGCTGAAGGATTGTTGGTTTACGGGGCGCAGCATGATGCAGCACCGGCCGCTGAACGGCTGACTAATAACTGATAGCGATCGATCAGAACTCCGTTGACTGCGGTCCATGACTGCGCTTCTGCATAAGCAAGGCCCCGGGCTTTCAGTTCCATGTGCCGGCTGGAATTGCCCAGCAGTTCAAGGCATTTACCATAAAAATCTTCAACATCTCCCGCCCGGGCAACGAACCCTCCTCCCGACCTATCAACTATATCCCGGCACCCGCCCCCGTCTGAAACCACTGCAGGCAGGCCTGAAGCAAGTGCTTCAAGTGCAACATTGCAGAACGCCTCAGTTATTGAAGGAAAAAGAAAAATGTCTCCGCTTGCGTAAGCCACCGGCAGTTCGACTCCGGTAAGATAGCCGGTAAATACAGCTTCCGGCATTCTGCGCTTCATCTCCTCCTCGGCAGGCCCGGAACCTATCATCACAAATCTCACCTTTTCAGCATGTCCATCCCTGGCAAACCGGTCATAAACCTGCATGACAACCTCGATATCCTTGTAGGGCACAAAACGTCCGGCATAAACAAAGACACTCCTGCCGTCAGCATTCCATAATGAACGAAGTTGTTCGGAACGGCGGAATGGATCAAAAAGCTCCTTGTCTACTCCCCTCGACCAGATTTCAATGTTTCTGATATGATAACCCGCCAGTTTCCGACGGACACTCTCATTCGGAGCCAGCACAATATCACAACTGTTGTAAAACCACGTCAGATACTTCCAGGCATACCTGACGGCAAATCCAAGGCGGTAGTAACTGAAATAGGAGGGAAAATCTGTATGAAAGGCAGAAGCCACCGGAATATTTTTTTTTCTGGCATAGAGGAGAAACTCCCTGCCAATAATATCCGGTGTTGAAATGTGCACCACATCAGGAGCAAACGCTTCGAGCTGCCGACGGGTTTCATTTGTAAAAAAGCCGAGTTTATAGTCAGGATAGAGTGGAATCGGCACAGAGGGCATCCTGTGAACGGTTAACCCATTATGATTATCCCCTTTTGAAACATCAGGAGACCATACGGCTACACTGTGACCGTTTTTCCTGAATGAAGAGACCAGTTGATAGATGGATTTTACAGCACCGTCCTTGTCTCTGACATACGTCCCGGCGTATAAGGCAATCTTCATAAGAGACGAAAATACAGACTATATCCAGAGTTTCCACAATGCCGATATCTTGGACAAAAGCGTCTGTCTTATCAGCATGTCTGAACCAAAGGTAACATTTCCCCGGAAAAACCCATCATAGCCTTATCATTCAATTCACTGCAAGAGAGAGCTTCGCCACTTTGGGATGAACCAGCCTTTTATAGGTTTCATAGGAAAGCCTCAACAGTTCTGTATGGGCCCCGGCATTGAAGGCAATCTCATCATCCTCTTCAAGTTCTTCCGAAACATAGACATCCATACCATATAGGTTGCCGAAAGGCGGCATGGCACCGATTTCGCATTCAGGAAACAACCCGGCAAATTCTTTCTCACCGGCAAGCTCCACATCCCGGGTTCCAGTCAGAGCACGCAAAAGATCAAAGTCAAGCTGACGGGAAGCCGGTAAGACAACCATAGCCATTTTACCGGCAATAGTGACAATAACGGTTTTGGCAAGCTCTTTACCCGGCACATGAGCAGCTGCAGCTATCTCCTGGGCAGTGTAGGCCGGAGAGTGGCTGACGACAAAATACCTGACGGCATGGTTGTCAAGAAACTCTCTTAATTTGCGGATAGGCATAACAACCTCCCTGAATTAAACAGTTACAAGATGTCAAAACGGTAAAGCACCTCCTCTCAAAAACCGACTCTCAAACCAAGCATCACGTTATGCGTGTCAATCGTATACTTTTTCTGGTCAGCAAGTTCCGGATCAGTGGTGGCGAAATAGCGATACTGAAGATCAACTGTCACAAGAGAAGCAACTTCGAATCCTGCTCCGGCACCGATCTGCCAGGCAAACACCGTGTCGCCGACAATACTGCCATTGTCATGTTCTTCTTCCACATCCGCCAAACCAGCTCCAGCAGTAATATACGGCTTGAGCGAAGCAAGGGGTAACCCTAAATCAATAGCTCCGTTGCCCATATAGGTAGTCATTGATACCGTTCGCTGAGAATTGTTAATCCCGTTTTTCTGGTAACCAAGTGCAGCTTCAAGGCGATAGAGTCCGCTGTCAAGACCTACCGCACCAGTAAGAAGATAACCTGTATCATAAGAGCGGGGTGTGCGCTCAGAGTCACGCGGCATGGACAAAGCTGCAGAGCCGCTTACATAAGGTGTTGCTGCAGAAGCAGATAAAACGGGACAAGACAGTAACGCAAGCCAGACAGAAACACCTGCAATGGTTGTTTTCATTGTTGCCTCTCTTTTTCATCATCAATAAAATAATATCTCCACAACAACTGCTAATAACAAATTAATACATTACCGTAATTCGACCAAGATGCACCACTACCTGTCTGCATCTACCCATTCTTTCAATACAGGAAAAGCTGCCTGATACCCCGCTTCAACCAGATCAGGTATCTGGCCTATATCGATCAGATTAAATTTCGAAAGATTTGGCGAAATACATAAATCAGCATCCTCTGTCTGTATGGCTGTCGTATTCGTAAGTGTACTGTAAAAGGCATTCAGCAAAACTCCGATAATATTATCAGGCTTTTTGAAAACATGACAGGCAAGAAGATCGACACTGATAACCGATTTCGCCCCGCTTTCTACCAATGGGGAAACAGGAACATTTTCCACAAGCATTCCATCAACCAGTAAGGCTCCCGAATGGTCTACAGGCCTGAAAAAACCGGGAATACAACTGCTTGCCATCACTGCGACATCCACAGCACCTGCAGTAAACACAACTTTTTTTCCTGTACCGATATCAGTTGCAACCATTGAAAGCGGTATCAGAGCATCCCTGATGTCTTTCTGGCCAAGCAGTTCCTTGACAATGCCACCGAATTTTTTATTAGAGAGAATGCCGTACTGAGAAAGTGAAAGGCCTGACAAATCAAACCAGTCAAGATCAAAAGCAATATCGCGAATCTCCTTCCAGCTTTTACCGAATGCATACAGTGCCGCAATAAATGCCCCGATGCTCGTACCGCTGACCATCGAAATGGGAATTTCCAATTCAGTCAGTGCCCTGAGCACACCAACATGGGCAGCACCAAGAACGGCTCCTCCCCCCAATGCAAGACCTGTCTTATTCATGCTGTAAACAACGTTACAAGCCGTTTAAGAAGTCCGAATTTTACGCTGTTGTAGGGCGGATAACGCAAATCGGGATCTGGAAGAAACGATCGGTGTAAAACGCTACGCTGAAAAGAAAAGGTCTCAAAACCCGCCTTTCCATGATATCTGCCGAATCCGCTAAGGCCGAGCCCTCCAAAAGGAAGCCCGTGAATAGCCGCCTGGAAAAGGAAATCATTGATGCACACTCCGCCAGAACGGGAGTGACGCACTACACGCTGCTGCACCTTCGGGTCAGAAGAAAAAAGATACAGTGCAAGAGGCTCCTTGCCTGCTCGAATAATATCCAGTGCCTGATCAAGCTTGCTGTAAGCAATAACCGGCAACAGAGGACCGAAAATCTCCGACTGCATGATCCTGGACCTTGGATTCACATCCCGAAGAATGGTCGGAGCTATATAACATTCAGCCGGGTCGCTTTTCCCCCCGCTCCAGATTGCAGAGTCGTCAAGAAACTTTTCGAGCCGCATGAACTGATCAATGTTGACTATGCGGGGATAATCACGACTCAAACGGGGATCATCACCGTAAAAGGCCGTGACAGCTTCTCGCATATACCTGAGCAGCTCCGTCTCTCTCTTCTCATGCACGAGAACATAATCAGGAGCAAGACAGGTCTGACCACCATTTAAAAACTTTGCCCATACGATCCTTCTCGCTGCCACCTTGAGATTACCACTCTCTTCGACAATACAGGGACATTTTCCTCCAAGTTCAAGCGTCAGCGGAGTCAGATGCCTGGCTGCAGCAAGCATAACTTCCCGGCCGACTGACCGGCTGCCGGTAAAAAAAAGATAGTCAAAACGCTCTTCAAGCAAAGCCCGGCTCTCTTCCACACCTCCCTCTATCACCCTGATCGCACTCCGGTCAAGGTAGCTGGCCAGCCCATCGGTAATGACTGCCGAACTATGGGGAGCATGTTCGGAAGGTTTAACTACGGCACAATTGCCTGCAGCAATTGCGCTGATGAGGGGTGCGAGACACAGGTTCAACGGATAGTTCCATGCCCCGATTATGAGCACAACACCATAAGGTTCACGAAAGTAATAACCTTTCGATGGCTGATAGATAAGCGGGATGGAAACCCGGCGAGTCTTCATCCATGAAGCAAGACACTTCAGGGCAACACGGATTTCGCCCCGAAGATATCCCGTTTCGGTTAAAAAGGTCTCGGCAGTGGATTTCCTGAAATCATCATACACTGCAGCTGCAATCTCTCGCTCGCGCTCAATGAGAAATCGTTCAAGCGCAAGAAGCTGCGACCGCCTCCACAAGAGATCACGTGTTATACCACGGTCAAACGTCTCTCTCAATACCGCCAACTCAGGAAAAACCCGATCTTTTTGCATGGAGTATGGGGTAAAGTCAACTGGAAAAGAGCTATTTACTTACAATGTAACGAAAAAACAGTGTCAGCCGAACAGGGGCCTTGTGGCGGCTTCTGATGTTTTGCCGAACAGGATCCGTTGAGTACATTAGCTTATAAATTGAGTTTTTACGAAATTTTTTACCCTAATACCACTTTTTATGGAATGGATCACGCAGCCGGAAGCCTGGATTGCCCTGGCAACATTGACGGCTCTGGAAATTGTTCTCGGCATTGACAACATTATTTTTATCTCCATTATCGTCGGGCGACTGCCTGAACAGCAGCGAAACAAAGGCAGAATTATCGGCCTGGGCCTCGCGATGCTGACCAGAATTGCTCTTTTGCTCTCCATCACCTGGGTTATGGGACTAACGACAGAACTTTTTACCGTTCTTGATCACCATGTTTCCGGACGCGACCTTATACTGATTGGTGGAGGTCTTTTTCTTCTTGCAAAAAGCACACAAGAGATTCACCAAAGCCTTGAAGGCTCGGAAGAGGAAAAAAAAGGCGCTTCAAGCGGCACGTTTATCGTCACCATGCTTCAGATTGCCGTTATCGATATTGTTTTTTCGCTTGACTCGGTCATTACAGCCGTAGGGCTTGCCAAAGATGTGGAAGTGATGATCATCGCCATTATGATCTCAATCGGAATTATGATGTTTGCTGCCAAATCGATCAGTGATTTCGTTGAAGCGCACCCGACCATTAAAATGCTCGCGCTGAGCTTTCTTATACTGGTCGGCGTCACTCTGCTTGCCGAAGGAGCCGGCTTTGAGATACCCAAGGGATACATCTATTTCGCCATGGCTTTTTCCATTTCAGTTGAAATGCTGAACATCCGTCTGCGCAAAAAGCCTGCGAAGCCAGTTCATCTTCATCAAACCTTGAATATTGAAGGAGACAACGCCTGATCAATCTCCCTGCTGGATGAACAGGTAACATGGAAGCACTCCACTGCGCAAGTTCAAGCCCCTGCAGAACGATCGTTATGTTGCAGGGGTTTTGTATATTACGGGAAGAATACAAAACCCGCAATCGATCAACCTCATAACAAAGGAACGATCAGATATGGCTCTCCCTGCAAAGCTCACTCCGGACAAGCTCTACAGAACCTGTGACCCGCAGGAATTCAACTTCCAGACCACTGCTGAGCTGGACGGTCATGTAAACGCTACAGGTCAGAATCGCGCAATTGATGCCATAACCTTCAGCATGGGCATCAAGCACGACGGGTTCAATCTGTTTGCCCTCGGGCCTAACGGCACAGGCAAACAGACCGCTATCATGCACTTTCTCAGCGACCTGGCACCCAATGCTCCAGCCCCTTCAGACTGGTGTTATGTCAACAACTTCGAAAAACCCCGCAACCCCAAGGCATTAAAGCTTCCTGCAGGAAAAGGTTCTACGCTTTCCCATGATATGGAACACCTTGTCGAAGCGCTTTTTACTGTTTTACCGGCAGCATTCAGCAGTGAGGAGTATCAGGCCCAGGAAAAAGATATTCGTGAAAAATTCCAGGAACAGCAGGGTGAAGCTATAGGGGAACTCGAAAAAAATGCAACGGACAACAACATTGCACTCATAAGAACGCCTGCCGGCTTCGCTTTCGCCCCGATAAAAAACGGTGAAGTGATCAAGCCGGAAGAGTTCATGCTCCTGAAAAAAGAGGATCGCGATGCTATTGAAGAAGAGATCAGCAAACTGAAAACCGCAATGCAGTCCATTCTGGCCCAGATACCAAAATGGCAACGTGAAACCCAGGAAAAAATCAAGGAGCTGAACCGCAACATCGCCAACTTCGCTGTGAAGCCACTGATTGCAGAACTCAAAAGCAGCTATGAGCCTCTTCAGGAAGTCACGGCCTTTCTCGAGACAGTGGAAAACGACGTTATAGAAAACTTTGACAAGTTTCTTGAAAAAGAAACCGATCAAAGGGAGCTGTTTCCGGGAATGGCTCCCGGCAGATACGCGCAGGAAAACATGTCGTTTAACCGTTACCGCGTGAACGTCATTGTCGACAACAGCAAGAGCGAAGGTGCTCCGGTCGTCTATGAAGACAAACCTGCATGCTATAATCTGGTTGGTGACATTGAGCATATTGCTCAGATGGGCACACTTGTCACAGACTTCATGCTGATCAAGCCGGGTGCGCTTCACAGGGCTAACGGAGGATATCTGCTCATTGATGCAAGAAGGCTGCTGATGGAGCCGCTTGCCTATGACGCGCTGAAAAAAGCCCTGCGAACACGCCATATCCGCATTGAATCACTTGCCCAGCTTTACAGCCTTGTCAGCACCGTCTCTCTTGAACCTGAACCGATTCCACTCGACATCAAGGTTATTCTGATCGGAGAACGCAGCCTCTACTACCTGCTCACCGTTTATGACCCTGACTTTACCGAGCTCTTCAAAGTTGCTGCTGATTTTGAAGACGAACTGCCCATCGACAATGCCGGAAAGCTCTCCTATGCTCATATTATCAGCTCAATCGCCAAAAAGGACAACCTGCGTCCTTTTGACAGAGGCGCTGTAGCACGGGTGGTAGAACATGGCAGTCGACTGGCGGGAGACTCTACAAAACTGACGGCACACCTCCAGAGTATCGGCGATCTGATCCATGAAGCAGAGTACTATGCCGCATCGGCTGAACGAGCGTTCGTTATAGCCGAAGACGTCCAGCATGCCATTGACACAAGAACCGTACGCGCCTCAAGAATCCGTGAAAAAATCAGGGAAGCGACGCTGAAAAATGCCATTCTCATCGATACAGAGTCAGAAAAAACAGGGCAGATCAACGGCCTTGCCATCTACTCTCCTGGAGGCCAGAGCTTCGGCCATCCAGGCAGGATAACAGCAAGAATAAGGCTTGGAAAAGGTGAAGTAATCGACATTGAACGCGAAGTTGAAATGGGAGGGCCGATCCACTCAAAAGGGGTGATGATTCTTTCCGGTTTTCTCGGTGCCCGATTTGGCATCAATCAACCGCTCTCGCTCACGGCCTCGCTGGTCTTCGAACAATCATACAGCGGAGTTGAAGGCGACAGTGCCTCCTCGGCTGAATTATATGCCCTGCTCTCCGCCATCTCGGGTGCACCCATACGGCAATGGTTCGCCGTCACCGGTTCAGTCAATCAATATGGTGAAGTACAGGCAATAGGAGGGGTAAACGAAAAAATCGAGGGGTTTTTCGACCTTTGTCAGGCAAGAGGACTCACCGGAAAACAGGGAGTGCTCATTCCGGCTTCAAACATCGATAATCTCATGCTCCGCAACGATGTGGTAGAAGCAGTCAGAAACGGACTCTTTTCTGTTTTCCCTGTAACCCACATTGATGAAGGGATCGAAATCCTGACCGGCATCCCGGCCGGGGAACTCGATACAACCGGCAACTACCCTCCTGACTCCATCAACGGTATGGCTGTTGGCCGACTTGGCGAAATGGCTGAAAAACTCAAAATATTCAGCGAATCATCAAACGACGATGAAGAGTAACCTTATCCGCCATATCGCCGTAGCTCTCGATTGTTCGCCGCACAGCATCGCCTCGCTGACCGCAGCTGCTGAACTTGCCCGGCGGATGCACGCCGATCTTACAGGAATTTTTGTCGAAGACATCAATCTGCTGCGCATGGCTGAACTTCCCTGCAGCCATGAAATCCGCATCTACAATGCCGAACCGGAAAAAATAGAACTGCTGCAGCTTGAACGCTCTCTGCGACTGCAGGCAAAAGAGGCAAAGAGCGCCTTACAGCGCATTGCCGAAGAATTCATGGTGGAACACACGTTCAGGGTATACCGCGGATTGGTGCCGGCAGAGATCATCCTTGCCGCCCATGAAGCTGATCTGCTTGTCCTCGGTCGCAGCGGCAGGTCACCCTCATGCCGGAAAGGACTCGGTTCAACAGCAAGAAAGGCTCTCGCCGAAGGGAAAAGACCTCTCCTTTTTATGCGTACGGGTTTCGCAGCACAAGAGTGGCCGGTTCTGGTACTTTATGATGGTTCCACAGGATCACAACAGGCTCTCAAAACAGCCCTCAACCTGGCACAACCGGGCATCACCCTCAACGTACTGATCCTTGGAGAAACCCCGGAAGAGGCTCTGCGAATGGAACGTGAACTTTCCGTCACCATAGCACTTCCTGATACGGTTATTGAGTACCATCACCTCCCTCTTCATGACGGTAAAACACTGGCCCAATATATACGCATGGCCGATTCCGGCCTGCTTGTACTGAGTGACCGGATGAAACTGCCGACTGAAACCGTGCACACTCTCATCAACGAGATTGATTACCCCGTACTTCTGGTGTAATGCTCTTCCTTTCACACCATTTGAGGTTTTGCTTTTTTGTTTTCAACAACAAGGAGAAAAAGAGGTTAGACTCTCTTGTTTTCATGAGAGCGCCAGGCGCTCCATCAGAATGGCGGCGGAGACGGCGGCGTTGAGCGATTCAACCCGTACACTTGCTCCAGCATGGGGTATACGCACCAGCCGGTCGGCCAGAGCCTTCACCGTTTCACTGATCCCGTTGGCTTCATTGCCGATCACCAGCACCTGTTTTCCGGGCCAGGAGGTGAACTCCCGGAAATCCTTTCCCTCAAGTGATGAACAGACAATGCAGTAGCCCAGCTTCTTAAGCCGGAGAAGTTCAAGGTCAAGACGATCAACACCGTAATGACGAATGGCATAGATGCTCCCGGCACATGAGCGTACCGCCTTGGCGTTGTATCGGTCAGCCGACCCTGTACTGCAGATCAGGGCCTCGGCCCCGAACCAGACTGCTGTTCTCAGAATGGTACCCACATTGCCCGGATCCTGAACATCGTCGAGGGCAACCATGAATGATTTGACGGCTTTTGCGGAGACAGCTTCTACAAGAGGCTCAAGCTTGAGCTGCTGACGGAAAACGCCGAAAACCCCCTGGGAGGTTGCGGTGTCGGCAAGCTGCGAGCACTCTTTTTCGCTTATCGAAAAAAGCTTTCCCTTCCAGGGTTGAGCAAAACGGAGAGCCTCCACATCTCCCTCCCTGACAAGCAAGGCAACAAGCATCTCCTCTTCAGGCAGGTTCAGACAAAGTTCCCTGACCGTACGAAGCCCCTCGGCAAGAAAAAGTCCTTCCTGATCCCTGAACTTCTTCTGATGAAGTCTGACATACTTCTGAAGCTTCGCTTTGCTTAACGCTGACGCTGGAACCGGCTTCATGACTGCTCTCCAGCTCTCTTCAGACTTGATATCACTGATTTCGGATCATGGGAAAAATCCGCCGGTGGAACACCGGCACCCTTTGAGAGAGCAGCACCATCAAGTTCAACAGAAAAGCCGTTGTCCGCGCTCTCCGCATCATCCTCTGCACCATTCATGCAGCGCCGGATATACTCGTCGAAACTCTCCCGGTCCATAGAATGGCCCTCCAGAATGCACGGCTTCTCCTCATCCTTTTCGACTGCATCCTCATTTGAAAGAGATGTTTCATCCACCATGAGACTAATCTTGAGCACGACTTCCTCCCGTGAAAGATCACCCAGACCGGCTTTTTGCAACAGCCTGCCGAAAGAGGCTTCATCAATATGCTCCATCATCTGGAGCAACTGCCTGAGCCCCCCGTACATCTCGGCATGAACCCTGATTGCCTCTTCAATCGACACCGTATCCGGAGAGTCCGACATATTGCTGCTGCCGCGAAATTCAGAGAGAGCTGGTGCCGCTGATCTGCCTTTTTGGCGCTTCACCGTTTTGCCCCCGATAAACTCCTCATCAACATCATACTCCTTCAGCCGATCCTGCATGATCCCGCCGCGCTTCGCCCGTGCTCGACGCATCGAAACCGAATCGATCTCCGTCCGCTCTGCCAGCAGAAGCCGCACGACAAACGCAATGCCGGTCAACGCTGCAGCAACAATAAAACAGAGCAGAATCAGCTCCAGCCGAAACCCGAAAAGCACAACAACCAGCACTTCAGCCACAATAAGTCCTGTAAAAAGCAGCAGCAGCAGTTTCAGAAAAAAACGTTCGTTCATCATTGGTAGTCTTCGTTTTGTACCGGCACACAAGCAAAGGCATAAAGAAATCCAATGCCATCATCATCTCCATCGACAGCCCGCAGTTCCTCTCCTTGACAATTCATCGAATTTACAAGTTCTTGCTTAAATAATAGCAGCCGGAGTTGCAAGATGCTGGCAATTGATTACTCCGACTTCACAATCAACGATAACGAATCCTGACTCCTCACCCAACAGGCGACTTGCGATTTGCTGCCTCACATTCCAGTTGCGGAATCTGGGTATATTTTCCTTTCTTCAGGTCTGAACGAACTTTGGCCAGTACTTCAGCCCGGGTGAGGGTATTATTACACTCGTACATCTCCTTGCAGAAAAAGTAGGTGAATGCTCCATGCCATCCTCCATCTATGTTCGCATCCGCACTGGTCTGGTCGGAACGACAGGCAGCCCAAAGGATGTTATCAGTAACCCCTTTTTCAAGCAATCCATGACGAAGTCCGCGAGATCGTTTGCTGTCCACTTCCATAAATGCTTCAAGCGAGGGCGGCGGCAGATAGCGCGGCCTGCGATCAAGCAGCATGTCAATTGCCTTCAACCCGGTACCACTGTGACAGGTATCCAGATAGACTTCAAGAAGTACATTTTCAGGCAATTGAATGAACAGATCACGCAGTTCATCATCAACAATGATGTGGTTTTTATCCCACTCGTTTCCTGACTGGGCAAGGTCATAAGGGCAGAACGCCTCATCGGCCCTGTCCGGTTCGTCACCGCTCAGATCCGGTACCTGCGTGCCATGACTGGACAAGCTGAACACCAGACTGGAATATTTTCCAGCCTTTGCGCCATCGACCATGGCTTTAAGCTTTTTGATGATGTTGGCTTTTGTGGCTTTGGCATCCTTCAGTACGGTGATATCGCCTTTTTTAAAACCGAGCAGCTTCTGCAGCAATACTGACATTTCATTAGCGTCGTTTACACAACCCTGCAACGCAGCATCCGGATAGTTCCTGAACTGATTAATTCCGACACACAAAGCTTTTTTGTTCGAAGCAGCCATAATAGCTACCCTCCTTTATGATAAGCTGGCAGGGCTAACAAGAAAGACCCGGCTGCCAGCGTGCTGAGCCCTCTTGACTGTTAAAAAACATAAATCAGCATGTCGAGAGTAATCCCTCCAAATTATCCAGCAAAAATTCGATTCCTGATTTTCTTTTCAAATTCATACGTCAAGTTCATTATTTCACAATAAAATAACAAACAATATACGCCAGCGCCACAAACAGGGAGATCACGTCCAGCATCCGGACACGAGTAAAAAGTGCTCACTGCCCCACAATGCTTCTTTTCGCTATATTGGTTGTTAGTTTGAAACAAACCGTAAACAGACACTACCATGGCCATGACCGTCGAGATTAAAAACGGCAAGCTCTGCATAGAGATTGACCTTGAAAAGCCCACCCCGTCTTCGTCAGGCAAAACACTTGTTGTCGCAAGCACGCGAGGCAACGCTGTCACAGACGTCATGGTGGAAGGCAAACCGGTGACAATCGGCCTGAACGCCTACATCAAGAAGTAAAAGGTGTACTGAAGCTTTAACACAATATTTTATCACTCCATGGATACCGTTTTTTCGAATCCTGATCATCTCTGTTCAAGAGCGGAGGTACTTTCAAATCCATGCCCCGTTGCAAGAGCTCATGGTGTCTACGCATTCTTCTTCAAAGAGATTCCTCAGGGTGTACCCGTTGAAGGATGTCTGATCCATGAAGGGCTGACGATGCTCTATATCGGGAGTTCACCGGACAAAAAAGGGTTGGCAAACGCATCGCAGACTCTTCAGCAGAGGGTTCGTTACCACTTTAACGGAAAAGCCGACGGTTCTACATTGCGCCGCTCTCTGGGCATCCTGCTGGCAAAACAGAGCGGATTCCCGCTCAGAATGGTTGGAAGCGGCAAAAAGATGACACTCACCAGAAAAGGAGAAGAGTGGCTTGACCAGTGGATGCAGGAAAATACCTTTGTGAGCTGGGTGGAACATGATAAACCGTGGGATCTTGAAAATGAGCTCTTCCATGCCATCTCGCTGCCGCTCAACATCCAGGGCAATAAACATAATCCCTTTGCCGCGGAGCTTGCCAGAATACGAACTGAAGCAATAGCGAACGCAAAATATGCGCCGGTTGTAGATGAGAGTGAAAGCCGTTTCTAAGAGTTATTACAAAAAAAGGGCAGCAGAACATTGAATCCAGTCAAGCTTGTGACACACGAAATAAAAGTTGAACTCATTGCGCCTGCGGGCGACATGACAGGATTGCTTACCGCACTGAAGGCCGGTGCGGATGCGGTCTACTTCGGAGCTGAAGGCTATAACATGCGCGCCGGAAGCAGCAATTTCATTCCTGCAGACTTTCCTGCCATTCATGCACTCTGCAGGGAGTATCATGCCAAAGGGTATCTGGCATTGAATACGATCGTCTATGACGGAGAACTGAAAAAAATGACGCAGACCGTTGCTGCAGCAAAAAAAGCAGGATTCGATGCCGTGATCTGCTCCGACATGGCAGTCATTGAAGCTTGCCGGAAAGCCGGAATATCCTTTCATATCTCAACACAGGCCTCAGTCAGCAGTTACAGTGCTGTCAAATTCTATGCCTCCCTCGGGGCAAAAATGATTGTGCTGGCCAGGGAACTCACCCTTGAACAGGTGCGCCATATTACAGATAAAATAAAGGCCGATGGGCTCGATGTGCAAATTGAGTGCTTTGTTCACGGCGCCATGTGCGTCGCCGTATCGGGGCGATGTTTCATGTCGCAGGATCTTTTCGGTCGATCGGCCAACCGCGGCCAGTGCGTTCAGCCGTGCCGCAGGGAGTATATCATTACTGATCCGGAGGAAAACGAGGAACTTACGCTGGGAACAGACTATGTGATGAGTCCAAAGGATCTCTGCACCGTGGAATTTATCGATGTACTCATGGATGCAGGAATTACCGCCTTCAAGATCGAAGGGAGAAGCCGCAGCCCTGAATATGTTCATACAACCACAAAAGCCTACCGCAGCGCAATCGATTTCTGCACCACCAGTCGCAACGATCCTGAATTCAGAAACGATTACAGCAAACTCACAACACAGCTCAAAGAGGAGCTTGCCACGGTGTACAACCGCGGATTTTCGAAAGGGTTTTATTTTGGAAAACCCCTGGATGCCTGGGTTCGGGAATACGGCTCACTGGCTAACGAAAAAAAAACCTATATCGGAGAAGTGCAAAAATATTATCCGAAGGTAGAGGTTGCAGAAATACGGATCATGGCACGGGGTCTTAAAAGCGGCGAAAAGCTCTCCATCCAGGGAGCAAAAACCGGAATTGTCTCCGTCATTGCTGACTCCTTTTTAACCAATGACCGGCCTGATATTGATGCCGTAAAAGGTGATAACGTCACCGTGAGGTCTGCCAAGGTAAGAAAACATGACAAGGTTTATCTGCTGGAAAAACGGCGCTAAAGGGGTCTCCAATGATTAAAAGCTTTAAGCAAAAACACTTTATTTTCTTGCTGAAAGCTTTTGTGTACCTTTATTGTATAAGCCCGCTCATTTGCAGAACACCTGAAACCGGAACCTGAGCGATGATCTACAAAGTCATTTCCAAAGCTGAGTTCAAAAGGTTTATTGATGCGCTTGTACAGAACAACAGTGCATTCGGGCCAAGGCTTGTCGATACCGACAGCCGGGGTGAGTCGGTTTACCAGTTTCAACCGGTATCCTCGGTAGAAGAGATAGCCTTTGACTACACCAGAACCGCTTCATCGGCTAAACATTTTTTCCTGCCGTTCCGCGAAGAGCTTTCGCAGTTTCACTTTCACGATGATGACTGGGAGCAGAACGTATCCTACGAAGCGAACCCCGTTGTGCTTGTCGGACTCAGAGCATGTGACATCAGTGCCCTGAACATTCTTGACGATGTGCTGCTCAACAGCCATTTCCCTTCAGCCTGTTATCTCGCAAAACGGAAGAACACCTTTGTGATCGGTATGGACCATCTGCCGCTTCCCGACTGTTTCTGCAAATCGCTTGCCCACCATACGGTTTCGACCGGCTTCAATCTCTTCTGTTCGGACATCGGAGAGAAATACTACCTCTCGATCAACTCCTCGAAAGCGTTCACCTACCTCAAGGAGTTTCAGACCGAAGAGCCGTCTCACGAAGACAACTGCCTCCTGACCGAACGGCGCAAACTTATCAGCCGCAGCTTTCAAACCGAGGTTGACGTCACCAGCCTGCCGAGCATTCTCGACATCGAGTTCGACTCCCCTGTATGGGAAAAATGGGGAGCGAAATGCCTGAACTGCGGCACCTGCGCCATGGTCTGCCCATCCTGTTACTGTTATTCGGTCGAGGAACGCTTCAACATCGATCTGAAAGGAGCATCCCGTAACAGGAAACTCTACTCATGCAATCTGGTCGATTTCGCCGTGGTAGCCGGAGGACACAACTTCCGCCCGAAAAACGGCGACCGTCTGAAATACCGATACTACCACCAGCACCGGGGATTCGCCGAAAACGCTAACCAGCAGATCTGCGTCGGCTGCAACCGGTGCGGCAGGGCATGCCTTGCCGGCATCAATCCGAAAGATGTCATCAACGACCTCAGAATGGAGAAAGAATCATGCATGATATGCGTTTCGCAATCCCCCGCCAGGACCTGAACCGCGAAGCGTTCGCATCGTCGATACCCGAGTTCAACAGGCGATCGGACCTCATGAAAACCGATATGGGGTACAAATGCCGCATCACCAATGTCGTCAACCTGACCGATCAGGAAAAACTGTTTCAGCTCAGAATCGTCGATCCTCAGGAACGGCGTATTTTTAGGTTCAAACCCGGCCAGTTCCTCATGCTCGAACTGCCGGGATACGGCGACGTGCCGATCTCCATATCGAGTGCCAGCAGCAACCACGAGTTCCTGGAACTCTGCATCCGCAAGGCCGGACACGTCACCTCAGCGCTCTTCAGAACCGAACCCGGCATGCATGTGGCAATCCGGGGCCCCTTCGGCTCCTCGTTTCCCATGGACGAGATGTCGGGCAACAATGTGCTGCTCGTCGCCGGCGGCCTCGGCATTGCGCCGCTCCGGGCGCCGCTCTTCTGGATCAACGAGCACCGGGACAGGTTCCACGACGTCCACCTGCTCTATGGAGCCAAAGAACCCTCCCAGCTCCTTTTTTCCTACCAGTTCGACGAGTGGAAAACCATCAGCCATATCCGGCTGCACACCATCGTCGAACACGCCGATGC
Source organism: Chlorobiaceae bacterium (assembly GCA_013334755.1). Taxonomy (GTDB): domain Bacteria; phylum Bacteroidota; class Chlorobiia; order Chlorobiales; family Chlorobiaceae; genus Chlorobium. The sequence continues at coordinate 68,781 of JAAXWX010000003.1, read as the reverse complement.
CGAATGGAAAGAAAGTACCGGCATGATAACCGAACTGTTCCGGGATATCAGCATCGACGCGAAGCACACCTACGCCATCGTATGCGGCCCGCCTGTCATGTTCAAATTCGTCTGCAGCTATCTCGACCGGCTCGGCATACCCATGAACCGGATGTTTGTTTCGCTTGAAAGAAGGATGCACTGCGGCATGGGCAAGTGCTGCCGCTGCATGGTGGGCTCGACCTTCACCTGCATAGACGGGCCGGTCTTCGACTACTGGTCGGTCATGAACCTCAAAGAGGCTATTTGATCCCGTTGCCGTATGAAAAACCCTGTCTACACATTCGAAAAACTGAAATTCGCCTCCTTCGAATTCACCTGCTGCGAAGGGTGCCAGCTGCAGTTTGCCAACCGGGAAGCGTCGCTCGAGGCATTTTTCAGCCTGCTCGATGTCAGAACGTTCCGGGAGATCTCTTCGGAAAAGCATGACGACTACGATATCGCGTTCGTAGAAGGCAGCATCAGCCGCAGCGACGAAATCGAACGGCTTCTGGCTATCCGCCGCCAGGCGAAGACGCTCGTCGCGTTCGGAACCTGCGCCTGCTTTGGCGGGGTCAACAGCCTCAAAAACTGCCACTCCATGGATGAGTGTATTGCGGAGGTCTACCCCGGCCTGCCGGTTGAAACCCTGCCAATACGCAAAATCAGCGACTTCGTCAAGGTCGATCTCTCCATACCCGGCTGCCCGGTTGCCAAAAAGGAAGTTGAACGGATTGTGGTGAGCCTTGTCACCGGCTCTCTTGCCACCCTGCCGAAATATCCGGTCTGCGTAGAATGCAAAGAGCAACTGAATACCTGCCTTTTCGACCTCGGTGAGATCTGCCTCGGACCGATCACCAGAGCAGGATGCGATGCGGTCTGCACAACGGGAAAAACTCCCTGCCTCGGCTGCCGGGGCCCTGCCGACGACATCAACTTTCCGGCATTCCTCGAACTGGTCGGAGAGCGCGGACTCAACCGGAGTGATCTTAAAGAAAAACTCGGTTTCTATAACGCCTTTGAAGCATACCCGTGCCAATGAAACGTGACTGCTCGATCGATATTCGCCACCTGACAAGGGTTGAAGGCCACGGCAATATCCGGATTACGGTAAGCGGAGGAAAACTTCTGGAAGCCAGCTGGGCGGTTGTTGAAACCCCGAGGTTTTTCGAGGTGATGGTCAAAGGTATGAGCGCCGAGCGGGTGCCGTTCCTCACTTCGCGAATCTGCGGCATCTGTTCGATCAGCCACGCCCTTGCAAGCATCAGGGCGCTCGAACGGGCAATGCAGGTAACGCCTCCTCCCGCCGCCGAAACCGTGAGGCTGCTTGCCATGCATGGCGAAACACTGCAGAGCCATGCCCTGCACCTTTTTTTTCTCGCCCTGCCCGACTTTGCCGGCACGCCGGGCATACTGCCGCTGCTTGAGTCACACCCTGATCTTGTCAGGACAGGTCTCGAACTCAAGGAACTCGGCAACGAAATAAGCATCGCCACCACCGGCCGTGCAACCCATCCGGTCAGCCTCGTGCTTGGAGGCGTGAGCAAGGCTCCCTCTAAACAGCGCCTGAAAGAGTTGAAAGAGATGATCGTGAAACGCCGGCCAGCCCTCGAAATGGCAACCGGGTTTTTCAGGACGCTCTCAATTCCGGAGTTCGTTCGGGAAACCGAGTTCATTTCATTGCGCAACGGCAAATACTATCCGTTCATCGGCGGCGACCTGGTCTCGACCGACGGTGTAGTCCGGGACGAGAACGACTACCTGCAAATGACCAACGAATACCTCGTCGACTTTTCGACATCGAAGTTCACCCGCCTGAGCCGCCAGTCATCTGCAGCAGGCGCACTGGCCAGGTTCAACAATAACTCCAGGCTGCTCGGGCATCGTGCTCACGAGGTCGCCGCATCGTTCGGCCTCGAACCGGTATGTCACAACCCGTTCATGAACAACATTGCCCAGCTCGTTGAGTGCCACCACATCTTCGAAAATGCCGAGATACTGATTGAAAGTCTGCTTGACGACGACCGGCAGGATATCAGGACGGCATACAAACCAAAGGCCGGCGAAGCAACCGGTGCTGTCGAAGCTCCGAGAGGTGTCCTCTATCACCATATGGAAACAGACGATGACGGCAGGGTAGTCAAAGCCGACTGCATCATCCCGACCACCCAGAACAACGCCAATATCCATTACGACCTGAAAGCGCTTGCCGCCGAGGCCGTGAAGGAAGGGAAAACCGACCGTGAAATTGAAAAGCTGTGTGAAATGGTGGTTCGTTCCTACGACCCCTGCATTTCATGCTCGGTGCACTGAGGAGGGATGAATGGAAGAAGATGGCAGGAAAGCAAAACGGCTCCCCTGCCTCTAAAACTTAAAGAATCTCGACAAGCTCAATCTCAAAAGTAAGATCCTGGCCAGCAAGCGGATGATTGGCATCAAGCGTTACAACGGTATCACTCAAGTCAACCACCATAACAATAGCCTGCTGGTTGTCGGGAAGCCCGACCTGAAGCTGTTGGCCGATTTCAAGTTCCATATCAGCAGGAAACCGCTCACGATCGACATCGGTTACCAGCTCTTTGCTGTGCTCTCCATAAGCTTCCAGGGCAGGAATAACGGAAACCCTTTTCTCTCCGGGGGCCATATCAAGCACCGCAGTATCAAACCCTACTATGACCTGTCCACCACCTATTGTAAACTCCAACGGTTCACGATCAGCCGATGTATCGAACATCGTACCGTCATCAAGCGTTCCGGTATAGTGAACCCTTACGGTATCCCCTTTTTTTGCCTGCGCCATGCACTCCTCCTTTTTAACTGATCAAAACAACTACCTGTGACAACCCGGATCATTTCCATTCCCTTCAGCCATAAGGGTCCGACAACAATCAGAATAATCAGCGAAGCTATGGAAAAAACTGCAAAAATCACATTTTTTTATGCCTCACGGGGCACCTTGCTCTGCTCCATCTCCATCGTAACTTTCGGCAGCCATCCGGGATAATTGCTCTTGATGAACTCGATCAACTGCTCTCGCACCAGACAACGCAGTTCCCATACATTGGAAGAGTTCGCCGCACTGACCAGCGCCCGTATTTCAACCGATTTATCAGTGGTATTGGTAATATGGAGTTTAACCACACGGCCGTCCCAAAGAGGGGTGGAAGCTACGACCCGCTCAAGCTCATGACGGAGCGTTTCAGGATTAACGGTATAATCCGTATAGAGAAAAACCGTACCGAGAAGTTCTGCCGATGTACGGGACCAGTTTTGAAACGGACGATCAATAAACCAGTTAATAGGTACAATAAGGCGGCGCTGGTCCCAGAGTTGAACAACCACATAGGTCAGGGTGATTTCCTCAATTCGGCCCCACTCGTTTTCAACTACAACGACATCATCGATACTGATAGGCTGTGTTATCGCAATCTGGATACCTGCGATCAGGGTTGTCAAACTTTTCTGGGCAGCAAAGCCAAGAATCACGCCGGCAATCCCTGCGGAAGCAAGAATGCTCAATCCGACCTGGCGAACCGTATCAAAGGTCATCAGTACACTGGAAACAGCAAGTAGCACAAGAAGCACGTTCAGAATCTTGCGGATGAGGCTGACATGCGTTGAAATTTTTCGTGCAGATTCGTATTCCCGGACTTTGGCCGCATAGTGCTGAAGAATAAACTCTTCAAACACCCTGAAAAGCCGCATCATGAACCACGAGATCCCGATAATGGCAATAATGAGGAGGGTATGCCGAAGGAATTGCCTTGAATCTGCTGAGAGTGGTAAAGAGTGAAGTAGTACGGCCAGAGCGACAAGAGAGACAAGCGAGCGGAATGGCCAGGCCATAAGCTCCAGAGGAATGCTGATACCCCTGATTGAAGAGCGGATAGCTGATATGGCTTTACTGAACAGCGAATTTGCCGCCAGATACACAACAAGGACAACTACAACGACTATCGCCGGTAAAAGGTAGCCACTCTGAAGCGAATTCCAGAAACTTTCAATCGTCTCCATACGCATGCTTACAATAAGCTGACCCCGAGCCGGATGACCCGGAATGTTCTCGATACCCTATCCTTTCAGTCGGGCAAACTCACTTTTTGAACGGCTCACGCAATCCTCAATTGCCATTCCGCCGAAATAATTGCCAGTCAACAGCAGATTCTTTTTCCCTTTCAGCAGTGCATCGTTTTTTTCAAGCCACTGATGATGACCAAGCCGCAACGTTGGTACTATGTTTTTCTTTGCTTCAGTATGCTCTATCTTCGAGAATCCGACCCCGAGCACCTCTGTGATGCGACTTTTTTTGGTCTTATCATCCAGGCCGGGCTTGAAATGAAATACAAAACCACGATAGTTATCATCAGGTACCGTGTCACGGGAGACCACTGAAAAAAAGACATCGTTGGGCGAAATAATGGCAGCAACCTCTTTCAACTTGACAGTATCCTTGCGGACAATAACCCCGACGGAATCAACTTCAGCTGCCTTGAGCTGTCCGAGATGGATCGATAAATCCGGATTGATCTCCTTCAAAAGCCTGGAGGCAACCGATGAAGGAGTTGCCAATACAAGGTTTTTTGCCGAATACTCTCCGCCTCCGGCGCTCCTGATCTCATACAAGCCATCCTTATACTGCACTGAATTAACATCCTGATTGGTAAAAACATTCAGGCCGCTTTTTGCAGAAATGCCCCTGGCAACGCTCTGCAGACCATGCTTGAACGTATAATTCTTCAACACATCCTTTCTTTTCTCCCGGCTTTTAAACATCATGTCAGCAGGAAAATCATCGGTTACCTGAGAAGGCACTGCATTGAAAAAGTGGCTGACCACATCCCTGTAGTTCCCTTCTCCCACAATTTTTGAATAATAGGAGCTTACACTCAGACCGGTTTTCTTCAATGTGAAGAGATTCGGGACTGAAACCAGCAGTTCCAGAATATTGAGCTGAGAAACAATGGATTTGATTTTACCGTCTACAAGCAGGGTAAACGGGACCTTTGCACGAGGAATGATCCAATCTTTCAGGCCGCATTCTTCAACTATATCAAGCAGATTCTGGTAAGAGCTGTAACAGGTATGAGCTCCAAGCTCCATCCAGAATTTCTTCCCGTTTGCGCTATACTCAGGGGAGGCAAACGAACCTCCGATTGTATGATTTTTCTCAAGCAGTGTGGTTTTCATGCCAGCCTGTACACAATAAAAAGCAAGACTGAGACCGCTTATACCACCACCGACAACAACAACATCGTTTTGCATCATATCAGACAAAGAGTTTCGTGAGATGCGTTAAAAAAAAGAGTAACAGGACAAAAGCCCCATGCCTGCCGGAAACAATCAAAAACGTCCTGCCCAATTTAGCGAAATCAGAGAAGAAGACCTCTTTTCTCAAGACTGTTTTTCCTCTTCACGATAGTTTTGTGAATAACGGACATAATTTTCGGGAGACTCCTCAATATTGCGCCGCTCATCATCCGTTATCGGACGCATTACTTTAGCGGGAACACCTGCAACCAGCATACCTGAAGGCACCGTAAAACCCTGCCTTACCAGTGCACCGGCAGCAACAATCGACCAAGGCTCCACAACGCAGTCATCAAGCAGGACTGCTCCCATTCCAATCAGAACATTATCCTTCACCGTACAGGCATGCAGCACGGCACCATGACCGATGGTAACACAGTTGCCGATATGTAAAGGGCCTGTATCGTGCGTGACATGCAGCGTAGCATTATCCTGCACGCTGGTTTTCTCACCAATACGGATAGGACAGACATCACCCCTCACCACCGCATTGAACCAGACACTTGAATGCGCACCAATATGCACGTCGCCAATAACAAATGCACCGTCCGTCACGAAAACTGTTTCATGCAGCTTCGGCCAGACTCCCTTGTAAGATATTACGTTTCGCATTCTTATTATCAATCAGTACACAGTTAACATCCAGCTATATCATTCCATTATATAGCTGCTGAATATTTATCCAAAGAAAACAACATGTTTTTTTGCAACAAAAGTCCATTACAGGAAACTCATGAATTGAGACTACTTTTCTATACTGAACTTGCAGGCAAACTCCCTGTAACTTTTCTCAGACCAACCCTTTTTAATGATATCTCATGGTTACAGAATCTCAAAAAAATTAATGACCGCGAAACATAAAAATACAGATAACGCAAAACCCTATGATCAAAACTTTTCAGGTATTAAGAAACCAGATCCTGTGACCATCACAGCAATACCACAGCACTCCCCTGCAGCAAAATCACAAATGAGTCTCCTGAAAAACAGCATAAGCTCATCAGCATTGGATGAGTTATCAATGGAGATTGGAAAGATTGTCAATCAAAGACAAGAAATTGAGGCCGCGCAATGTTGATAAAACCATTAATGGTTACAGGCACACCGACCACGGCTTTTCGGGCGGGAATATAACAATTGTTAAGATAACAACAAACAAATTCAAGTATAAAAAGTACAATTATTTACTATTTTTGCTGTGCGCAATAATGTTTGCGTCAATCAACCAACAAAACAGACATATAACAGACGAAACAATGAAAAAAATCGCAATGGTTTTACTGGTTGCCAGTATCTGTGCAGCCCCTTCGCTTGCTTCGGCAGTCACCCCCTATGTCAGACTATCCGGTGGACTCGGCACTATGCATGATTCAAACTGGACGACTGGTGCTGCTGCCGGTACCGGCAACCAGACATTCAATAACGGATTGGCTCTTGAAAGTGCCTTCGGTGTTAAATTTGACAACTTCCGGGTTGAAGCTGCAGTCGGCTATCAGTCCAACAAGCTTGATCAGCTGACTGATACTGCCGGCGCCAATATGGATGTAACTAATTCCTTCGGAAGTAACGGGAAAATGACCACTGCCCTCCAGCCTTACATGATCAACGGCTATGTCGATTTCAACACGAAAGGCGCTGTTTCACCGTTTGTTATGGCTGGTGCTGGCCTTGCCACTGTTGATGAGAAATGGCATAATGATATTGACAGTTATAACGGTGACTGGATGGAGTATTCTTTCTTCCAGCATGTATTTGCATGGCAGGTTGGAGCCGGTGTAGGCATCAAAGCCTCCGATAAGGTAAATGTTGACCTTTCTTACCGTTACTTTGCTACTGCAGATGTTACCCTTGCCGAAAAGGCAACGTTCGAAGTAGCCACAAGCAATATCCTTCTCGGCGTGCGGTACAACTTCTGAGTTGTCCTCAGCCTTTAATAAGAACTATGACCGGCACCGGGTAACTGGTGCCGTTTTTTATAGTTAAAAAGGAAATAAATAATCATGATGATCAATCACAGTACACACGATGCCTGATTTATCTATATGATTAAAGTATAATACATTGAATGCCCCCGCAGGGGTTATTTGTCATGTACTGAAAAAAAAGGATGACATCCCGGGAAACAGAGTCCCGTCATACAGCAACAAGCAAAAAAAAGAATGGGTTAAAGACAAATTCAGTGCGGATTGCTCAATGAGCGATAAGCTGATGATAAAATATTTTTTTTTCATGGCTGGATTTATTAGATTTCTTCAAGAGAAAAATTAAAACTGAAAAACAATTGGCCATGAGCAACATATCTGGAGTTTTTACCAATGGGGCAGAGACTTACGGAAGATTTCTGGAAGTCTTCATTGATGGTCACTGGTGGGTGGTTGGTGATGCCTTGGAAAATGTAGGAAAAACGACTAAACGCTTACTGGTCAATGCTTATCCGTTTATTTATGGCGGAGCATCGTCCTCGTTCAAGGGTTCATCTCCGGCAGCGGCTGGTTATGCCAAGCCTACAAAGGATATCGAGCAACGATTCAAGGATTAAAGTAAACCAGTACATCTTCTTCCTTGAACGTTTAAGGGAGCTATTGAAAAACGAGGCTGATATGCCTCGTTTTTTCATTCCCTTGAATTATCTCCAACCTCTTCAACTCCTGGTTAAACACTATCTGAAAAGAGTTTTTTACCAGAACAGTTACATCCCGCTCTGAAATAATGAAACGGAAAATATTTTGTTGAGGCACCCTTTACCTGATTTCCACTACATTTGAAAAAAAGCCATTTTGATTGTTCAATCATAAGATAATGGTGCGAATGAAATCCTCTTTAGCAAGCAGCAGATTCAGCTGGAGCAGTTATCCTGAAAATACCGCTGTAGCATTCGACTATTCAAAACAGGATATGCCACAGACACCACATCAGATGCCTGAAGAGATCGGTAAAGGGTGGTCCCAGTCAATTCATCTGCCCATGAATATGGTCATTCGACGAGGCATCGCCCACTTCAAGCCGGAAGTATCAGGGCAGTTGTTCCCGATTGCAACTATTGAAGAACATTTCAATGAACCTGTGCTGTGCGTACAGACAGCAAAAACAGGGCGGATCGTGCTTTTGGATCACGAGCAGGGAAAAGATTTTATTTTCGGACACAACAATTGTCTGTTTGAGCATCTAAATGTCCGTAACAGCCTCGTAAAGCTGGATGCCAGCGAGAATATTGAAATAACGACCCTTATCATCGGTGATTCAGTACTGAATCAGCTTCTCGGGGAAGAATTTGCAAAATCGCTTCTGACTGGACTTCGAGTCGCGGCAATACCGACAACATCCGTTAACACGATTCCTCAATACATTAACGCCCTGCTCCATTTCAGCATAGCTGATCATCTGCTCGGGCCTATCGACAAACTGCACATCCAGGCCAAAGTACTTGATTATCTCTGTGCGCTGTGTCAATATGTTACCGGTACCATAAAAACACCGCAGCCAGAGTTGGAAATTGATGCACAGATACATCAACTGCATGATGATCTGCTTCAACTGGAAGGAAAAGTACCTTCCCTGAACGAGCTTGCAGAAAAATATGGAATATCGGGACGAAAGCTGAAAGAGCGGTTTACAAATATCTATGGAAAATCTCTTTTCACATACATTTCCGAAATGCGCCTCAACGAGGCTCATACGACTCTTTTAAATACCGAGGTACCAATGAAAATCATAGCAAAAAATCTTGGTTACTCGCATGTGAATCACTTTATCAATGCTTTCGGCAAGCAATTTGGCTATTCACCTGGAAGTTTGAGGAAGAAAAACATTAACCCGCTTGATTTTCCGGTATAACCATTCAACATGATATAAAGGTATTTCCGGCTTATGATAATTGCGACTTCCATTTTTCGCATAAAGGCACACACTCATTTGCCCTGTGATATTTCCTATATTGCGCGTGATGAGCCGTATTGCGTTTCCAGGATACTTAACAACATACTATCGACCATTTTTTCAGCACCGGCATGAGAGCAACACTGAGCTGTAACAAGTTAAAGAAGATCTACAACAAACGCGAAGTTGTGAAATGCTCATCCATCGAAGTTAAACAGGGTGAGATTGTAGGGCTGCTCGGTCCAAACGGTGCAGGAAAAACCACTACCTTCTACATGATCGTAGGGCTGGTAAGACCTGATGGAGGCGATGTTTTTCTTGATCAGGTAAACATCACACGCGTTCCCATGTACAAGCGGGCGCGTCTCGGGATCGGCTATCTCCCCCAGGAAGCGTCAGTTTTCCGAAACATGACAGTCGAGGAAAACATCCTGAGCGTCCTTGAGTTCACCAGCCTGGCGAAAGCAGAACGCAAGGAGAGAGCAAACATGATGCTCGAAGAGCTGAACATCACCACTATCCGTAAAAGCATGGGTTATGCGCTCTCGGGAGGGGAACGCCGGCGTACGGAAATTGCAAGGGCTCTTGCACTCAACCCTAAATTCATCCTGCTTGATGAACCCTTTGCAGGGGTCGATCCTATTGCTGTCGAGGATATCCAGCAGATTGTAGAAGGACTTGCCAGACGCGACATTGGTGTACTTATCACCGACCATAACGTCCATGAAACCCTCTCTATTACCAGCCATGCATACCTGCTTTTTGACGGAAGCATTTTCATGCATGGTACCCCGGAAGAGATTGCGGCCAATCCTGAGGTCAGAAAAATGTACCTCGGCGAAAAATTCACTCTTGACCGGTATTAAATCACTGACATAAATACACACCATGAAACTTTAAGGCTTGCTTTCAGCGTTTTAACTTTATTAAGCAAAGCTTATGTCAAGCAAGGCTTTATCATTTTTAAACGTTAAGGCGAACTGAATTGCCTGGAGGCAATGCAACGATGAATATTCTTCTGATCTATCCGGAGTTCCCCGACACCTTCTGGAGTTTCAAACATGCCCTGAAATTTGTAAACAAAAAAGCCTCCCTTCCGCCACTCGGCCTTTTGACGGTAGCCTCAATGCTTCCTGAACGCTGGAAGCGGAAACTTGTCGATCTCAACGTCTCTCCCCTTACCACAAGAGACATTGCATGGGCCGACATGGCTTTCATAAGCGCCATGGCCGTCCAGCAGGAATCTGCCCGAAAGGTTATTGACCTTTGCAACAAGGCCGGCTTAAAGGTGGTTGCCGGCGGGCCTCTCTTTACTTCTGAACATAAAGACTTTCCCTCTGTCGATCATTTTGTGCTGAACGAAGCCGAGCTCACGCTTCAGCCGTTTCTTGATGATCTGAAGAACGGTACCACGAAAAAAATCTATGCGTCAGAACTTTTTCCCGATATTACCCTGACTCCTGCCCCCCAATGGAATCTGCTCGACATCAACAAATACGCTTCAATGGCCCTGCAGTTTTCAAGAGGGTGCCCTTACCAGTGCGATTTCTGCAATGTCACTGCGCTTTTAGGGCACAAAATCCGTACTAAAACCAGCGATCAGATCATTGGCGAGCTTGAAGGACTCAGAAAACTTGGATGGCAGGACAGTATCTTTTTTGTCGACGACAACTTTATTGCCCACAAGACATACCTGAAAAAAGAGTTGCTGCCCAAGCTGATTGCATGGCAGAGACGCAACAAAACAACGACCAGATTCTATACGGAGTGCTCAATCAATCTGGCCGATGACCCGGAACTGATGAAGCTGATGGCTGAAGCTGGTTTCACCCAGGTCTTTATAGGCATCGAAACACCGGATAACACCGCACTCGAAGCCTGCGGCAAGCAGCACAATACATCAAGAGACATGCTCGAAAACATCAGAAAGATCCAGCAGGCAGGTATGGAGGTACAGGGTGGATTTATTGTGGGTTTCGACAGCGACACGCCATCAATTTTCCAGAAACAGATTGAATTCATCCAGAAAAGCGGCATCGTCACCGCAATGGTCGGTATTCTTCAGGCACTTCCCGGCACCAGACTCTATGAACGGATGCAAAAAGAGGGTCGGTTGCTGCATAACTCAAGCGGCGACAATGCCGACAGCAATACCAACATTATTCCAAAAATGGATCTGGAGATCCTGCGAAAAGGATATACCGACATGATGACGCAACTCTATGCACCCAAACAGTACTATACAAGAATCCGTACTCTTCTCCAGGAGTACCGGACACCGCTGTTCAATGAACGCTTCCGCCTCCGGCACCTCCTTGCCTTTGCCCGGTCAACCGTCCTGCTCGGCGTTGTAGGGCGCGAACGCTTCCAATACTGGAAAATGCTGATCTGGACCTTTTTCAATCGCCAGCGGGCCCTGCCTCATGCGGTAACACTCGCTATCTACGGCCACCATTTCCGCAAGGTATGTAAACTGCATCTCAAGGAGGCACGAAAAGCAACAGGATAGCTGTTATTGGTAACCGAACGCACTAAACATCGATATCATGACAGGGTTAATGCCCGGAAACTGCCTCATCATCATGAAGCATTGTTTCGACAAGCTGATATTTGAATCCTGAAAACTCTTCATAAAAGATGAGATGTACATGGTTTGCCCGGCAAGGTTTGTTGTGTATCTTGACTGATAATCATTTACCCCCCACAAACGCAGAGACTTCATGATAGCCGAACACCTGCTTTTTCAGTCTGATGGCGGATTTATCCGCATTCCGATCTGGGGTCACATCCCGTTAAGCGGTCCGCTGAAACATATACTGTCACACCCTTCGTTTCTCCGCCTCAAGGGAATTCGGCAGCTCTCATTCTCGCAGCAGGTATATCCTGGCGCAACGCACACTCGCTTTGAACACTCCATAGGGGTTTATCATCTTATGAAGCTGATTCTGCAGCGCATGTTGACCAGTCCTCTTGCTCAAAGCCTTCAGGATGACCGGTTCACGTTTGATGAGCATAACTGCAGGGTGCTGCTTTCGGCTTGTCTCTTGCACGATATCGGCCACTTTCCCCATGCTCATATCATCGAAGAGCAAATTCCTCACTATGGAAATGAACCCGTATTCTCGCATCATGAGGAGCTTTGCCGGCACTTTATCTATGAGCAGAATGCACGGGTACCGACGATTGCTGAAATTCTTCAGGAAGAGTGGAAAGTATCTCCGGAATCAGTCATAGAGCTTATCTCGGGCAGAACCCGTTTCAGCAAGCTGGTCAGTGGTACGCTTGACCCCGACAAAATGGATTACCTGATGCGAGATGCCCATCATTGTAATATTCCCTATGGAAGCATTGATATTGAGCGCCTGATTGAGTCTTTTGTCCCTGATCCGCACCGAGAACGCTTTGCTATCACGGAAAAGGGTATAGCGCCACTTGAGAGTCTGCTGTTTGCGAAATACATGATGATGCGGAATGTTTACTGGCACCACACCAGTCGGGCACTCTCGGCTATGCTCCGAAGACTTCTGCAGGATATCGCAAGCGAAGGCATGCTTTCTCCGTGCGCCTTGCGTGAGCTTTTTTACGGAAACGCCGATGATCGTGTCCTGTATGAACTGAAACAGCTTATGCCGGAAAAGGAGCATCCTGTTGTCGCCCTGCTTGACGATATTCTCATGCGCAGGGTTTACAAACGGGCAATAACCGTGCAACCCTACCTGAGAAATTCCGCAAAAGAGGACGAACGGTGGTTTATCTATAACAGTAACAGCGAGATGCGCCGTAATATGGAAGCGGAAATCTGCCTGTTTCTCAACAAGCGCTACCATCTGGCGCTTCACGGTCATGAGGTGCTGATTGACCCGCCTTCCAAGAAGGATATTTTCGACTACGCTGATCTGAAGGAGCTGCGGGTCTACCCTACCCGCTCAGAACACATCCACTACTCCCTGCAGTGTGAGTCGGAGTATGTCCGATTTGATGACTTGAATGAATCGGTCTTTCAGTCAGACTTTATTCTCGCTTTTGAGCGGTATACAAAAAAATTCAGACTGCTCTGCCGACCGGATCTGGTTGAGCGGATTGTTGAATCACGCGAAGAGATTATGCGCATGCTCGCAAACGATTTTGACCTGTTTCGATAAAAATATCGTCATTGCCGCCACGATTATCGTCCAGCTCTCACGATAAAAAAGCTTAAGAAGGCTCCACGTTATCACCTGACACAGATAAGCGTGAGACAGGTTGACAACACAAGGTGAATCGAAAATAAAGGGACACCGACTTTTTTGAAAAGCATCAGTTAAACTGATTCCAGTTAATAACGGTGTGAAAAACAACAGCAATGACAAACATGGAGCTCAGCAACACATGTGCTGACTGAGAAATACCTATAACGGCGTTAAAAAACAACAGAAGGCCGGTCAGTACAGATAGAATAAATGCCCCGATGGCAAAAGGACTCGTCCAGAATTTGGTATTTGTTTTCATTGTTTCATCTAATAAAATGTGAAAAAAACTACCGTTTTCGTCCAAATGTAACGTTCTATTTCTTGTAGAAAAGGTAACCCCTGGATTCTTAAAGAAGGTTTAGCGAACCCTTAAACGTTACTTAAAAAACAGCGCTGATTCCCACAAAGAGTAAAAATGCATAAAAAAGGAAAAGAGCATTCCATCCTTTATCTTTATATTGATTGCAAACAAAACTTCATTGTAACTATGGAACAGCAAGACAAGTTTTACAAAGGTCTTTTTTTCGGTGCCATGCTTGGTGCTGCTACAGGAACCATTATGGGATTGCTTTTCGCTCCACATAAAGGAACGGAGACCCAGCAGATTATTTCGGGCAAGATTAAACTTGCGCTCGACAAGGCTACCGACCTTTATGAGAGCAGCGAACACGACAGTGCTTACAGCAACGAAGCAAAAACACGCTCACAGGAGATCATCGACACCGCCCGTGATGAGGCAAAAAAAATCCTTAATGAGGCCAACAGCATTATCAGGGAAATCAAAGGATATCCCAAGACCAAGGAAAACTGATAGATGCTGACATACCGCGGTGTAAACATAACAGAACGTGGCCTTGAGAAACATGCTCTCTTGCTTCTGCATGCATTTCCGCTCTCTTCCGCCATGTGGCAGCCACAGCTTGATGCTCTGGGAGGAGCCGGTCTGGCTGTCGTAGCCCCGAATTCTTACGGTATTGACGGCTCTGAAAAACGGAATGATTGGACGTTTACTGATTACGCCCATGAACTTGCCAAACTCCTTGAATCGCTGAAAATAAAGAGCGTGACGGTTGTCGGACTGTCGATGGGTGGATATCAGGCTTTTGAATTCTACCGGCTTTACCCCGGTAAAACCATATCGCTGGTTCTGTGCGATACCAGGGCTGAAGCTGATGCTCCTTCAGCAAAATCTGTTCGGGAAGAGTTCATTAAAGCAGTAAAGGCTGAAGGCGCCGAAGAAGCCGCAAAGCGAATGATCCCGAATTACTTTACCACCAGCACATACACATTGAAACCGGAACTGGTCACACAAGCCGCGACGATGATAACAGAACAACCCGCCACAGTCATCATCGAAGCAATGAAGGCGATCATGATGCGTTCCGATGCAACCCCTCGTCTTGCCGGCATACATTGCCCTGTGCTGGTTTTGAACGGAAAGGAGGACCGGCTTACAACACCTGAAACAGCCGAAAGCATTCATTACCAAATTCCCGGCTCAAAACTCCATCTGCTTGCAGGAGCCGGACATATCTCGAACATGGAGCAACCCGAAGCCTTCAACCTTGCGTTGCTTGACCATATCAGAGAGGTCAGGCAATCCTGACCTCTCTCTGCTGACCAGTCAGGCTTCCAGGCTTTCAAGCAATGCAAAAAAATTCGGAAACGAGACACCAACCACATCGATATCGGTAATATCAAGGGGGCACCCTGTTGCTTTGCTCGCAATGGCAAAACTCATGGCAATTCTGTGATCATCAAAACTGTCGATGACCACCGTTCCTGACGGGGTTATCCGGCGGCCCTTGACCATGAAACCGTCAGGATACTGTTCACAATCAAAGCCAAGACGCTGAAGATTAACAACAAGTGCATCAATCCGGTCACTCTCTTTTGTTCTCAACTCGGCAGCGTTGTGCAGTTCAAAGCGGCCTGAAGCAAAGGCGGAAAGAACAGCAAGCATCGGTATTTCATCAATGATATAGGCAACCACCTGCGGATCGAGGATCATGAGGGGTTCCAGCCCCGCATGGTTCTGAACCAGAATGTCACCGATCATTTCACCGCCAATCACGCGCTGGTTTTCAATCGTCAATCCCGCACCGGCGTCAGTCAGGATATCAAGAAATGCCGCCCGCGTCGGATTGAGGCAGACATCCCTGATGATGATCTCCGAACCGCGGGCAAGCAGGCCAAGCGCCACAATGAAACAAGCTGCAGAGGGGTCTGCGGGTATATAGAAAGGTTTTGCTGCAACAGCTTTTCGACCTGGCACGACAATGACCCGCTCCCCCTCATGTTCAATGCTCTCAAGACCAAGCATCACTTCGGTATGGTCACGCGAACGAACCGACTCGATAATCCTCGATTCACCGTCAGCATGAAGAGCGGCAAAAGCCACAAGCGACTTCACCTGCGCCGAGGGGACCGGAAGACGATACTCGATGGGCTTCAGCTCTTTTGTCCCTTTAATTCTGATTGGTGCTGTTCCCGCCAAAGAAAGCTCAACATCGGCACCCATCTGTCGCAACGGGTCAGCAACCCTTTTCATTGGCCTCTTCATCAGAGAACTGTCGCCGATCAACTCGCTTGCAAAAGGCTGGGCAGCAAGAATACCGGCAAACATGCGCATGGTACTTCCTGAATTATTGCACATCAGAGGAGCTGAAGGCGGTAAAAAACTCCATAATCCACCTGATTCGATAACGACCCGTCTGATACGACGGCCGTAGCCGCCATCCACATCTTCCTGTCGAAGAATGATCCCGGCATCTTTCAGAACTCCCAGGGTGGACTGATTGTCAAATCCGCCTGAAAAGTTCGTTATCTCTGTTGTTCCTTCCGAGAGCGCACCAATAAGTGCCGCACGGTGGGAAATTGATTTGTCGGGTGGTAATGCTGTAACTTCACCTTTGAACACTCTCATGAGTCAGTTGATTGGTATTGACAAAAAAAAAGCAACCCCCGTAAAGGAGCTGCTTTGCATAACTTTTCCGATCAGAATGATCATGAATTGCGTTCTTCATTTGCCCTCTGCGCTCTCCGCCTGCTTCTTGAGCGCTTCAAACGACCATCCACCGAAGGTTTAACAAAGTATGCGTTTGCACGAAACTCCTTTAAAACACCTGCACGCTCATACTTTTTCTTGAAGCGTTTCAGCATTTTATCGATCGATTCATTATCATTTATCTGCACACTAACCAATGTAATTCACCCCCTTTTAAAAGATCAACGTCTTAGTTTGAGTTTAATAATATCCGTAACACTTTCCGAATTTTTTCCATTGCCAGAGTTCATCTGCACATTTTCAAGGAGCTGTTTTCTGCCACTTTTACAAAACTCAACGATAATGACAAACGCACCGCTTCCTGTCGCCTGTTTTTCCCTGACCACCCCGACCTCACCAAGTGCCTGGTGATACAGTGCATCACCTTTTGCATAAATACCATGCGGAGAATAAACCTGGCACTCTTCCGCTTTCAGCTCATCAGGCTTGACTTCCCGGTCAATCTGTATCTGCCACTCCTTGAGAAGAAAGACCTGATTGCATTCGGAACAGCGAATCCAGTACTGATTTTCAGCTGCAGGATGCAACTCACCAGTACCATTTTTCCCGCCTTTAGGCTTTTTAACAGCAACGGCCGTCAGAAAATCATCCTCCTTCGGCTTATCGCTCGGCATCCATTCGCCGACAAACACTTTGTTTGTAATCTGGCCGCATCCTTCACAGAAGCAAGCCTTGATCTTCCCCTCCAAAATGAACTGCCTTTTTCTGGATTCTACCTTCATATCATATTGCTGGTTATTAACCCGGCTCGAAGCTGTCAGGATTTTCAGTACTTCCCCCCCGACATTTTTTCCGGCTTTATGGCGCAATATAGTGCATCGCACCTGAAAAAAAAGAGGAATGTTCAGAGTGCTTAATTAAATAAATCCCTTAAAAAAAACAACCAGATAATTCCACTGCTCTCATTTATGAGTCAATGCATCAATAAGATCTGATTTTGTAAGCAATTGAAGTTGTCCATCAGACAAGCTTATCAGTACTCCGGATGCACTTTGCTGCAGTTTGTCGGATAATTCGGAAATCGTTGCATCCAGTCGGCAGACCGGAAATGGCTTCTCCATAAACCCGACAACCTTTGAGTTCATGGCGTCATCGTTTTCAATAAGAATAGAAAGAATCTTGTTTTCACTGATACTGCCTATCGGAGCGTTATAGGAAACTATAGGAAGCTGGGAGACGTCGTTCTGCTTCATCATCTCAAACACTTCCGCAAGCGTATTTTCCGGATAAGCGAAAATCAGATTCCTGCGCGCCTTCAAGTGCAGAATATCTTCGGCTGTAATCTGTTCAAGGGCTGATTTTGCCTTTCGATAATAGCCGCGCTTGCGCATCCACTCGTCACGGTACATCTTGCTGAGATAATATCCGCCAAAATCATTCATCACCACAACCACACAATCATCCTCACCATACGTTTCTCCAGCCCGAAGTGCTGCAGCCATAGCTGCACCAGATGCACCCCCGGCAAAAACAGCTTCCATCCGCAAGAGTTCCCTGCCGCAGTTGAATGCGTCATAATCGCTTACCTGCATCACATCATCTAAAGCTGAAGGATCCCAGAATGCTGAGGGCTGCCGGGAACCTATTTCCTCAAGCTCGGAAAATGCCGCAACTCCAGGCTTTCCGTCCTTAAAAAGATCGTAATAGATTGAACCCTGCGACTCGACACCGATAATTTTGATCCCGGGATTCTTTGCTTTCAGAAAAGAAGCGATCCCGAAAACCATTGCGCCGGAAATCATCGGCACAAAAACATGGGTAACCCGACCCTCTGTCTGGCTGAAAATCTCGCTGCCGGTGGTTTCACTGTGAACCTTAAAGCTGAGAGGGTTCTCATACATTCCGGCAAAAAAGGCATTCGGAATACTTCTCACAAGACTTTCAGCCACATTCATACAGCTTCGAGGCTCTCCGGGCAACGCATCCGAAGGGGTAATAACCAGTTCCGCACCGAGAGCCCTGAGCATATCCTGCTTCTCCTGCGATATTTTATCAGGAGCAGCCAGCAGCAGCTTGTAGCCCCGGCTCACTCCAGCCATAGCCAGGGCGATCCCGCTGCTGCCAAAAGTCCAGTCAACAAGGGTCATGCCCGGATGAATCAGCTTGCGTTCCTCAGCATCCCTGACAATGGCTGATGCCACCCTGTAATAATGCGACCAGGCTGGATTCATGAACTCAAGTTTGGCCATGACCGTCGGCCTGATCTGGCGGGCCATCTGTTTTACAAGAACCATCGGCGTTTCTGCGGCAAGCCCGAATATATCGTGGTTCGACATGATTATAGCTGAGAAATGAGTTAAAGTGAAAACGATACCTGATGACGTTTAACAGAAAATATACATTAATTGTTAAGATACTCCCTTTCCTGAAGGGAGGGGTTTGCCGAACATCCTTTCAATTAACGATACCGGATGAATAAGTTTCTTTACGGTTTGATAATCAGGTGCAAAATATGTTTTTTTACAAGAAATTGTGGCATCAGAGAAAGCTGATCTCCTGAAGCCGCATCAGAAGCATCTTGCACAATCGTCTTGAGCGTTCGGGCTTCAAAGCCAGACCGGTTGACAGGACAATTATAAAGAGAGCCAAATAAACTCCCGATGTTGTCGGAATACACCTGATTCCTTTTATGGAACTATTCCGATAAAAAATTAATAGCAGCTTTTATGGATGAAAAAGAACCAGGCTTTTCGGCAAGGGGAATTCCTGCTGAAAACATGACAGAGGCCGTTGTCTCCATCGACAATCTCGCATGGAACACTCGCCTGATCCGCGATCGAGTCGGCGAAAAAACTCGTATCATGGGTATCGTCAAGGCAAATGCCTACGGTCATAACGTCCACAGGGTTGCCGAAACGCTTGAAAGGGTTGGCATCAAAGATTTTGGTGTAGCAAACATCCATGAAGCCATTGAGCTGAAAACCGGAGGCGCTCTGAAGCAACCAGCGACAATTCTCGCCTTTTCTTCGCCGCTTCTTTCGCATATCGAGTTTTACCTGCAATATGGCATAGACATGACCGTCTGCGACAGCCCCACACTTCATGCTGCAGAAGAAATTGCTGCCGCACACAGCAAAACACTTGCCGTACAGCTAAAAGTCGATACGGGCATGGGACGACTTGGCACTCCCCCTTCTGTTGCCATGGAGCTTCTCAGGCAGATCGATCGCTCCCCGCACCTTGAGCTGAAAGGAATCTATACCCACTTTGCCGACAGTACATCAGCCGAAGGCTTCACCAAAATACAGCTCGAAGCTTTTAAAACACTCACGGCAGAATATGAGCATGCTTCCGCCAGAACAGTCTGCAAACACACCGCCAACAGCGGAGCAATCCTCTCGACACCTGAATCCTGGCTTGATATGGTGAGGCCAGGCATTCTGCTCTATGGTTACCATCCGGCAAAACACACTCCTTTCCGCCTCAACGTCAAACCGGTCATGCAGTTCGAAGCAAAAGTGATTTTTATCAAACCCGTGCAGGCAGGAACTACCATCAGCTATAACAGAACATGGACTGCCCGGGAACCACGGTATATCGCAACCATAGCCGCAGGTTACGCCGATGGTTATGCAAGGAGCCTGTCATGCCGCACCACCATCACAATCAACGGCAACTCTTATCCGCAGGTCGGTACAGTTACGATGGACCAGATTATGGTTGACCTGGGCGCAGTGCACGATGTCAAAAAAGGAGACACGGCGATTCTCTTCGGTTGGGACAAACCATCAGCAGATGATCTTGCCGAAATTTCCGGAACCATCAGCTACGAAACGCTTTGTTCGGTTTCTTCCAGAGTAAAACGTATATTTATATGAATCCCCTGGAAAAACTTTCAATCAGACTTAGCCTTACAAAAGCAGAAATCTCTCTGATTTCTATTCTTTTGGGATTTCTGGTTCTTGGAGGCGTCCTTAAAAATATCCGTTCCGTAGAGGATGCGGCGACCCTTCTCAAAAAGACGGAAACGGCCCGTTACCGTGAAACAGAAGTCGACAGCCTTATCAGCCTTGCCACCATGGAGCAGGCAACAGTGAAAGAGGAGATGCTGCAAGAGGTAAAAACAGAAGGCGATGAGATTGCCGATGGAAAAAAAACAGAGCACCGCTCGTCAGGAAAAAAGGTGTTCACCGGTACGATTGCTTTCAATAAAGCCAGCAGCCGGCAGTTACAGAAAATTCCGGGAATCGGGCCGGTTATGGCCGAACGCCTGATTGCCTTCAGAAGCAAAAAAGGGGGGAAAGTGCAACAATTTGAAGACTTTCTTGCTGTAAAAGGAATCGGTAAAAAAAAGCTTGAATCCCTCAAAAAATATTTCACACTGGAATAATGAGCAAAAGCCTGATCGCCTGCGCCATCGACGCCAAAGAGTGCGCTCTTGTCCGGCTTAAAACGTCAGGTGACACAGAATACAGCCTGAGTTTGTGTAAAACTCTGCCATTCGGCCTTGGTGACTTTGCTTTTGACAGAGGTAAACGACTTCTGAAAAAACTGGACAACCAACTCAATGAGTGGCCGGATGAAGAACTCGCACTCTGTATCGGGCCGAAAAGCTATCTTCCCCTTCCCGCCTGCTTTCCCGCCAATGCAAGCAGTGAGGAGAGCAGGAAGTACGGCAGAATCGAAGCGGGTTACTTTTTAAACCAACCTGAAGAGTATGATTTCGATATTACCTCTTACGGCGACAACAGCCATGGGCTGCTTGAAAAAAAAATCCTGCTCTTCTATCCTGCAGAACCCTGCAGAAAAGTCTCCGAACACTTTTCAACAACTCACCGGATCGTATTCAGGGGTACTCCACAGCTGCCTCTTCTCCACCTTTCAAAACACACAAGTAATACACAGGTAATCCTTGAAGTTGAGAACAACTTTATTCTCCTGACAATATCAAGTAAGGGCAGGATAGAAAAATTCTCATGCAGGGAAGTCAAAAACCGGAAGGAGATTGAATACTTTACCATACATATACTTATCGACAACCCTGTCTGTCAGGATGCCGGTGTGCAGGTTACCGGCTCAATGGCCGACAAGACAATGATCGCGCTGATCCAGAGGGAGACATCCATTAAGCTGAAACCGCTCGGCATACCCCCATCTATTGCCATCAATAATCCGCAAAAACTTCCCTTCTCTTCTGCGGCTGCAGTCAAAGCCATCAGCTCGGCACTGATGGCTCTTTCGAACAACAAGGAATTTATCCTTTCTTCGCAATAACCACTTCGGCTATCTGCACCGCATTGGTTGCCGCGCCTTTCCGGAGGTTATCGGCCACAATCCACATGTTCAGGGTCTGGGGATGCCAGTAATCACGGCGAATCCTGCCCACAAAAACATCGTCGCGCTCATATGAGGTGAGCGGCATGGGATAGAGCCTCGCTGAAGGATCATCCTGCAGGATAATACCGGGTGATTGACGAAGCAGTTCTCGTACTTCTTCGATATCAAATTCACTCTCGAGCTCTATGTTGAGCGATTCGCCGTGGCCGCCATAGACCGGAATACGCACCGTGGTAGGCGAAATGCTCATATTCTTGTCGCCCATGATCTTGCGGGTTTCGTTGACCATCTTCATCTCCTCCTTGGTATAGCCGTTATCGGTGAAAGCATCGATTTGCGGCACGGCGTTGAAGGCAATCTGGTGAAAATGGGTGAACTGCTCCTGGCTCTCTCCGGCAAGCTCGCTTTCAAGGGCATCGCGCCCGATCTTTCCTTTGCCGGTAACCGACTGGTAGGTCGAAACAACCACCCTCTTGACGCCGAAGCGGTCATGAAGCGGCTTGAGCACCACCACCATCTGAATGGTCGAACAGTTGGGATTGGCAATGATCCGCTCGGGGGTGCCATCTGCCCTGAAAATAGCTTCGGGATTGACCTCGGGCACAACCAGAGGCACATCGGGCTCCATGCGGAATGCCGATGAATTGTCGATAACAACCGCGCCTTCTGCGGCTGCAACCACAGCCCACTCTTTGCTGGCTGTCGCGCCTGCAGAAAACAGGGCGATATCAACTCCCTCGAAAGCCTCGGCAGAAGGCTCACGGATAATGAACTCTTTGCCCCCGAAGGTGACCGCCTGACCGGCGCTTCTTGATGAGGCAAGGGGAACAAGGTCAGTCACAGGGAAATTTCTCTCTTCCAGAACCTTGATCATCGTTCGGCCCACAAGGCCGGTTGCACCAAGTACCGCCACTCGGCAGCGGGAATCCACACTACTCATAAAATATTATCTATTATTGGCTTAATAATTCAACAAAAGTTTATCAGAATGATCATTGAGGTACTCCGTTCCCTCAAGTATCTTCCCATCCCTCACATACCCTTCGCACTCTTCGCGGTAGGCAAAAAGAATATCAATAACCTGCTCCCACCCATCCTCGCGCACCAGTTTGTTGCGTACCCGCGACACCATCGGAAGCCCTTTCAGGTAGGTGGCATAGTGACGTCGCATTTCAAGCACACCATACTTTTCGCCCTTGAACTGTACGGAAAGCTTCAGATGCTCAATCGCAGCCTCTATCCTTGCACGAAAATCAGGCGGCAGCATCAGCTTTCCGGTTTTCAGCAACTGTTTTGCAGCTTCAAAAATAAAGGGGTTGCCTATGGAACCCCTGCCGATCATCACACCATCCGCTCCGGTCTCGGCAAACATGGCAACTGCATCTTCGGCTGACCAGATATCTCCATTGGCAATAATCGGAATCCGGGCGCGCTCTTTCACTGCGCGAATCCAGTTCCAGTCAGCCCTGCCCTTGTACATCTGACTGCGAGTGCGGCCATGCAGCGCAAGCGCCTGTATACCGGCATCCTCAAGACGAGGCAGAACATCAAGAATATTAATCGATTCATGGTCCCACCCAATCCTTGTTTTGGCGGTGACCGGAATGTTGACCGCTTTTACAACCGCCTCGGAAATAGCGGCCATCTTCTCCGGCTCCCTGAGCAACGCAGCGCCAGCCCCTTTACCGGCAACCTTCTTTGTCGGACATCCGAAATTAATGTCGAGATAGTCCGGACAGTACTCTTCGGCAATGACCGCTGCTTCAACCATCGACTCGACACTGCTGCCGAAAATCTGTATGGCAAATGGGCGTTCAATTGCATCAACCTTCAGCTTGCGCATCGACTTTTCAACACCCCTGCGCAGCGCTTCGGCGCTGATGAACTCCGTATAGACAATGTCCGCCCCGTGACGCTTGCACAGCTGGCGGAATGCCCTGTCGGTTACATCCTCCATCGGTGCAAGAATGACTGGCTGGTCAATCTCAATAGCTCCGATTTTCATATCTACCTGTTAATAATCTCTGCCGGACCACTCATCAGCTCCTTGACCTGCGCCTGGATCTTGCTGTACAAAGCAGCATCTTCACGCAGAGCCTTCTTGACGGTTTCACGTCCCTGACCAAGTTTGTCAGTACCATAACTGAACCATGATCCTGCCTTTTTCACGACCCCGAACTCAACCGCCAGGTCAATCAGTTCACCCATCGCAGAAATACCCTCACCATAAAGAATATCAAACTCAGCCGTCCTGAAAGGAGGAGCCACCTTGTTTTTAACTACCTTTACCCTGGTACGGTTCCCCATAATCTCCTCGCCATCCTTGATCTGTGCAATTTTACGAATATCAAGTCGAACTGACGAATAAAATTTCAATGCCTTGCCACCAGTCGTGGTTTCAGGATTCCCATACACAACACCGATCTTGTCGCGAAGCTGGTTGATAAAAATACAGACGCAGCTCGATTTTGAAATCGCACCGGTCAGTTTGCGCAGTGCCTGGCTCATAAGTCGCGCCTGCAGTCCCATGACGCTGTCGCCCATCTCGCCTTCAAGTTCTGCCTGGGGTACCAGAGCGGCAACAGAATCAACTACAACCACGTCAATGGCATTGCTCCTGACGAGCGTCTCCACAATGGAGAGTGCCTGCTCGCCGGATTCCGGCTGGCTGATAAGCAAGGCGTTGATATCGACACCAAGCTTTCGTGCGTAAGTAGGATCAAAGGCATGTTCGGCATCGACGATAGCAGCAATTCCCCCCACTTTCTGCGCTTCAGCAATAACATGAAGAGCAAGAGTTGTTTTTCCCGAAGATTCCGGGCCATAAATTTCAGTTACCCTGCCACGGGGCAAGCCGCCTACACCGAGGGCAAAATCCAGGGTCATCGATCCTGTTGAAATCGACTGCACCTTCATTCCCGCCGAATCGTCACCAAGGCGCATGATAGCTCCCTTGCCAAACTGTTTTTCAAGTGCTTCGACAGCAAGGTTCAATTGTTTGAGTTTTGCAGGATCAACCGCAACAGCTTTTTTTTCGTTTTTCTGAGTATCCATAGCATATACATGATAAAATTGGAGGAAAAGTGGATTCTTCAGGTTATAAGAGAGTCTTGAGCGTTTCGGATAGATCCCGGTAGCACAAACCGAGCTCCTGTTCCGACCTGGTGTTATTATAGGCAAGAATCCTTGATGCAATCCGTATGCTCTCCAGACTGACAAAGGAATGGCTGTTCGAAAACATCGACCAGAGCTCTCCGCCAAGACCGGCAAGCAGACCGATACTCTTTGGCACCATGAATGCGTGCCCTGTACTGCTGCCAGCAAGAGTCCCTATACGGGCAAAAAGCTCCCGAAACGTCAGATTGTTGCCGACAACAATATAACGCTCCCCTGAACGCCCTTTTTCCCATGCTGTTATATGAGCATCAGCCACATCACGGACATCGACAAAACCGGTACCTCCAGCAGGGAAGAGCGGCAGCTTTCCCTGATAAATGAGACGCAGCACATCGTTCGAGGAGCTGACCGAAGCGGGGTTTTTTCGGTCTATGCCAATGACAACACCGGGATTGACCAGCACAACTTCAAGTCCTTCTGCGACGCCGCGCAACCCCTCAAGTTCGGCAAGATGCTTGGCCTCCATATAACCGTTCCTGCGTTGCCACTCCTGAAAAGAGGTTGACTCGATGGCCGGTGAACCATCCTCAGAAGCCCCGACAGCAGCAATGGAGCTGGTCATGACGAGCCTTCGGACATTATTGTAAAGAGCCGCATTGACAACATTCCTTGTCCCGATAACATTCGCCTCATAGAGTGCGTTACGGGAATTCCTTGTATAGGAGATAAGGCCTGCGCAATGAAATACCGTATCTGCTCCCCTGAAGGCATCGATCAGGGCAAGAGGATCAAGAATGTCTGCCCTGACAATTTCAACCGGCAATCCCTCAAGAAAAGAGCAGTTTGAGCTCTTCCGGGCAATCACCTTGCATCGGATCTCTCCTGAAAACCGTGAAAGCAGCGCAAGAACAATCTGGGAACCTATATATCCGGTAGCTCCGGTTATGACAATTGATGAGTTGAGCATGAAACGCCGCAATAGTTCCGTCTGTTTATTCCCGTGCATTCCCCGCTGAAAACTCCGGGTACAACAGTGTTTTTCTGAATTTCAGGCAAAATACCCGAATAAAAAAGTATCCCGGCAGCAGAGAATAAACAACGGCAAAACCTTCACTGTTCATAAAAATAAGAATTAAAACTACATTGCATTCAATTCCTGTCACAAGCATCAGAAAATTATTCAGTAATGACGAAAGAAAATTCCCGCCGTCAGCCATCGCCCTTTTCAGAAACTTCAGTTCATCAAGGAGTTCTGACGAACGGATTAAGGATCATCACGGATGCTGTCCCTTTGGTAAAAAGTGTTACACTCGGCATCCAGATTGATGCTGGCTCTCGCGATGACCCCGGCGACTCTCCGGGACTGGCACATTTCATTGAACACGCGCTCTTTAAAGGTACGAGTCGGCGCACATACATCGATATCGCCAGAAACATTGAAAAACACGGCGGCTATCTTGATGCCTTCACCACCAAAGAACAGACCTGCATCTACCTGCGCTGCCTTCCTGAACATCTGGAACCATCTTTCGACCTTCTCTCCGATCTTGTCTGCGACCCGGTTTTTCCTCCTGAAGAAATCGAAAAAGAGAAAGAGGTGGTCATTGAGGAGATCAGCAGCGTCAACGACACCCCTGAAGAGCTTATTTTCGATGAGTTCGACCTGCGCTCGTTTCCCCGCCACCCTCTTGGCACGCCAATCCTTGGCACTGAAAAAAGCGTTGAAGCCTTCAGTGACGATAACCTGAAAACCTTCATGCGGCAGCACTATATTCCGCAAAAAATGCTTGTCACGGCTACCGGCATGGTTCATCACGACGAGATTATGCAGCTTGGAGAACGATTTCTCAACAAGCTCAGGGAGCCTTCCGGAAGCCAGTATGTCCGCCAGCCTTTCCTTGCAGAAGATTACACCCCCTTTACCCTGACACTGAAAAAACGGGTCTGCCAGGCACAGATCGTCGTCGGCACCGCAATCGCACGCCACGACCCGCTCTTTTACAGCCTGATGGTGCTCAACTCCATGCTCGGCAACGGTATGAGCTCTCTGCTTAATCTGGAACTTCGGGAGAAACGTGGACTGGCATACAACGTTTATTCATCGGTCACCTTTTACGACGATCTGACGGCACTGAATATCTATGCCGGAACCGACGGCAACAAAACCAAGGTTACCCTTGAGCTCATCAGGGAACTGCTCCAGAGCGATGCGCTGAAGCAACCCGACCCGGAAGAGGTGCAGGCTGCAAAAACGAAACTGCTCGGATCTCATATCATGGGCATGGAAAAAATGACACGCAGAATGTCACAGACAGCATCAGACCTCTCCTATTTTGGAAGATACATTGAACCTGAAGAAAAAACCGCTGCTCTTGAGGCGGTCACCGCTGAAGATATCGCCGAAGCAGCAGTAAAGATGCTGCACGATGCCGCCTACTCAACACTGGTCTACAAACCCGGGCGGTAATACAAAGGATAGAGATGCTCTGTTTTAAAACACAAGATTTATTCGTATCTTGTTAACTTTTAATTTTTCACCATTACTAATTAACCTACGAGAGCCTTGCAAAAGAATATCAAGAACGTTAGCGAAACCGAACAGGAACTGGAAATTATTCTTTCCGCAGAAGAGTTCGGTACCGAATATAACCAGGAACTGGAAGAGGCAAAAAGAAACATTCAGATCAAGGGATTCAGAAAAGGACATGCACCGGCAAGCTTGATTAAAAAACTGGCAGGCCCCTCAATTGAGGCAACAATTGCCGAAAAAATGGCATCCAAATATTTCGGTGAAATTGCTGATGCCGATAACATCAAACCAGCAAGTCGCGCACAAATCATCAACTTCACTTTTGCGCCCGATGAACTGAAAATCCAGCTCTCATACGAAATCCATCCCGAATTTGAACTGAAAGATTTCAGTGGAAATACATTCACACAAAACCGCTATGTCATTACCGATGGTGATATTGAGCGTGAAATAAACCTTATTCTCAAAGGACACGGGACCCTCATCAGCGTCGACGAAGCCGCATCATCAACCGATACCGTGATTGGCGATGTGTACAGGATCAATGAAGCCGGCGAACCTGAAGAAGGGGATAAAACTGAAAACCATCACTTCACGCTTGAGTACCTTCCCGAAGAGAACCCTTTCCGCAAAGCGCTTACAGGAAAAAAAGCAGGTGAAAGTGTCGACGTTGAAAACGATCAGAAAGAGTCTGCAGAGCCTTCTCGTTTCCGTGTTGTCATCAGTGAAATCAAACGGCTTGAACTGCCTGAACTTACCGATGAACTGGTTAAAGAGATCACCGGGCAGAAATTTGAATCAGTTACTGACTTCACAGCCGACGTCCGGATTCAGCTCGAACAGCACTTTCTCCTGAAATCCGATGAGGAGTTCCTTGAATCCATCTCGGCTAAACTGATTGAAGAAAACCCGGTCCCTGCTCCGAAATCCATGATTGCATCGTTCTCGAAAATGCTCGTTGAAAATGCCAAGCGTCAGATGGGAGGAAACTTTCCTAAAGGGTTTGATGAAGAGCAGTTCCGGCATGCCATGAGGCCGAATGCTGAAAAACATGCTCAATGGCTGCTTATAAGCCAGAAAATAGCTGAAAATGAAAATCTTTCAGTCTCGGATGAAGACATCAAGGCTTACGCTGAAAAGGAGGCGGAAAAAGGTGAGGCCATGAATGCCGAAGAACTCCTGAGCACCTTCATGTCAGACGAGTTCAGGGATTATATCACCGATACTATTCTCAAAGATAAGATTTACAACATCAT
Organism: Chlorobiaceae bacterium; assembly: GCA_013334755.1. Lineage (GTDB taxonomy): Bacteria > Bacteroidota > Chlorobiia > Chlorobiales > Chlorobiaceae > Chlorobium. The sequence continues at coordinate 40,104 of JAAXWX010000003.1, read as the reverse complement.
CAAGTCGAAGATAACCATCACCGAGGAAGAGAAACCGATTCCGGCTCACCAGGACTGATCTTCAGTTTTCATAAAAAAGCAGGAGTTACTCTGAAAGAGCTCCTGCTTTTTTTTGGCACTCATAGTCCATCAATCAACGCCATCGCTACAGCAGCATGATGGTCATGGGCGATAGAAATTTTAATGGAACATCCGGGAGAAAAACAGCTGGCATCAGCAGGCTGCACAAATGGACGACCCCGTTCATCATTGAGTATTTCAAAACTCTTCCAGTGTACACCATCCGAAAATCCTGTTCCGAGAGCCTTGACAACAGCTTCTTTAGCTGCAAAACGGCCAGCGATACTTGCGACAACCTGTGGTTTATGGAGGCAAAGAGCGATTTCCGCTTCGGAAAGAAACCGCTGGAGAAACTTCATGCCATAACGGCTGTATAGCGATGCTATCCGGTCAAGATCAACAATATCCACCCCGACATCCATAGTTTCAATCTCCGTTCAGACAAGCTTGATCGTCATTGAAAGATCAAGAGCCTTGACGCTGTGTGTCAGCTCTCCGATTGAAATAAAGTCAACACCGGTTTCAGCAACGTCCAGCACATTGTGCATACCGACATTGCCCGACGCCTCAAGAAGCACACTATTGCAGCTTTTCCTGACATGAACGACAGCCTCTTTCAGCAGCTCAGGAGTAAAGTTATCAAGAAGAATAATATCCGGCAGGTACACCAGAGCTGCCCTTAACTCTTCCATTGAACGAACCTCGGTTTCTATCTTCACCTCAAGTTTCTGTTTTTCACGATATGACCGGGCATGATGAATCGCCTTGGCAATACCTCCGGAAGCATCAATGTGGTTATCCTTGATGAGGATCATGTCGAACAATCCGAAGCGATGATTCTGACCTCCGCCAATCCTGACGGCCTCCTTGTCAAAATAGCGCAAGCCCGGGGCGGTCTTTCGGGTATCAAGAATTTTAACGCCAGTATGACAAATCTTGTCGACATAGGCCCTCGTTCTGGTTGCAATTCCAGACATGCGCTGCATGAAATTAAGTGCAGTACGTTCACCGATGAGCAGTGGGGCAAGTTTTCCTGTCACTTCAAGAATCATGTCACCGCGGTAAACAGCCTCACCATCGCTGCGATGCAGCACAACAGCAAGCTTGGGATCACAGGCGGCAAAAACCTGGGCGGCAACATCAGCTCCACCCACAATGCCATCCTCCTTGGCCCTGACAACAGCACTCCCCCCCTGACGTGGATTAATAGTCGCAAGAGTTGTAATATCGCCTGTATAGCGATCCTCTTCAAGGGCCAGCATGATGGCCCTTGCACGGCACCCCTCGTAAAAATCATTACGAGCCTTGTTCTTCATAATTGCCGTTTCTGGTGCATTGAAAAAAACATATTTCCGCTCAAAGGTAGTAAATTTTGAATAACAAACCGTCGTACCATTTGCTTCAGCAGCCACATTTAGCTGGTACAGGTGCTTCAAGCTTAGCAACAATGCCTCATAAGAGCGGTATTTATGGCCTGTAGTAAAACGAGATAGAGAATTGTTATATTATTTTTTGACGATATGGGCGGATATCAGCATATGCAATATTCTCGAAGCACTGCCCGGTTTCGGGGCTTTCAATAGATGATCTTCATGGATATCAATAAAATCAGATTTAAAGCATTATTTCAGGACGTAACATCACTTGAGGATATCTGGAAGTTCTCTACAGTAAACACCCGGGATGTTGATTTTCTCAAGTTCAGGCAACGCTCCGAATGGTTGCAGTGCACCGGACTTGATGATAAAGATGGTCACGAGATTTACGAAGGGGATCTTTTGTTATTGGACAACATTATCGTTGAAGTTGTTTTTGATTCCGGCAGTTTCAAAGTATTGAATGACGGCAACTCCGATATGCTCTTATGGTTCTGCATCCCCGAATGCAAGGTTATCGGCAACAAATATGAAAAAAAAATCAAACCCTGAACAGCAGTCACGATACACTTAAAAAGCATGTATCTGACGATTATTCATCACCCGGAAATTTTATGGCAAAGTACACCAACTCATGCGTCCGGCTGGTAAACATGGTTTTTTATGCACACCATGGTGTACTCAAGGAAGAGCATACCGTTGGAGCAAAATATGAAGTCGATGCGGAACTCACGTTTGACTTCACCGAAGCAGCGCAAAATGATGAGATAACGAAAACCATCGATTACGGTGCTGTATACAAGAAAATACGGGAAGCGCTGACCCTGAGAAAATACTTTCTCATCGAAGCAGTCGCCTATGAGATAGCCCATGATCTCCTCAATGAATTTCCCGTTCTTGAGCACGTCGCCATCAGGGTTCGCAAACGTAACCCGCCAGTTGACGGAATCTGCGATTATGCCGAAGCCGATTACTCCACCCCACGTCACTGAAATGACACCGGTTCACAAAGTCTTTATCGGGATAGGATCAAATATCGGTGACCGTCTCCTGCACCTGCAGGAGGCCCTGAATCTGCTCGCACTTCTTAAAGAGACATCGGTATGTGCAGTTTCATCTGTCTATATGACTGAACCGGTCGGCGAGAGTGAACAAAACCGCTTTTATAACGGCGTCGTTCTGCTTGAGACATTGCTTCCTCCAGAAGAGTTGCGCATGCAGTGTAAAGCCATTGAACAGGAACTTGGACGGCCGGATGCCTATCCTCGATGGAGTCCGAGAGTCATTGACCTCGACATACTGCTCTATGATGAGCTTTGCCTCCACACCGGAACACTTTCAATCCCGCACCCTGAACTGCATTGCCGTAAATTTGTTCTAATCCCTCTGCTCGACATTGCCAATCCTCTCCACACGGCAATGCAAAAAAGCATTCTGCAGCTTCTCGAATGCTGCAGCGACCCTTCGGTACTGATCAAGATAAAAAACGGGATCAAGATAAAAAAAGGACGGTCAGCCTCTCGATAGCTGTCCGTCCTTTAATAAGTGGAGCGATTATCCTTTAAATCCCTGTCCGGCTCTCTTAGTTGGCAAAAGTGATATTCAGGTTCCCTTCAGCAAAGTCAGCACCCTCCGTCTTGCGGCCAACAAGAACATTCGGCAGAATAATGCTTTTACGGAAGTTATTGATATCAACCAGCAGCTCATCACCCTTGATATTCACATTAAGCTTCTTCACTTCAACATTCGGCAGGTAAAGACTGAGAACATATTTTCCGTTGATTTTCTCCAGCATCTGGGTTTTATCATTCGTGTAAAGTATATCTGCGGGATTGTTTTCACCAAACATCTCCTGGCTCAACTGATAGAGCCTGTCGGTATTGATGATTTCTGCCGTTGATTGTTTCACCCTGAAAATCGGCACAGGGTAGAAGCAGTTTTCTATCACCTTGAGATACTTGCTCTGAATATCGATAAGGCTCTGCAGATAGCTGTCTGATGAGCTTGAAGGAAGAATCTTGTTAACGATGGCAGCATCAAGCTTGTAACCGAACAGATTAAGATAGGTCTGGACGCGCAAAGCCTCCTTGATAACCATATTTTCAGGATTAAGGACAACCCTGAAAGTCGTTATGGTTTTATCCTGAAGCATGGCGTGGAGCTCTTTCATATGAGAATTCACCTCAGGCATAAGCTTGAAGATATTTTTCTTCGGCATGAACTTGTTGAGAAGCGGCGCTGCAAAACCAATGGCTTTTGAATGCCATCCGCCAATTTTATCGGCATACCATCCGTACGATTCAGGCATTCCGAGCAAACGCATGGTCTCTCCGGTTGGAGCAGCATCAACAACAACAACATCATAATTACCTGATTTCGCAGCTTTCCAGATATAGCGCAGACTGATCATCTCCTCCATACCCGGCATGATGGCAAGTTCTTCAGCAACAACTTCATTTGCCCCATCATGCATTAAAATCGATGAGAAATAAGAATAAAGCTCATTCCAGTTCTCCCTGATTTCCGCGAGAACATTTACCTCCATGGCAAAGAGATTTTTTTCAACCTCAACCGGAGTAGACGAGAGCTCAGAATTCAATGCATCAGCAAGACTGTGAGCAACATCGGTACTCATGATCAAAACCCGTTGTCCCCTTCGGGCAATTGCTGTTGCCGATGAAGCTGAAACTGTAGTTTTCCCTACACCTCCTTTACCCAAGTAAAGAATAATTCTCATGTTGATAATAAAACTATTGAGTGGACTTAATCTTGATTGAATACGTTCTTTTGCTGAGCTGCTCTTTCGGTACCGGTCTCATTTCCTGTCATGCGAGTTGCATCAGATGCACTTTTTTCCGGAACATCATCTTCATGCAGCGATACCGAACTGATTTTTTCTGCCGGACGAACATCATCTTCATCCGTCTTAATTCTGATTTTATTTCTTGAAACACGTTCTCCAGCACCCTGAGAGTCATCCGTACTCATCATATTTTTCACAATTGGCGGGACATTCTCGTCAAGAGATTTGATCGCAATCTTTTTACGCTTCGAGCCGGCATCACTTTCAATGTCATTTTCTCTGGCTCCTGACCCCCTGGACACAGCAGAAATCGTATTCTTCAACTCAGTTGAAACAGGATCGCTGCTGAAACAATCATCATTCAGCGTCGCATCATCATTGCTTGTTATATGAATGCTCTTTCTTCTGAACGTGTGGTCGTTATCGTCACCTGAGTCGCGGTGCCTGTTTTGTGAAGAATCATCATCTGAGGCAGTATTATCTGCTTTTGGCGCTGGTCGTTGCGCCTTCCTCTTCGAGTTATCGCTAAAACTGGAAGAGAGCTTTATAAGCTTTCCAACCGATCCGATTACACCATCATTTTTAACGGCGGTTTTAACGATATTGAGAACAAAACGCTCGGCCTGAGGATTATCAGCTATACTATTGAGCAACTCAGTAAGCGCGCTAAGCATGCCGGGAACATGCTGCAGGTCACTCTTGATCTGGTCACGAATCTTGAATGGTGCATCTCCAATCATCTCCTTGATTGAACCTGCAATTCTTTTCAGTGAGGCAGGATCTGTAGGAAGGATATTTTCAATTCCCTTCAAAACATCCGCAGGAGAAAATCCTTCCTGATTATGCTCTCCGCCATGCACTCCTCCATATGGGGCTCCACCTTGCTGAGGCCCTTTATCATCCGCCGGATAACCGATGGAGGCCTTATATTGCTCAAGCAAATCCTGGCCATAACCGATATGGCTCTCCCGCTGAGAGGAATCAGGAGCATCAAAACGAATAGAGATAACCTGGGGAACACAAACACTCCTTACCCCCTGCTGTATAAGAAGAGAAACATCATCCGGAAGATTTTTCCGGTAATTAAGGCCAAAACGCTCTTCTATGATCGATTCAATAACCGTATGAAGCTTTATAATCAATTCAGCTTCCCTCAGTTCAACCATATCAAAAATTACATAGACAGGATCCTTATCCTCACGGCGAACCTTAAAATTAAGCGTCGCAAAATCATGATCTTTATTCCGGCTGTTCACAGAGACGCAACCAAGATTAAATCTGTCAAGATAGTCTTTATTAGAACCCCTTGCCCAGAAGTAAACAGCCTTGTCGGTATAGATCAGATAATCCTGAAAGGCAATATTACCAACGCGCTCTTGGTGTGACTCGTAAAAAACCCCTTCAAAAAATGCAACAGGATTCTCACCGGCATGCATGAGTCCTTTCTGAAAAAACTCAGTCACATCACTCTGCTCGGTCTGCGCTGAAACATACAAAGATAAATTAGCCATTACCCATACCTGTTCACTTGATACTGATTAGCACGTTGATTTTAAATCTATGAAAATTTTATAATAAACAGAAATCAGGCGATGACGCCAAAGTGGATGGCTTTTTATGAAAACAAAAAAAGGCAGTGAAAGCTTTAACCTTTTCACTGCCTGTGCTAAGAGCATAACTCTCTGATGCTTACTCTGCGAATTTTGATTCAACAGCTTTTGAAGGAACAGCATATCCTGAAACTTCAGGTGAAGAACCACGAAGGCTTGTGCCTCCGCCCATGCTGCCATAAGCATTGCGGTTGATTCTCATTGTACCTTTGCCCAGAGAATCAAACAGCATACCGACTGTTTCCCAATGCCCCTCAACCATCACTTCAAAAATGCGTCCGGCTGCAGCCAGGATATCGGTAAAAACGCCACCACCACTCATAATTCCTCCTTGGAATTTAATTGTTGGAAAATTATTAGAATAAAAATTCTTGACTCAATTTATAGAATAATCAAAAAAACACAAAAAAAGATTTTTACAGACTTCTTCAGAAACAACTACCAGGCAAAAAATGGCCCGTCCTTATTTTTTTATCTGACCCTTCTGAAAAGAACCTGCAAAATTCTTGACAACTTCTGATGCAGATACACCTGCATCGCCAACTGCTGTTGCAGCATTTCCTGTTGCATTTTCAACGGTTTCAACGGCACTGACATAGAGTTCTCCGGCAGTTCTGGATGCGTCTTTAACGGTAATAGCAACCCTGTCAATCGTCTCACCAACAACACCACCGGTACTGCCAAGCAGATTGCCGATGCCCGATGCGTCGATAACAGCGCCTACGGTACCAGTTACCGTATCAAAGATATTACCGGCAAGATTCAAACCACCTACAACAGCACTCTGTCCGGTCAAAAGCACACTTTCAGCAAGAAAGGTAAGGCGATCGGTAAATTCAAGTTCCTTAAAATCCTTACGCAGTTTCTGGTACGATTCCGACATATCACTCTCCCTGGAAATGAGGCCGCTACAAAAAAGCCCCTGTTATGGTTATGAAACTAATGAAATTACTTTAATGAAAGTTAAACATAAATATCGATCAAAACAAATACTCTTCAACTCGGGCATTATCCTCTATCGTATGCTTTTTGTTCTTTTTGCTGTCGGCTTTGCTCCTGACGATTAAGGTCAAAAGGGATATGAAGCCACTTGTCCTTGAAGACGGCATCACCCGGTTCAAGTCCGGTCAGGCTGATCGGAAGGGTGATGATTTTCCGCTGATTACCGATCTGTACAAACAGCTCATCACCGGTTACCCAAACATCAATATCAACAGGGTTGGCGAACATGAGCTTCAACTGTACCTCGTAGACTTCACCGTTACGGACAAATTTTATCGGTGGTTCGTCATACATCATATCGGCCGGATCAGTGTCGCCATACATATCTTTGGCGAACAACTCAAGTGACTTGAGTCCAACAATTTCCTTTTCGTACATCCTGAGTTTTGTAACCGGAAGGGGGGAAAAGCCCTCTTCTATCTCTCCAAGATACTTCTGCTGAATAGCTTTCCAGTTCTCCAGATAGCCACTGTCCTCTTTTGTATCAAGCAGCCTGTTGACCAGCACCATATCAACCTTGAAACCGTACAGGTTCAGATAGGTCAAGGCACGCATGGTCTCCTTGATCGACATTTTCTCTGCATTCATCACCAGGCGCACCGTTGATTTCTTATTATCCGTAAGAATCTCGCGGATATCTTCAAGCTCTTCAAAAACTTGGTCAACCGACTCAACGGCATCTGCCGGAGGAATAAAAAAGGCGATTTTATCCGACATTTTTGAAAGAGGCTTGCTGAGCGGCTTGATCAGGTATTTATTGACATTTTTGATCGCCTTCATACCCCAGGCAAGCGTATCGGGAAGGGAGAGGAGCCGCAGGGTTTCACCCGTCGGGGCTGTATCAAGCACCAGAACATCATAAAGTCCGGAGGCTTTATACCGCTTGATCCTCAAGAGAGAGAACAGCTCTTCCATACCGGGCAGAATTGTCATTTCATCTGCCATGACCCCTGAGATACCCTGGGCCATAAAAACCTTTGTGTAGTATTTTTGTACGGACTGCCAGTTCTGCTTCAGGTCCACATAAGGATTGACCTCAATGGCATGAAGATTCTCCTTGATCTTTGTTGGTTCGGCGCCAAGAGGCAGGTTAAACGAATCCGATAGACTGTGTGCGGGATCGGTTGAAAGGATAAGTGTGCGATAACCCAGCTGCGATAAGCGGACTGCCGTAGCCGCAGAGACACTGGTTTTGCCTACCCCGCCTTTACCTGTAAAAGTTAAAATACGCATGAACCGGACATTGGATTTAGGAACGCTGAAGAAAAATCAGAAAAGTTAAAGATATAACTCAGAGCTGACACTACAAAAGATCTAACATACACACTTCAAACAAGGTTAAAAATTAAAACTTTTTTATCTCGATGGAAGAACTTGCAAATGAGTATTCTGCTCACTTAATTAATCTCACGATCCGTCGCATCATCCAACTATTATCATGAGCCCTGCCATGCTCGAAACAAACTCCATCGTCGATATCAGGGCTACTGTCGTCCAGACCATCCACATCAACAGTGCCGTCAGCATTATCACCCTCGATTGCCCGGCAATTGCCGCTGTAGCAAAACCTGGCAACTTTGTCAACGTCAAGGTCAACGACGCCACACTGCCACTGCTCAGAAGACCATTTTCGATACACAATGTACGCGGAGGGCTCATCGACATCATGGTTAAATCAATCGGACACGGCACATCGCTTTTCTGCGACACCGAAACAGGTTCAACAGTACTGGTGCTCGGCCCGCTCGGAAACTGTTTCGATATCACCAGCAGGGAGTTCAGCACAGCCATTCTTGTTTCCGGAGGAATCGGCACAGCCCCCATGCTCTTTCTTGAAAGAACACTTGCAGCAAAAGGCACACCAGTCATCAATTTCATTGGAGGGCGGACAAAGGAAGAACTGCTCGCAAGGGATCTTTCAAACTGCTTGTTTGCAACTGATGATGGTTCAGCAGGATATCGTGGCACCGTTATAGAACTCCTTGAAAGCGAAATGACCGGACTTGAAAAAAAGGGAACTCTCAAAGTTTTCGCGTGCGGTCCAAATCCTATGCTTAAAGCACTTGCGGGATTCTGCCGCGAACACCATCTGGCATGCGACGTCTCACTTGAATCGGTTATGGGCTGCGGCATCGGGATCTGCTACGGATGCAGCGTTGAAGTCAAGAGCCCGGATGGTGGACTCCGCAGCATCCTGCTCTGTCAGGAGGGTCCTGTCATTGACGCCGAACTGCTTGCAGTATAAAAGAGATAATTTTATCTTTGTTATTTGAGAGAAAGCTATTCCTGAATTTTTTTTAAACGAACCTCCAAATACCATGGCAAGAGGACTTAATAAGGTAATGCTGATCGGCAGACTCGGTGGTGAACCAGAAAGCCGGCTGGCAGGATCAACAACAGTTGCGAACTTCACGATTGCAACAAGCGAAAAATTCAAGAACCAGCAAGGCGAAGTGCAGGAGAGAACTGAATGGCACAGAATTGTCGCATGGGGACGACTTGCCGAAATCTGTAAAGAATATCTGCACAAGGGATCGCAAGTCTACGTTGAGGGAAAACTGCAGACCCGGAACTGGGAGAAAGAGGGCGTCAAGCAGTACACCACAGAAATCGTAATCAGCGAAATGCAGATGCTTGATGGCAAACCGTCCGGATCTGGCCAATATGAAGGTGGCCCGACAGGTTACGAGCGCCAGCAGACTACATCTGACCATCAACTGCCGCCAGCTCCCCCTTCGGTTCCGATGCTTGAAAATGAAAAGGACGACCTGCCCTTCTGAAACAATCCCCGTTTTCCTGGTCATTCGGAACAGAGAACGATCAGGCTCCATGACAGGGTGTCAGGAAAAAAAGCAGGTCAAAAAAACAGGGTGCGCTCCGGTGCACCCCGTATTACCCTATAGCAACGATGGATGCACTGAAAAAAAATATTATTGCCGGAACAATTTCACCGGTTTATCTCTTTTACGGACCGGAAAGTTACCTCAAGGAAGAGTTCACCGACATGATCAAAACGGCGGTTTTTCCATCGGAAAGTGATGCCGCCTGCAACACCCGGATTCTTTACGCTCCCGATCACACGCTTGGTGAACTGGTATCAAAGGCCTCAGAATATCCCATGTTTACCCAAAAACAGCTTGTCATTGTAAGGCAGTTTGAAAAAATCAAAAAGCCTCCGACCAGGGAGCAACAGAAAGAGCATGAAGAAAAATTCAGCCGTTACCTGTCAAGTCCGGCAGAATTTACCGTTCTCGTGCTTGATGCCGATCAGATCGATAAAAAAGAGATTGAAAAATCCCCCTTCAGCGGATTAAAAAAATACCGTCACGATTTCCCTGCCATAAAGGCGCCCGATCTTTTCGCATCCAACAGAGCAAAAGCTTTCGGCTGGACATTTGAGCCGGATGCTCTCAAAGCCTTCACTGCCTATATCCAGCCATCGGCGCGTGAGATATGCCAGGAAATTGAAAAGATCATCATGTACGCCTCTGCCCGAAGCCAGGATAAACGCATCACGGCGCCTGATGTCTATGACTCCGTAGGCATATCACGCACCTACAATGTCTTTGAACTCGAAAAAGCCTTTGCAGAACGTAATCTGAGACTCTGCAGCGGTATATCGCTCATGATCATGGAACAGGAGGGACAGAAAGAAGGACTCGGCAGCATCGTCCGCTTTCTGACCACCTTTTATATCCGCCTCTGGAAACTCTCTCTGCCCGAAGTACGGCAGCTTCCCCCGGCAGAAATCGCAAAAACACTTGGCATGTACGGCAAACAGGAGTACTTCGTCAAAAACTACCTTTCCTATACCAGATCATTTTCTATACAGGATGCAGAATATGCTATCTCTGCCCTGAGAGAGACTGATGCCGCTCTCAAAGGGATTCTTCCCTACCCTGACGAAAAATATCTGCTCCTGAGACTCATGCAGAAGTTGCTGGGATAAACGATCAGGGATTCACAGCCATCCATTTCGACGGTACCATGCAATTGTTTTTTCAACCCCTTCGCCAAGAGATGTTGCTGCCGTAAAACCAAGATCAATCTCTGCCTGCTCTGAGGAGCAGACCCAAAAATCCTGCACAAGCTCATTGGCCTTATCACGATTGATCAGTAAAGGGATTCCCCGTAACGACGCAGCCATCCCGACAACCATACCAGCAAAAAATACGAGGGGTTTCGGCAGTGACAACGTGTGCACATGCTTGGAACCAAGCACCGGTTGCACGGCAGCAACCAGATCATCCCATGACCATGACCGTGGGGAAGTAATATAATAGGTACGTCCTGCAGACAACTCCGAGCGGGCCGCCATCATCATACCTCTGACAAGATCATCAACATAAATCATGCTGAAACGCTGACGGGCGGCACTGCCCGGAGATACCAGCAACCCTTTGTCAAGCATCTGAAAAACTTGCAGGACATCCCGGTCACCCGGGCCATAAACCGCAGGAGGACGCACTATGGTAACCGGAATTCGGGACGAACTCTCCATACAGAGGGTTTCCGCCCGTAACTTGCTGCGGCCATAGGCGCTCACCGGCATGGGTATGTCGGACTCCCTGACCCCGCATATCCCTTCCGATGCAGGGCCGGCAACCGTCAATGACGAAACAAGCAAAAAGCGTTTGAGTCCCGGATTATATGAATTGACGGCCAAAAGCAGATTCTGCACCGGCATCACATTACCCGCATCATAGCCTGCCTCGTCAAGTGCTTTTGTGACCCCTGCAAGATGCACAATCCTGTCGACACCATGCACCGCACGGCCAAGAGCCTCCAAATCACAAAAACTGCCCCGCACGACCTCAACACCTTCCGGAAAAGAGTCACCTTTACTCTCCGGACGAAGAAAAACTCTTACCTTCTCACCCTCATCTGCAAGATGTTTCAGTAATCGCGCACCAATAAAACCACTCGAACCCGTTACTAATATTGTTTCACTCATAACCCTTTGACTCCATTAATTCAGCAACTCAAGCGGCATCTCCCTTACAGGCTTTTCATCCAACAAAAAAAACCGGCACCTGTGTTAACAAAAAAAATAAAATTTTTGATACATTTCGGATTCTAAGCAAAATCCGCTTACTTGAAACTGGTCATCTGTAAAAACGAAACGAGACGACCATAAAAACAAGAAATTCCAGCTTTTTGTTACAGCTGAAGTAAAATTGCATTCCTGTGGAGAAAACGAAAGATTTATTTAAAAAGTGCGTTGAGTATACGATAGCCGACGAGGTGAAGTCTCAGGGCATATATCCCTTTTTTCATCCAATAGACGAAAATGAAGGTCCGGTCGTCTCTTTTGGCGGACGAAAGCTGGTTATGGCCGGTTCAAACAACTATCTTGGCCTTACTGCCGATCCGAGAGTAAAAGCTGCATCAATCAATGCTATAAACAAATATGGCACAAGCTGCAGCGGATCGCGGTATATGACCGGCACAGTAAACCTGCACGTCGAACTGGAAGAGAAGCTTGCTGACTTTTTTGAAAAAGAGCGCTGCCTGCTTTTCAGCACCGGCTATCAGACCGGACAGGGTATTATTCCCACGCTGGTCCAGCGCGGCGAATATATCGTCTCTGACCGCGACAACCACGCAAGTCTTGTTGCCGCATCCATTATGGCACAGGGGGCCGGAGCAAATCTGGTTCGCTACAACCATAACAATATGGAAGACCTGGAGCGCGTGCTTCAGACCATCCCGGCATCAGCAGGCCGCCTGATCGTTTCAGATGGAGTCTTCTCGGTCTCGGGTGAAATTGTCGACCTTCCTAACCTTGTGAAACTGGCCAAAAAATATAACGCACGTATTCTCATTGACGACGCTCATGCCGTTGGTGTGATCGGCAAAAAAGGCAGAGGAACACCATCGGAATTCGGTCTTGTCAGTGAGGTTGACCTCATCATGGGGACATTCTCAAAAACCTTCGGTTCACTCGGTGGGTACGTTGCAGGCGACCGCAGCGTCATAAACTATATCAAACATAACGCCTCTTCACTCATTTTCAGCGCTTCACCCACACCGGCAAGCGTGGCAGCCGTTCTCGCCACTCTCGAAATCATCCGCACCGAACCGGAACTCATGAATCGGCTCATCTCCAATACCGATTACGTTCGCCAGGCACTGCTCAATGCCGGATTCACCCTGATGCCATCCCGTACAGCTATTGTCACGGTGCTGATCAGCGATCAGGAGAAAACTCTTCTCTTCTGGAAAAAACTTTTTGATGCCGGTGTGTATGTGAACGCCTTCATCCGGCCCGGCGTCATGCCTGGCCATGAAGCGCTTCGCACCAGCTTTATGGCAACCCACCAGCAAGTCCATCTTGACAAAGTGATCACTGAATTCTGCACGATCGGCAAAGAACTCGGCATCATCTGAAACAATAAATCAACCATCACCTGCGCTCCCCGGTAGTTATCGGGGAGTTATTTAGCACCGATTCATCCATAATTATCTCGATGACCCGGGTTTTACTTCAAAAGTTGAATCTTTCTTTTTTTTTTTTTTAGATTAACGAATATAGAGAATACATATCGCTTGAGACGGAGCATATAGCTGTTTTGAATGCTGATGAAAGGTTTTGATGTTTTATGAAAGGCAAACACGATCACAAAAGGTATTAACCCTGTTTTTTTGTTCGTATCATTGCAACTAAACCACATACCATCATGAAAACAAAACATTCACAAGCATCTCGCTTTGTGCGTTTTGTTCTTTCGGCGTTTTGCCTCATGACATCACTGGTGCCTCTCCCCTCCTACGGAGCAGATACCGGTACAGTCAAAGGCAAAGTCACCGACAAAGCTGACGGCGAAGGCGTATATGGCGCTTCAGTCACCATTGCGGGCACGACTATCGGCACAGCGACCGATATGAACGGGAACTTCACGCTGCAGAACGTCCCCGCAAAACAGCAGAAAGTCTCCATCTCCATTGTTGGCTACGCCCCGGCAAGCCAGACTGTATCGGTCAGCTCAGACCAGACCAGCGTGGTCAACCTGCAGCTTGGCCAAACCACCATCATGGCTTCAGAGGTCGTGGTCGGTGCAGCGCTTTACAAGCAGGACCGCCTTGATGTTCCAACAACCACAAACATCGTTTCAAAAGAAAAAATCAAGGAAGAACCGAATCCATCGCTTGACAAAACCCTTGAAACCGTACCCGGCGTCAACATAAACCGTTCTAGCGGCTATAGCGCTTCAACAGTGCAGATCCGCGGCTCAAACACCTTTCAGGGTGGAGGCATCGGTACCCGTGTTGCCGCATTTTATGACGGCGTCCCGCTCAGCACCCCCGAAACAGGTGGTATTGTCTGGACCAATATCAATATGAACTCAGCCGATAAAATTGAGGTCGTTAAAGGTGCATCAACGACCCTTTATGGCTCAGGAGCAATGGGTGGCGTTGTTAACGTTTTCGGCCATCTCCCCGACAAGTGCGAAATAAAGGCTGGCGTTAGCGGTGGCTTTTATGATGCACCTCCCTCGAGTGATCAGAGCGTTTACCGCAACGGCTATACTCCATGGCTTTGGAATACCTACGTAGGTATAGGTGACAAGTGCGACAAACTCACCTACAGCCTGCTTTATTCTCATGGCGAGGATGACGGCTACCGGCAAAACTCCCAGACACTCATGAACGATGTAAAGTTCAAGGCCCGCTACGATATCGATGCAAAACAGTACCTGCAGCTTTCCTCATCGTACAGCGAGACCAATGCTGGTTATGTAAGCACCTGGCCTTATAACATCAATGTATCGTTCTTCACCTCTCCACCGTCAATTAACTATATCCCCTTCCCTGCAAGGGCCTATGACCTTGCCGCTCCTGCTTATGCTGATGACATCGTCAAACGCAAAGACGTTCTGCTTGGTCTGAACTATGTCAACATGTTGAGTGACAAACTGACCCTTGACACTCGGCTGTATTACACCTATAACCAATACCGCATCAATTACAATCCTACAGCTGTCCGGCAAGTCTTCGGATTTACCTTCCCTGTTCCATTTCCTCCGTTCAGCTATGCGATCAATCCTTATGACAGGGATCCCGGTGAATTCAATGAAAACCGTTCAAACCGCTACGGTGCAGGCATCAAGCTTGACTGGCGCGCCATGGACAATCACCGCCTCCTTTTCGGTGTAGACGGAAACATTGTTGATGTGCAGTCGACCCAGTATATAGCTCCACTCCCTGTTGCAGGAGCATTCGGTGATATCCAGGAGAAAAATGCCGCTGCGTTTTTGCAGGACGAGTGGAAAATCAGCGACAAACTCACAGCACTTCTTTCGATTCGCTATGACTGGAGTGGAATTGATGCTGAAAATACTTCGTTCCAGGATTACAGGGATATGATTCCTCCCTTTACGTATGTAACAGGCGCCACTATCGAGAACCAGTCAGTTGATGCCTTGAGTCCTCGTGTTGCACTTAACTACAAGGCAATGGATGACATGTCTTTCCGTGCCTCGTGGGGCAAGAGCTTCCGGGCACCAACGCTTGCGGAACGCTTTGTGCGCGATGCAGGTATTTTTATGGGCAATCCGAATCCGGCTCTCGACAAGGAGACCATGACCGGCTACGAAATCGGTGCATACAAGCAGTTCGGCGACAAGGTATCCCTTGATGTATCCGCTTACCTGAATGATTACGACAATTTGATCGAGTCAAGGAATATTAATCCTACTGGATATCCGATTGTCTTCCATTATGAAAACATTGCCAAAGCAAGGATCTGGGGTATCGAAACCAGCCTTAACGTCAGACCAAGCAATGCCTGGAACTTCAGTCTCGGTTATGCCTACATGAACGCCAAGAACAAGAGCAGTGATCCGGCGACCCTTGCAGGTAATAGCAATCCCGACCCTGATTGGCTTGCCTATCGCCCCGAGCATACCGGTTCTGCAGGTGCTACATGGAAGCCAACGGCAAAACTCGCTGTGAACCTGACCGGCCGTTTTGTCGGCAAGTACAAAGCCGTGAGCTCATACCCGAATCCTCAAGGGGAAAACTACCCCGGAGACTTCATCGTGTTCAATACCGGTGCTAAGTACCAGTTCACTGACAACATCGGCGGAACAATCATGTGCAAGAACATCGGCAACGTGCAGTATGAAGAGGCTGAATGGTTCCGTGCTCCTGGACGCAGCTATGTTGCAGGACTGGATTTGACCTTCTGAGAAAAACCATTCAACAATCAGTTGTGTTGACACCAGCCAGCCCCTTTGCAAAGAGGGGCTGGCTCTTTTTTTAATCGTTAGTTTACATCAAGGGATTTTATTACATTTTGCAATCCTGTTAAAACCACAACAAACGCACATCTTTTGTAATTCTATGCACGATAAAATCAGAATTGCCGCTATTGTCGGGATGGAGCAATGCAACCAGCGGGTATGGCGCGAAGTGACTGCAAAAATTGCCGCTCATGCCGAATTGACCCAATGGACCGATCAGGACCTTGAGCATCAGAACCCTCAAGCGGCCGAGGCCATCCGCAATGCCGACTGCATTTTCACCACCCTGATCCAGTTCAAGGGCCAGGCTGACTGGCTGCAGGAACAGATTGAGCAGTCAAAGGTGAAAACCGTTTTTGCCTATGAGTCTATGCCGGAAGTCATGCAGCTGACGAAAATTGGCAATTATGTCGTATCGGGAGACGGGAGCGGCATGCCCGATATCGTCAAGAAAGTTGCAAAAATGCTGGTAAAGGGACGCGACGAGGATGCACTGTACGGCTACATGAAGCTGCTGAAAATCATGCGCACCATGCTGCCGCTGATCCCGAAAAAAGCAAAGGATTTCAAGAACTGGATGCAGGTCTACACCTACTGGATGAATCCGACCACGGATAATCTGGCATCAATGTTCAACTATATTATTGCCGAATACTTCGAAGTCGATGTCAAGGTTGAAAAGGTGCAGGAGATTCCAACGATGGGCTTCTATCACCCGGATGCACCGGAATACCAGAAAGATCTGCACCATTACGAAAAATGGCTACACAAGCGCGACAAAGCTTCGGCCAAAAGACGCAACATCGGCCTGCTCTTCTTCCGCAAGCACCTGCTGCAGGAGAAAGAATATATTGACAATACCATCCGGGCCATCGAAGCCAGGGGGCTCAATCCCCTGCCGGTTTTTGTCATGGGTGTTGAAGGACACGTTGCCGCAAGAGAGTGGTTTACGCACAACAACATCGACATGCTCATCAACATGATGGGCTTCGGCTTTGTGGGCGGCCCGGCCGGCGCAACCACACCGGGTGCATCATCAGCCGCACGCGACGAGATTCTGGGAAAAATCAATGCCCCCTATGTCGTCTCTCAGCCGCTCTTTATCCAGGATTTCGCCTCATGGAAATCACAGGGAGTCATACCGCTGCAGTCGGCCATGACCTATTCACTGCCAGAAATGGATGGCGCAGTATGTCCGGTTGTGCTTGGAGCCATCAAGGATGGACGCCTCCAGACTGTCCCGGATCGTCTTGATAGGCTTGCCGGTTTAGCCAAAAAGTTTTCCGAGCTGCGCCAAGTATCCAACAGGGATAAAAAAGTTGCCATCGTAGCGTACGACTATCCTCCCGGAATGGGTAAAAAGGCCAGTGCCGCCCTGCTCGACGTACCGAAAAGCATCTATAATATCATACTGACACTGCGAGCCGAAGGGTATAATGTCGGTGAGCTGCCGGAATCGCCGGAAGCGCTGCTTGCCATGCTCGATAAAGCCACTGATTACGAAATCCAGGCACACGAACAGAACTGTTTTGCCATTGACCGCGAACTCTATAACAGCATCACCAGCACGAGGGAGAGAGAGCGCATTGAAGGACGCTGGAGCGGATTCCCGGGTGACATTGCCCCGATCAAGCCGGACAGACTGTTTATCGGCGGTCTTACTCTCGGAAATATCTTTATCGGCATTCAGCCGCGCCTTGGCATACAGGGCGATCCGATGCGCCTGCTTTTCGACAAAGAGAACACGCCGCACCATCAGTATATAGCCTTCTACCGCTGGATCAGCCGCATCTTCCAGGCAAACGCCCTGGTGCACATCGGCATGCACGGCACAGCAGAATGGATGCCGGGCCTGCAGCTCGGTGTAACCGGCGACTGCTGGTCGGACGCACTGCTCGGCGAGGTACCGCACTTCTATATTTATCCAATCAACAACCCGAGCGAGGCCAATATCGCCAAACGCCGCGGCTACGCCACCATGATTTCACACAACATCCCGCCGCTTGCCAGGGCTGGCCTCTACAAGGAGCTGCCTGCATTCAAGGAGATGCTGAACGATTACCGCGAACGCGGACTTGAAAAGATCGTGGATGTCGAGACCGAAGAGGTGATCATCACCAAGGCACAGCAGCTCAATCTCACTGATGACTGCCCTCGTGTTGAAGGAGAAACCTTCCAGGACTACATCAGCCGCCTCTACACCTATATGATGGAACTCGAGGGTCGACTTATTTCCAACTCGCTGCACGTCTTCGGCGAAACCCCGAAACTTGAAACCCAGGTAACCACCATTACGGAGTACCTGAAGGTACGAGGTAATGAAAAATCACTGCCATCAATCATCATGCAGGCCATCGGCGAGGACGATACGTATGGTGATTATGCCTCGCTTGCAACCCGTGCCCGTAAAGGTGAACCATCAGCTCTCAAAGTGCGCGAAACGGTAGACGAGCATACACGGGAGTTTATCGAGAAAACTATTTTCGGCCAGACCAATCCGGCTACAGTGTTCAGCACAATGACCGGCGGCAAAAAAGCGACACAGGCAATGGCAGAAGCCATCAACGCTGCCCTGCAGGATGGAGTTGCCCTCAAAATTGCACTCGAAGACAACCGAAATGAGATGAAGGGCTTTCTGCGTGCCCTGTGCGGTGAGTACATTTCATCAGGCTCCGGCGGTGATCTGGTGCGTGACGGTGCCGGCATTCTGCCAACAGGCCGCAACATCCACGCCATTGACCCATGGCGCATTCCTTCCGAACTGGCCTTCAAACGAGGCAAGCAGATTGCCAACACCATCCTGAACCGCCATGTCGAAGAAAATAACGGTGAATATCCTGAAACCATCGCACAGGTACTCTGGGGACTTGATACCATCAAGAGCAAGGGTGAAGCGGTTGCCGTCATCATTCACCTTATCGGCGCCGAACCGGCCTATGATGGGCAGGGTAAAATCAGCCATTATCGCCTTGTGCCGCTCGAAAAGCTCGGCCGTCCCAGAATTGATGTGCTGATCCAGATCAGCTCGATCTTCCGTGATACCTTCGGTGTTCTGGTCGATCATCTCGACAAACTGGTCAAGGAAGCAGCAAAAGCCATTGAGCCGCATGAGATGAACCACATCAAAAAACATGTGGACGCAGCATTGAAAGAGGGCAAGGATTTCGAGAGCGCCACCTCGCGCCTCTTTACCCAGGCCCCCGGAGCCTATGGCTCACAGGTTGAAGAACTGGTGGAAGACTCAGCATGGGAATCGGAAGAAGATCTCGACAACATGTTTATCAAACGTACCGGGTTTGCCTATGGCGGCAACCGTTACGGCGACCAGCAGACTGATATCCTGAAAGGTCTGCTCAGCACTGTTGACCGTGTCGTACAGCAGGTCGACTCGGCTGAATTCGGCATTACCGATATTGACCGCTACTTCTCCTCATCGGGAGCGCTTCAGCTTTCAGCCCGCCGCCGGAATCCGAAAGGTGACCAGGTAAAACTGAACTACGTTGAGACCTTCACAGCCGATGTGAAAATCGATGACGCCGACAAAGCCCTGAAGGTTGAGTTCCGCAGCAAACTGCTGAACCCGAAGTGGTTTGAAACCATGCTTGATCAGGGTCACAGCGGAGCTGCTGAAATCAGTAACCGTTTCACCTATATGCTTGGATGGGATGCCGTCACCAAAGGTGTTGACGACTGGGTATACAAGGAAGCGGCCGAAACCTACGCCATGGACCCGAACATGCGTGAACGCCTTATGAAAGTCAATCCAAAAGCATTCAAGAATATTGTTGGCCGCATGCTCGAAGCAAGCGGACGCGGGATGTGGAGTGCAGACCCCGACATGATTGAAAAGCTGCAGGAGATTTATTCCGATCTTGAAGACCGCCTTGAAGGAATAGAGATTTAAGGCTTATGGAACAACAGCTTACCCTGCAAAAGCACGGCTCACCGCCGTGCTTTTGTGTTTGCTGAACGAACTGTTACTCTCTATTTTTTAAAATGACCTGGGCAACAACAGTTTTTTTTTGCTGATCCGTTTGGTATATTTTAAGAAAGTTATACCTATGTACCCAAGGAAGTGCAATATCATACGCAGTATCTGCCGCTCTCTTGAGATACTCTTATTCTTTGTGATTTCTATAGTCGGTTTCAGCCTCTTTGCCAAAACAACATCCTCCAACTCCAAAACGAAAGTCAAGTCTCTTTCCGGCAGCCCGATAGTTCCCCGGGAACTCTCAGTACCTGTCATCAAGCTGCACAACCACCTCTATTACTTTTCTTTCAGCCCGCGGCACTATGAACGTGACTCTTCAATTTCACGACATTCCGGAAATCACACGTTCACCAGCTCCCTCTATCAAGGCCGTCTGACACATGCACAAGAGAATTACAACCAAAGCATAACATATCACACCCTCGCCTTTACTCTCCCCCAGCCTCATAACCTCTTCCAGCAAAACCGGATTTTGCTGATTTAATAGTTCCAACCCTTTACATGACTCCAACTGTACCTGCAGGCAGTTGAAAATCATGATACGCTTTACCGCGAAGTTCAGCAGTACAGAGTGATGCTGACTGTTCTCACTTATTATTGAGGGGTTTGAATTATGCATTTTGTCTTCCTTACCATGGAGGCCACCAACAACAGCGTCTTAAAAGCTGCTGCCGGAGAGCTGAACAGGAAATTTCATATCGGTCTGGAGGTCTCGGTGTTCAGTCTGGGCCTTCATAACAGTAAAAAACTCTGGGAAACGCTGAAAAACACGCTTCCGGATGCGGATTTTGTCTTCGGCTCAATGCTCTTCAGCGAAGAAATTGTAAGGCCGCTGGAACAAATGCTTGACCGCCTGAGCTGTCCGGTCTGCATCATTACCAGCAACCCGGCTCTCATCACCCAGACAAGAGTGGGAAAGTTTTCACTGAGAAAACCAAAAAAAGAAGAGCCAAAAGAGACCGGAATCTTCAAACAGTGGGCATCCAGACTGATGCCAAAACAGAACCATGGCGAGAGCCAGCGGCAGCTTGCACTGGTACGCAGTGTCAGCAAACTCATGAAACACATTCCCGGCAAGGCACGCGATATCCACACCTTTATTGCTGCCCACCAGTTCTGGCTGAACGGTTCACAGGAAAACATGGAGCGCTTCCTCTCTCTTCTCGTCGATCGCTACATTCCAGTATGGAAAGGCAAACTACCTCAAGAGGATCCGCTCTTCTATCCCGATGCAGCTATCTGCCACCCGCATGCGCCAGAACCATTTTTTGCTGCACCACACTTTCTTGAGTGGCAGCGAAAAAACAACGCAAACCTCGACAAGGGTAGTGTAATCATTCTTGCCATGCGATCGACGGTGCTGAGTAAAAACATGGAGCACCTGAAAGCTCTGGTGCACTCGCTGGAATCCAGAGGAATTCAAAGCTCTATTGTCTATAGCGGAGGCCTCGATTTCCGGCCTGCTCTTGAGCGCTTTATCAACCCTGAAAAACCTGGTTCACTGAAGCCTTCCCTGCTGATCAATGCTACAGGATTTTCTCTTGTTGGCGGCCCTGCAGAAAACAAGGCTCCAGAAGCAGTTGTTGTGCTGAAAAAGCTTGATATACCCTGTTTCAATCTTGTACCGCTCTCCTTTCAGCCGATTGAACAGTGGCGTGAAAGCAATCTCGGCCTGACTCCGCTGCAGACCGCTCTGAGTATAGCGGTCACTGAACTGGACGGCTCCATTGAACCGCACATCTATGCCGGCACAGAGAGCGGAAGCGAGCGTACCGTAGCACTTGAAGAGGAGCTGAACATCGTTACCGGAAGGGTGCAGCGACTCCTCCGGCTGCAGAAGAGAGCGCCCGCCGAAAAGAAAATTGCCATCGTGCTCTTCAATTTTCCACCCAACCTCGGCAATGCAGGCACAGCAGCATACCTCAATGTTTTCGAGAGCCTGTACCGGCTCCTTACCGACATGAAAGAGGCTGGATACCATGTTGATGTACCGGAAAGTTCAGAGGCACTGAGAGCGCGCCTGCTTGAAGGGAACCGTCTGATCTATGGCACCGACGGCAACGTGGAGGCACATTTGCCCGTCGAGGAGTACCGTAAACGGTTTCCTGCCTACGAAGCTATTGAGCCTTTCTGGGGAGATGCTCCGGGCGAGATCCTCAATGACCGGAACAGCTTTCATATTCTCGGCTGTTCGTTAGGCAACATCTTTATCGGCCAGCAGCCCAGTTTCGGTTACGAACGCGATCCGATGCGGCTGCTCATGGCAAAAGACGCCGCACCAAATCATGCCTTTGCCGCCTTCTACACCTGGATTGAACAGTGCTTCGATGCTGATGCTGTCCTGCACTTCGGCACCCACGGTGCCCTTGAATTCATGCCTGGCAAACAGGTTGGCCTGTCAAGCTCGTGCTGGCCAAAGCGCCTGATCGGCAACCTTCCGAACTTTTACTGTTACTGCGTCAATAACCCGAGTGAAGGGGCCATTGCCAAGCGTCGGGGCTTCGCTACCCTGATCAGTTACCTTTCACCGCCGCTTGAACAAGCCGGCCTTTACAAAAATCTGCGAAAACTGAAAGAGCTGATAACCGGATTCAGAAACCTGGCATCAGATGAGCTGTTTGAAGAGATCAGGGAGCTTGCGATTGCTCTTGAAATTGATGGAAGTCAGGATGAAAAGCCCCCGGAGGAGTATATCCTGAGACTCCACAGCGAGCTCTACATGATTGAGGAACGGATGATTCCGCTTGGACTGCACATTATGGGCGAAGCACCCCTGCCCGAAAGCCTCAGTGATCACCTTGCCCTCCTCGCCGCTCACAGCCGCCCGGAACTTGACGGTAAATCCCTGCCGGAGCTTATCTGCAACCACCTGCACTACGATTACCAGGAACTGCTGAATAACTCTGGAAGTGACAGGAAAGCCCAGGAAAGATGGCAACAGGTGTCGGCAATATGCCGTGAAGCGGTCAAACGCTTTACCGGACACTTCGATCCGAAAAAGAAACCGGAACTGCCAATCTCAACCGTGCTTGAGGGAAGCCTTGCTGTCAGGATTTCAGAGGCAGACGACTATCTGCATCGTGAGGCAGGAACCAGACCGGCGGAACTTCATCTCCTGTGGAAGTTCCTGAACACCGTACTCATGCATCTGGCTGAAAACCATGAATTGACAGCAGTTCTGCACGCGCTCGATGGAAAGTATACCCCTCCATCTCCAGGCAACGATCTTGTCCGAAACCCCGACATCGTACCGACGGGCAGAAATATTCACAGTCTTGATCCTTATACCATACCCTCGACCTTTGCGCAGCAGACCGGAAAACTTTCGGCTGAAGAACTGCTGCTGCAGTACCGCAAAGAGAGCGGAGAAAACCCGGAATCCATTGCCCTGATTCTCTGGGGAACAGATAATCTGAAAAGTGATGGTGAAGGAATTGCACAGGCACTTGCACTTATGGGAGCACAAGTAAAAACCGATGAACTGGGCAAGATCGCCGATGTCGAGCTTGTACCTCTTGCCGAACTGGGCAGACCCCGTATTGACGTAGTCATGACCATCAGCGGAATTTTCCGCGATCTCCTCTCCCTGCAGGTCAAGCTGCTTGACAGGGCCGCCCGTATGGCAGCAGCGGCCGATGAACCCGACGAAATGAACTTTCTGCGAAAGCATGTCCGGCAGGAGATGCTGGAGAGAGCATGCACCTTCGAGGAGGCCTCAAACAGGGTCTATTCCAACGAACCCGGAAGCTACGGCGCAAATGTCAACCATCTGGTCGAAAGCAGCAGCTGGGAAGAAGATAACCAGCTTGCCGAAGCCTTCGTCAGCCGTAAAAGCTTCGCGGTAACTCCAACCGGTCAGTGGGAAGAGTGCCCCGAAGCACTCCGCGGTGCACTGAAGCATGTAACCCTGACCTTCCAGAATATCGACAGCTTTGAAATCGGTATTTCTGATATTGATCATTATTATGAGTATCTTGGCGGAGTATCAAAAACCGTGGAACACCTCAGCAAGGTAAAACCGAAGGTAATGGTTGGCGATATTGACGGGACAGGGAAAAAACAAAAAATCTGTTCTCTTGAAAAAATGGTCTCTCTTGAGGCTCGCACCAAACTGCTTAATCCAAAATGGTATGAAGCCATGCTGGAGCAAGGCTATGAAGGGGTCAGGGAGATAGAATCCCATCTCAGCAACACCTACGGTTGGAGTGCAACAGCTTCGGCTGTCAAAAAATGGACATACGATCAGTTCAACGAAACTTTTCTGCAAGACAAAGCCATGCTTGAACGGCTTCGAAACCTTAACCCGCATGCCACCATCTCAATGACCAGAAGATTGCTTGAAGCTCATTCCCGCGGATTCTGGCAAACAGATGCCGGCACCATTGAAGAGCTGCAGGAGCTCTACGCCGATCTTGAATCAAGAATTGAAGGGGTTCACCAGTAAGCAACCGAAAAACAATATTGTACACAATCAACCACACAACCGAAAAACATACACCATGAGCAGTTCCTCTTTCAATGCTGAAGAACACAAAAAAATGCTCCGTTCGTATTTCAACGGACAAGGCTTTCAGAGGTGGGCATCAATATACGGTGACGATAAACTCTCGACCGTGCGCAATACCGTCCGTCAGGGCCATGCCGTCATGATGGACAAGGCATTCGACTGGCTCCAGAAGCTCGGCCTGCCGAAAGGGGCAACCATTCTTGATGCGGGATGCGGCACAGGGCTGTTCAGCATCAGGCTTGCAAAAGCGGGTTATAAGGTAAAATCAGTCGATATTGCCTCCCAGATGGTGGACAAGGCAAAAGCCGAAGCTGTCAAAGAGGGAGTGCAGAACAACATCGAATTTGAAGTAAACACGATCGAATCGGTCAGTGGCACCTATGATGCCGTTGTCTGCTTTGATGTGCTGATCCACTACCCTGCTGAAGGATTTGCACAGGCTTTCCGCAACCTGAGCAGCCTTACAAAAGGACCGGTTATTTTCACCTATGCTCCATATAACAAGATTCTTGCATTCCAGCACTGGCTTGGCGGTTATTTCCCGAAAAAAGAACGCCGCACGACCATTCAGATGATCCGCGATGAGGAGATGCAGAAAGCCATGAATAATGCCAGCATGCAGATAAAAACCCGGGAAAAGATCAGTTTCGGCTTTTATCATACCATGCTGATGAACTCGTCTCATAAGTGAGAAAGTTAAAACGAAAACCGCTGAAAAATTTTATAAAATAATTGTAAATTAATAATTCAGGGATTTTTAAGAATCTAAAACAGGATTCCCGTAGTTTCATACTGCAATCCCTATTTCGTAATAACATATCTGGAGGATGGAGACCGATGAAAATATTGATGGTTCAGCCAAATTATCATTCAGGTGGAGCCGAAATTGCCGGTAACTGGACACCAAGCTGGGTAGCCTATATCGGTGGTGCCCTGAAACAGGCGGGATTCGATCAGGTGCGATTTGTTGACGCCATGTGCGATCACCTTGATGACAGCCAGATCGAAGAGGTCATCCGCAAGAACAAGCCGGACGTCGTGATGGCAACCAATATCACACCCTCTATCTTCAAGGCGCAGGATATCATGAAGATTGCCAAAAAGGTTGATCCGAAGATCAGGACAATCATGGGCGGCATTCACTCAACCTTCATGTACCCGCAGGTACTCAGTGAAGCGCCTGAGACTGATTACGTTGTCCGTGGAGAAGGTGAGGAGGTAACCGTCAACCTCATCAGGGAAATCGCTGCCGGTACCGACAAACAAAACAGAGCTGAAATTACCGGAATAGCCTATCTCGACGACGACGGCAAAGTATTCGCAACAGCAGCTCATCCTGTTATTGAAGATCTTGATACCCTTTCTCCGGACTGGAGCCTTTATGAGTGGGACAAGTATATTTATACACCGCTCGGCTGCCGTCTTGCCGTACCCAACTTTGCAAGAGGATGCCCCTTTACCTGCACCTTCTGCTCACAGTGGCAGTTCTGGCGCCGCTACCGTGCACGCAGTCCGAAAAACTTTGTTGATGAAATTGAAATACTGGTAAAAAAACACAAAGTCGGCTTTTTCATCCTTGCTGATGAGGAACCAACCATCAACAAGCAGAAATTTGTATCACTCTGCCAGGAACTGATCGACCGCAAGCTTGATGTTACCTGGGGTATCAATACCCGCGTAACCGACATCATGCGAGACGCTGATCTGCTGCCATTCTTCCGCAAGGCCGGTCTTGTTCACGTTTCGCTCGGCACCGAAGCGGCAAGCCAGATGAACCTGAACCGTTTCCGCAAAGAAACCACTATCGAAGAAAACAAGCTTGCCATCAAGCTGTTGCAGAAAAACGGTATCGTGGCTGAAGCCCAGTTTGTCATGGGTCTCGAACATGAAACACCTGAAACCATCGAAGAGACCTACCAGCTCTGCAAAGACTGGGATCCGGATATGGCCAACTGGACCATCTACACCCCATGGCCTTTCTCCGACCTCTTCAAGGAGCTTGGTGACAGGGTTGAGGTCCGCGACTATTCCAAGTACAACTTCGTTACTCCGATCATCAAGCCCGACAACATGGAGCGTGAAGATGTGCTGAAGCTGGTGCTGAAATCATACGCACGCTTCTACGCACGCAAAACCTTCTTCAGCTATCCCTGGATCAAGGATCCCTATGTACGCAAGTATATGCTTGGATGTCTGAAGGCTTTTGCCCAGACAACCATTACCAAGCGGTTCTATGATATTGACCGTGTCAAGACCAAGAACAACAAGATCGAAATCGATCTCGGCTTCGACAAGTCAAGGATCCTGACGCAGGATGAGGTCAAAAACCTCAAGGAGCTGCGGCCCGAAATGGTAGCAGATATGAGCTTCGGTTTGAAAGAGGCCGGTTATCAGCGCGAACACGATGAGCACAACTGGGATGAGTTTGACGAGTCAACCATAAAAGACCGCAACTCTTCGACGGTTCGTAACTGTTGAGTTTATCGATCCATCAGCACACAAACGAGAAACCCCCCGCAAAACGGAGGGTTTCTCGTTTATAGGAAGCAGCTTTCAGCAGAAAATTGCCGATATTCTTTTTTTAAAAATAAAAGCGTAACAATAAACGACCTCCCGGAATAATTGAATGCAATACAGTGTATTATAAAATATCAGCGATATCTTATAATACACCTTAATACATCTGATACTGAGTAACTCCATGAATCTCCTGTTCCTCAATTCATCACGAAGCAAATGGGGAGGTGGTAATGAAAAATCAATACTGCTCGCCACAAAAGCACTGAAGAATCACCAAAGCATACTGGCTTACCGAAACGAGCAGGTAGGAGAGCATTTCAACATCACAAAATACCAGCTGCCTTTTCTTAATGAAGTTGACCTCTATACCATCACAAAGCTTGTTGCCATTGTAAAAAAACACCGCATAGACGCCATTATACCATCCATGCGTAAAGACTACGCCATTGCAGGTATTGTCAGCAGAATCTGCGGAATCAGAAATATTTTATGGCTCGGCTCCACGCTTGATCTCAAAAACAAATGGATCTACAACCTTGTTTTTAATATGATGGCCGACGGCATTATCGTCAACGCAGAAAAGATCAAGGAAACCCTCCTGCTGTCAAACTATATGCGTCAGGAATGCATCAAAGTCATTTACTACGGTATAGACCCGGAAGCCCTCTTGCTGCAGGCAAAAGAACAAACGATTCCAAAGCTCTTTCCATTCACGGTCAGCGCCATGGGAAGAATCGAGCCCAACAAGGGATTTGACTTTCTCATCAAAAGTTTTGCCCGATTTCTTGCATTGACCGATGCCACCGATGCAGGAATAGTCATCATGGGACACGGCCCGCATCTTGAAGAGTACAGGACTCTTGCCGCATCACTTGGCATTGCTGACCGTATCCTCTTCACAGGATTCCTGGAAAATCCTGTTTCCTATCTGCAACAAAGCGATGTATTCACGCTCAGTTCCATGTCTGAAGGTCTTTCCATAGCACTCCTTGAAGCCATGTATCTCGGCATCGCCCCAATAAGCACGAATGCCGGCGGTGTAAAAGAGGTCATCCATGACGGTGAAAACGGTTTTCTTCTGCAATATGGCGATGAAGAAAAACTTGCCGCACTGTTAGCCAAACTCTATCGGAACCCCGAACTTAGAACAGAAATTGCAAAAAAAGCTTATGAAACAGTAAAGCCCATGTTCTCACTCGACAAACTGCAGCATGAAATTGTCAGTTTCTGCAAAACCATCAGCAGCAATCAAGTGGATCACTCTTTCTCTTTATGACCTTCCTCTGCACGTCCAGAGTAACGGTGTATCAAAAAATCAGCAGGAGCATGAAACTGAAAAAAAAGAAAACACGACCATTCCGTCAACGCTTTGCAACAATCCTTCAATGCATCACCAAACCTCGAAAAGCACACTCTCTTCCTGATAAACCTTTCGAAAGCATCGCCATCCTTGCCAAAGAACGCTTTGGCGATTCCATCATGCTTACCCCGCTTATCAAGTGCCTGCGAAGAGCATATCCGGAGCTTTCAATTATCATCATCACCTTTAACCAGATCATCTTCGATTTTTTCAGTGCCGATACCAATGTAACTGCGGTCTATCACACCAAAAAAAACATTGCCCGGTACTATCATATGATCTTCACAAAAAAATTTGATCTGCTTTTTAACCCCAAAGACCATCCATCGACCAATTTTCTCATCCAGTCCATGCTCATCCATGCCCGATACAAAATAGGGCTTCTCAACACCTTTCACGAAGGTCTCTACGACCAGCTCATCAGCCTTGCTCCCGATACGCATGAATCCGTTAAAAACCTTGCGCTCATGAGTGTTATCAATTCCACAGCGCATCACAACAACTGCAAACCCTACCTGCCTCCCATGCCGGTTTCAAGCGACACCACTGCATTTCTCAACACACTTGCTCCCGGCAGATACCTTGGCATCAACATCAGTGCCGGACATGGCGGAGGACACAGAACCCTTCGGCAATGGTCCGAACTCATCGAGAGTTTCCCAAACGAAACGTTTGTTATCTTCTCGTCTCCTCAAGATTTTGAAGAAAAAAGAACACTTGAGCAGCAACACACAAACATCCTGCCATCACCCTCAACCGGCAATCTTTATGAAGTCGGCGAAATAGTGAAACGACTTAAATGCCTCATCACCCCCGACACCTCACTTGTTCATGTCGCATCTTGCTCCAACACGCCCCTCATTGGGCTCTATCGCAACTCATTGACCGATCACAACCAGTTCGGTCCGTTAAGCACCCTGAAAGAGGTTATGGTATCGCCCACTCCCGACGTTGTCGATATTGACTCAAAAACAGTGACCGATGCAGTCAGGAACATGCTGAAAAACCTCTCATAACCATCATATTTTTTGGTTAAGTTAAAGACAAAAAATGATCGGATTTCACGGCAGCTTTACACCGACGCATTATGAACATCGCTTTTGTAAACTTTATCGGTACCGGCAAATTCGGTGGCGGTGAAAAATGGATGGTTGCTGCAGCAGCTCAGCTTGCTGCAAGAGGTCACCATGTCATGATGATTGGAAAAGCAGGATCAAGATTTATCGACCATGCAGCCAAAAACACTCTTGCCTGCCTTGGTATCAGCCGGTGGCAGAAAGCAACCGGACTCTACTTTCACACTCTTGCCCGGGCGCTCAAATCACAACACACAGATATCCTCATCTGCAACCTGAACACCGATGTCAGGAGTGCCGGAGTACTGGCTAAAATGACTGGTACACCGGTCATTCTTGCAAGACATGGTTCACTTAATTACTCTAAAAAAAAGCTGCGTTACAAGCTTTCAGCGCAATATATACTTGATGGTATCATTACCAACAGCAGCACCATCAAGAATATCTACCGTGATTACGGATGGTTTGATGACGACTTTGTCAAAGTCATGTATAACGGCATCACCATCCCCCCGAAGGTCACTCCCGCTGATTTTTCAAAACGGTTTCCCGGTAAAAAAATAATTTATGCTGCCGGAAGACTTTCAGAGGTAAAAGGATTTACCTACCTGATCAGTGCAGCCGCTCTCCTGAACAAAACAAGAAATGACCTTGTTTTTCTGGTGTCGGGCGAAGGAAAACTGGAGCTGGAGCTGAAAAAAGAGGTAAAAGCCGCAAAACTTGAAGAATCATTTATCTTTACCGGATTTTCCGCCGATATCTACCCATCCCTGAAAGCGTGTGACCTCTTTGTCCTGTCATCCATTCTTGAAGGGATGCCGAACGTGGTTATGGAAGCCATGGCCATGCAGAAAGCTGTGGTCGCAACAAATGTTAACGGCGTTAATGAGCTGATGGTTGACGGCAAGACAGGATTTATCGTGCCGCCGAAAGAGCCTCAAGCCCTTGCTGCTGCAATAGCCAGAGCCATCGACAATCAAGACATGCTTGTGCAGTTCGGTAAAGCTGGATATGAACGGGTCAACAGGGAGTTCACGATGTCCGTCATGGCTGACAATCTTGAAGGATACCTGCAGCAAAAACTCAATGAAAAAACAGCTCTGCGCAAAAATCAGTAAACCATATATGGAACGTCAAAATTACTGAACTTTCGTTTGGAAGCTACCGCGAAAAACAGGTTTCCGGTGACCCAATCATTCAGTCAGGGCAAGAGGGATGCAACAACAGAGGCATACACACAGTTCCATGCGCATCAGCAAGAAAAGAAAGAAAAAATGGATCGAACTGGCTGATTGACCTGGCAATACCGGAGCTTGATTCCACCAGGCAAAACAACGGTTCAATCTCGCCGGGTCTGGTTGAAATCCCGGTGGAGCAAATCAGCTATCCGCTCCTGCACCTTTTGACGCTCATAAGTCCGTAAAAAGTGCTTACAGCTCTCTTCACCCATCGCACGACGGCGAGCTGAACTTGACACAAGAGACTCGAACGCTGTAAGCCACTCCGCAGAAGATGAAGCAAGATAGCCAGTGACCCCATCAATCACAACAGTACAGTTAGCCCCAACAGCCGATGCAATCACCGGCTTGCCATAAGCCATATACTGCAAAAGCTTAAAGGCACATTTCCCCCTGCTCCACTCATCATCAACCAGAGGCATCATACCAATATCAATCGAATTGAGCCAATCCGCTTCAGCCTCTATCGACCATGGAACAAAATCCCACCGGGTCTTCAGCCCTTCGGGAGGTTTACCACTCATCACTGAAAATTTGACTTCAGGATATCGCGCCTGTAAAACAGATGCCGCGTCATCAAGAAGCGAGAGAAAAAAAAGATTCATGTCATGACCGATCCATCCGAAGGTAACGGTATCACCAGGACAAGAAGCATTTTTTGGAAGTGAATAAACTTTGCTGAATGCTGTTGGAACAAAAAAAGTACCATCGGGATTAAACTGTAGAGCATAGTTGACAAGAGCCTCACTTCCGGCAAACACCATCGTGCTCCGCTTCAGCAATCTCTTAAGACGGCTGATGGATTGTTTAGAACCGGGCTGTATAGGTTTCTTCGGAATCCCGTCAAGGAAGCTCTCCCTGGCATATAAAGCATCATCGTAATCATACAGAAGCCGCGACCGACTTGTGATAAGCGCAATAAAAAAAAGCGAAAGAGGCTTTCTCTGAAGCCAGACATAATCATAGTGTTTACTATCAAGCGCAAGTACAAGTTTTTCAAGGTAGTTTTTTCCGGTAATACTTACCGGGTGCATCTCAATGCCATAATCCCCCCAGTAAGGAAGAAACTGCCCAACCCGGTAACGGTAACTCGCCTGATCTTCGGCAACATGCAGACAAAGAATTTTTATTGTCATAAAAAACTGAAACTTAACTCATTGCCTGATAATAAAACGACAGCAGATACCTTCTGAGAGACTTGTACACAATTTTACGTATCCGTGTCTTCAATAAGTTATCAAGCTCCTTGCTCATCCCTCGGTTGACAGCATATTCTTTGACCAAAACTCGTAAATGCGGAAAAATTAACTTTCTAAAATAAGAGTAGTGATACGCTTTATAAAGCAACTGATCCCGTTGCAGATAATCAATATGCAAACTGGTCTGTAATATCTTTCTGACAGAAGGATCAGTAACTGAGGGCAATAGTTTTTTTTCAACACGACATTTTGAATGAAGCATACCATGAATGTTATAAGACTCATTGGATTCATGACTCCTCCATACAGAAAGCGCTCTATGGCAATAGAAATAAATCGGAAATCCCGCAAGTGCAACTCTGAGATACATATCCCAGTCGTCATGCGGCTGAGTATAGGAATCAAACCCTCCAATTCTTTTAAAAACAGCTTGATGGACAAGTGGTGTTGACGAGTAAATGAAATTCTCTTCGGCAAGATGTAAAAGAGCTTTTTCCTGGAATGCTTTTAAAAAATAGATTTTTTGAACATGCTTTATTTTTTTTTGAATCAAAACATCCTGGTGATTGACAATATCAACAGGCGAAGTAACCATGCAGGGTTCTCCGGATACCGGAATCATTGCCATCTGCTCCTTCAGCTTGTCGGGATACCAGTAATCATCCTGATCCAAAAAGGCAATATACTCTCCCCTGCACTGCTGAAGCGCAAAGTTGCGGGCAGCAGCAACCCCTTCATTCTGCTTTGAGAACACCCTGATTCGTGGATCATCCTGAAGGATACGACGAAATGATTCAGAACCGCCATCATTGACCAGAATAAGTTCCAGCACCGGAATGGTCTGGGAGAGCACAGAGGCAACTGCTTTTTCAAGAAAAAACAGATCAGGATTATAAACAGCAATAATTGCTGAAACAACACTATTCTGCGTACTTTTATTCATAAATATTGCTACTTATTTTGTAGCAGATTTACCAAAAATCCCATTCCAATACAGACTATTCGGTTTTTCATGACGTTCACTCATCTTGAATTCATTTATGAATCAATTGCTTCCGATAAATCAACCGGTGAAAAAAGAGTACGCAGCATCGGCGATTACTGATCAATAGGGTATTGTAAAACAAGCTTTTTAAACTGCGCAATCACCTTGTCAGGTGTCACCATGATCCGGCATGGGTCCTTCTTCCACCTGGTAGAGCGCTTCTTGCAGCCCTCATCCCAGCAAGGATAACAGGTGATACCCTCCGGCTCAATGACCTCATATTGACGATAATAATTGAGCCGGGCTTCCGCAAGCACTCCTCCCGTAAAAATGGCCAGAAACGGGATACTTGACAACCCTGCAATATGGCAGGCGCTCGTATCGGTGCTGATAACATATTTTCCAAATTTCAGCGCCTCAATGTATTCGGGAATTGTAGCTGTCTTACCGACAAGATTTATAGCCCTCTCTCCCTTGAGAAAAGGGCACTCTTTCGTCCCGATAAAAACAGGAACAAAACCCATCTTCTCAACTGCCTCTATGAGCACAGGATAATATGGCTCCCACCAGCTCCGGGCCGGATTCGATGCCATGAGATTGAAAACCACAAATGGGTCATCCATGCGGGCCCCGGATGCAAGTAACATTTCCTCAACACGCGCTTTCGCCTCAGGATATTCCGGCATCGGTACTTCCTCATAACAATCATCCAAACCAAACGTCCTGGCAAATGCAACATGACGGTGAACCTTATTCTCCTCCTTCGACTTTCCATACGCTCCCCCGAAATTCATTTCGAGATCAATCAGGTTGTATACAGTCGTCTTCTTCGACGGAATCGGGAGTGGCAAATACTTTTTTCCATTCTCAATCGGAAATATTTCATCGAATATTCCAAATCCATCCATCATAGCAGCATTCCGCTCATAGGTAAAAAGCACAAGCTTCCGATGAGGATATGTGTCACGAAGCTTGCGGAACGCGGCAATTCCCATCAGCAAGTCGCCGATACCATCGTCACGAATGACCACAATTGCATCGTGATAGTACTCTGGATTGAATGGAATACGCTGAATGCCTGATTTCGAAAGTTCATGAATCTGATCTTTCCATCTCTGCATGAACAGAAGCCTGTCTGCGTCGTCTTTACGCCGATCATTGGCGGAACCCCCGAAATGAAACAATTCTGCCCTGGGCTCATAAAGAACGATGAACCCGGCAGAGCGCAAGCGCAGACATAAATCATTATCCTGTGCCTCTTCAATAAAGTCCTCGCTCAATCTGAACCTGTCATACACGTCATGACGCATTGCTGCACAGGTAAAAGTCACTCCGGGTATGATTGAGGAAACATTTGCCACAGGCACGTCAGAGGGCTCATTATAAAAGATATGTAATCCTTCCCCCTGGCCGTTATACTCAATACCTGCATGCTGAATCGTTCCATCACGGTTTAACAGCTTTGCCCCCACGATCCCGATCCGCCTGTCTTCAAGCGGTGCAACAAGGGCATCGAGCCATCCCGGTGTAACGATCGTATCTCTGCTGAGAAAAACCAGATACTCTCCGCCAGCATGCTTCCGTATCAATTCATTATAGTTCCTGGATAAAACGTGCGTTTTAAACCGGACAACCCGGATATTCCTGAACTCCCGCACAGCTTTCCGGTAGAAGGCAGGTACTTGTTTGTCCTTAGTGCCGATATCACCAATGATGATCTCGATCTTATGTTTCCCACAATATTTCTCGAGTGATTCGATACACGGACGGATACGATCATATCCATCTTTTGAAAGAATCGCAATTGTCACGAGCCCCCGCTCATAGTCGCACCTGACTGGATAATGAACCGAAATCTCTCTTCGCTGAATTTGGGAATACCTTCGCACTGCAAACTTCAAGCCATCAAAACTATTGATCCAGTACTCTTTCCAGGATAATAAATGGGAAAAGTACCAAAATCGTTTTCGGAAAGAGTTAGAAAGTTTCCGGACAGGTTTAATCATTTTTTACACCAATATTTCAAATGCGCAATCATACCATCAATTGTTTTGCCCATAAAAGGCTATAAAATATCAGAAAACTTCATTCTGGACATGCAATAAAAAAATGGACATCTGCAGAAGCCGGAGCTGATGGCCATACCGCGCCATACGTTACGTTCCAATCGTAAACGTTGCCACTCATACGATGTATACAAATAAGTCCCTTGACGGACATCCCGGCTTCGACCTCCTTCATGAGGCCAATCATTTGTTGTTCCGTTGTGAACATCGATTTGTTTTCATAACGTTTTTCCTCCTTGAATAAGTTTATGAATCATTTTTTCCACATCCAAGTGACCCGGTTTTTCGGGATCACATCCAGTACAGGCCGTCCCCGCATAGAGATCGCAATGGACAAACGATCCACAAACCCCTGGCATATAACCAGAAGAGCATATGAATATGCTTGAAAAATCAGAATAAGAGGGGGTACAAACCGGTAAAGAGAAACTCGACCATTCATGATAAAAGAACGGCAGCTGCAACAGTGCAGAGCCAACTCCGCTTTGCCTATGATTTCCGCATCCATTCTCGTCCAAGCCTTTGAAACGGCATCTCCACCCATTTCCAGGTAAGATGGCTGACGGCAATTGTTATGATAATAATCAAGATGAGACTATAGACAAGATCATTTTCCGCAAAGATACTCCCGATTGGATAACCGGCAATTCGATAGATGATGTACATGACAACAGGGTGCATCAGGTATATTGAATAACTGATACGACCAATGTAGGCCAATCTGTGCAAGTGCACAGGCAGATATAAAAAAAACATGAACAATAACAACGCCAAAGTCTCAATAATTGAGTTCATCCAGTCCGTATCTGTTGCCATCAGATGGAATGCCTGATAAGGCATGAACAAAAGATAATAAACCAGCAGAGAGAGGAGTAATGCTTTGTCAATCCAGGATATCTTTCCAGACTCAAAGAACTTGCGAATAAGCCATCCTAAAAGGATAAATCGTACTCCTGCCAGATAAAAAATAAGGATCGCTATTGGATGTGGTGGAATAAGTAGTTTTTTTGCAATAAAATACAGAGCGGAAACCGCTAAAAATACCCATGCCACACTGATTCGGCGCAGATCAGCACGTGAAATAAATACAGCACAAATGATATAAAACAGCAGTTCCACCTGTAACGTCCAGTACAGCCCCTCTGCAAAAGGTCTTCCAAAAAAATTAGGCACCATCAATGCATTCAGTATCCCGTCATAAACGCTGAATTCCTTACCCCATAGCCAGAATGTCGTCATCACTCCCAATGGGATATTGAGTAAGTAAAGTGGATATATCCTGAAAAAACGGCGCAACAAAAAACCTTTCGACTCGGTGATACCAGAACGGGAAACCGAATAAGGGATGACGAAGCCACTGATCAGAAAAAAAAGGTTGACACCCAACGATCCAAAATGAGCTGTATGGCTCAAATTGATCAGAAAAGGACCGATTACGTGTGTAGAATGGTCGAAGCGTGCCCAGTTTTCCGATACATGCATGACAACAACCAATAAGGCAGCAAGAGCGCGAGCAGCATCCAGATTTTCAAAACGGGAAGGATGGGACATGCTGTTAACTTAGTTATGCTTTGATAATAATCCACAGAAAAAAGCTGCACTCATCACTGACACATCCATAACCGGAACGTAAGTGTGAACAAGAAAGTGATATTGATAATTGATGAAAAAAGCTGAAACACGCCTGATACAACATCGGCCGTAGATGGGTACAACAGCAATCGGATAACAGGAACGATTTGCGATTGATTTCGCCGAGGATTTAACAAAATTCCATGGATATGAAATTGCACGCTATGAGGTAACCACTATACGTTCTCATTTTTTTAAGGCGCCAAGCCATCCGTTTACCTCTTCGATATCACCTGGAACAAGCGTTCCTGAACTTTGTTTCAGCATCATTCTGTTGATGATATACTGGTAACGCGATTTGGCAAGATCTCGCCTGCTCGACAGGAGTTTCCGCTGAGCTTCGAGCACATCAACATTGCTGCGCAGCCCTGCCAGAAAACCTTTTTTCGTCCCCGTTAAAGCAATATCCTGCGACTTCACGGCCTGTTCATAGGCATGGATCTGGGCAATACTGGTAATAACATTATTGTAATACTTGCGAATATCTGACTCAACAGCCCGTTCCTTGCCGTTGAACTGCTCTCCGGCTTTAAGCCATTTTGCATGTGCCTGGCGTATAGATGCGCTGGCAAAACCACCGCTGTACATCGGCATACTCAATTGCACACTAACCGAATAGGTATCATAGATTGCCCCGATCGAGTAATTATTTTCACTTTCTGAATAGTTTCTTCCGCCAACCAGATCAATCGTCGGATAACGTGACGCCCGCTGTTTTTGAAGTTCCCGCTTCGCAATCTGAATGTCCTGATGAGCAGAAGCAAGCGCATGATTTCGGGAATGAGCAAGTTCAATCCAGGAATCGACACTGAGCGGATCCGGACGGACTAAAATCAGCTTTTCAGGCACCAGTTTGCATAGCTCATCAGGATAAACCCCGGTAAGGTTTTCCAGCTCTCTGCGATTGTACTCCACTGAATTGACAATCTCAACACTCTCTGCCAATGCCATGTCATAGCTGGCCTGAGCCTCATTAATTTCGGTAATCGTACCAAATCCGTTGTCAAAACGCCGCTTTGCCTGATTAAGCTGCTCCTGTGCAGCCTTGGTGTGGACTAAACTGAAATCAAGATTATCCTCTGCATAGAGAGCATTACAATAAGCCTCGGTTAATCTGATAATAAGGTTCAGCTGTTCATTCTGAAGTTCGGCATCGCTCTTTATAACTGCAGCCTTGGCCTGTTTATATCCGGCCAGACTCGACAGATTAAACAACGGTTGTCGTACCGATACGCCATAATTGACCGAATTATAATAGCTTGATGACGTTTTACCCGTTATGTTGGTATACTGCGTAGCATTTCGACCCCGGGATGCATTCACGCGTACACTCGGACGCAACTGTGACCTTGCCTTGCCAACTTCCTCTTTATTGATCAGATGATCTGCCTTTGCAGCACCAAGACGAGCATCATACTCCAACGCCTTCTGATAGGCCGATACCAGATCGACCTGGACAGCGTAAAGAGGGTGGGCGGTAAACAACACGGCAACCACTATCAAACGACGCAACAGTTTAATCATCGACATACCATTCATGTTTCGTTAATCATAGAACCCTCTCTTCACAAAACGTGATCTCTGTCAAATACCTACTCCTCTTTCATAGAAACCGTGATCCGCTTGACCAACGGATCAATAAGATAAGTCAGGAGTGAACGTTCACCCGTCTTGATAACAACCTGCACCGGCATACCCGGTTGCATCTGACGATGTCCAAGAGACTTCATCCCTTCTGGTGTCACACTGATCCTTGCCAGGTAATAGGATGCACCGGGTGCCATCGGATTAACCTGCGGATCAGACACAATATCTTTCGAGAGTGACTCTACAACACCTTCCACAACAAGCTGCGGAGAGTGGGCAAATGAGGAAAAGCTCACATTCACGGGAAGCCCCTTATGGATACTGTCGATCAAATGCGGCTGAACTTTGGCATCAATCAGAAGCCCCTCGTTGGTTGGAACGATATCCATTATTTTCTGACCCGGCTGAATTATAGCACCCACCGACTGAACAAGCAAGCCTACGACCTGACCTGAAGCTGGAGCTCTAACGGCAGTATCGGCAAGCTCAGCAGCAAGCGCACTGGTTTTTTCAGCATCAGCCTCAACCTCACGTTCAACCTGTGCAAGGTCACCAGCAGTACCAGAGCGGAATTCGGAAATCTTCAGTTGCAGATCGCGCTCCTGACTTTTCGGGGCATATCCCTCAGTTACCAGTGATTTTATACCTGCCAACTGCTCATTGAAAAGTCTCAGCGTCATACGGCGTGACTGAAAAAGCTGTCGCTGATTCTCCATATTGCGCTGGGCCAATGCCGTATCTGGCTCTTCAAGCAAGTCCTTGTGAAAGGTAATCGAACCGGCACCACGCATCTCCGCACTCAACCGGTCTGCAGTAGCCCGGATTCCGAGGTAATGCTGATGCACCTCATCGTAACGGGCCCTTGCCGTCTGACTGTCAAGAGTTATCAGCAGATCTCCCTGGCGAACCATCTGCCCCTCCCGAACATGTACCTTCTCGATTCTGCCACCACGAAGATTTTCAACGACCTTGCGTTTTGTGGCAAGACTCACCACTCCCTGGCAGGGAACACCCTCATCAAGCGGCGCAAATGCTGCCCAGAGGAGAAACCCTCCGAATCCGACAAGCAGTATCCAGATACCGAGTCGTATAGGGCTTCTGGTATTCCGATATTCCCCCCCGTTACTCTTTTCTGCCGGAGTATGCTTCATCGTTGCTATTGTATCACGAATACTCATTGCTATCCTTTAAACATTTGTCAAAGTTTGAATCAGGTCAAGATGGTTCAGTACGCACCCTCTCCGGTCGCAGAAACGCCAACACCTCATCGCGCGGGCCACAACGCACAATCTTACCTGCCTGCATCAGGACTATCAGGTCAGCTGCGCCGAGTATGCTGGGACGGTGCGTAATCAGAATAACCGTTTTGGCAGCTGCTTTCAACTCCCCGACAGCCTGGAGCAATGAGCGCTCTCCGGCATCATCAAGGTTTGCATTCGGCTCATCGAGTACAAGAATCGCCGGCTTGCCGTACATCGCACGGGCAAGACCAAGCCGCTGACGCTGACCGCCCGAAAGCATACCTCCAGCCTCGCCTATCTCTGTATCATAACCACGGGGAAAGCGCAAAATCATCTCATGGATACCGGTACGCTTTGCTGCCTCGATCACCTTCTCGGAGTCAACCTCTGCAAAACGGGCAATATTTTCAGCAATCGAGCCATCAAACAGCTCAATATCCTGTGGAAGATAGCCAAGATGAGGTCCCAGTTCCATTCTATCCCAACTCTCTATAGGCTCACCATCAATCAGAACCCGTCCTGTACGATCTGGCCACACCCCGACAATGCAACGGGCAAGGGTTGATTTTCCAGACCCTGAAGGCCCAAGTACCACCGTCACCTTTC
>JAAXWX010000078.1 GCA_013334755.1 Chlorobiaceae bacterium | reverse complement strand
AACTTGTGTTCAATGCAATAAAATGCCATAAATCCAGATACATTGGGAACGTCAATGCTGAAAGAATCCCGACATGGCAGGAAGAACAGATTTAACATGATGACCTTTATGCCATTTCTGCAAGTTTGCTCCACCTTGCCATTTCCTTTTCAAGCTGCTGCTGCAGATCCTGCAGTTCCGAACCGAGTTTCTGCTGCAGTTCAAAATCGCTGCCGGCCGATGCGAGACGTACAGCAATCTCCGTCTGGCGGATTTCGGCATCATGTATTGACTGCTCGAGTGTTTCCAGTTCACGCTTCTCCTTGCTGGTAAGCCTGCTCTGTTTCGGCTTTACCGAAACCGCCGGAAGAATCTTCTGCTGTTCTTTGGCTCCCGATTTTTTCTCATCCTTCTCCTTCACCGCCAAAGCGGCCTTCATATCGAGATAAACGGTATAGTTGCCGGGGTAGCGGCGGATAAGGCCATTTTCTTCGAAAGCAAAAATATACTCGACCGTTCGATCCAGAAAATACCGGTCGTGACTGACCACCATGAGGCACCCCTGATAGCTGTCGAGGTAATCCTCAAGGACCCTGAGAGTGGGAATATCAAGATCGTTGGTCGGCTCATCAAGCAGAAGTACATTGGGTGATCCGATAAGCTGCCTCAACAGATAGAGCCTTCTGCGTTCACCACCTGAGAGCGTCCGGATATAGCTGTATTGGGTTGATGGAGCAAAAAGAAAGCGCTCAAGCATTCTTGCGGCCGAAAACACGGTGCCGTCTTTCAGCTTGATCTGCTCGGCCTCCTCCTGTATGAACTCGATGACCCTTTTGGAATCATCAAGTCCCCTGCTCTGCTGATCGTAGTATCCGATGTTCACCGTCTTGCCGATATCGATATGGCCGCTGTCAGGCTTGACACGCCCGGTAATCATGTCGAACAGGGTGGTTTTACCCGAACCATTCGGGCCGATAATGCCGATGCGGTCTCCTTTCTGAAGATGGTATTCAAATTCGTGCAGGAGCAGTTTGTCACCGTAGGATTTCGAGACCTGATGAAACTCGACGATCTTGTCGCCAAGCCGTCCGGCTCCGAATCCGATTTCAAGCTCCTTCTGCTTCTCTTTTTTAGGCGCATACACCAGACTTTCTGCACGCAGCATTCGGGCTTTCTGCTTGGTGGTACGAGCTTTACATCCGCCGCGCATCCACTCAAGCTCCTGACGCACAAGGGCCTGACGTTTGCGGTCATCTCGTATCGCCTGCTCCTCCTGCTCGGCTTTCTGCTGCAGATAATTCGAGTATCCGCCTGTGTAGGTTGTGGCCGTATAACCATCAAGCTCAAGCATACGAGTCGCCACCCGGTCAAGGAAGTAGCGGTCATGGGTAATCAGCAGCACGGCCCCCTGGTAGCGCCTGATATATTGTTCAAGCCACTCGACGCTGTCGGCATCAAGATGGTTGGTAGGTTCATCGAGAATAAGCCCGTCACTCGGCACAACAAGAGCATGGGCCAAAGCAACCCTTTTGCGCTGGCCGCCGGAAAGCGTACCCATGAGGGCCGTAAGATCATAGAGTCCGAGCTTTCCAAGCACCGTCTTGGCATTCGATTCAAGCTCCCATGCACCACATACGTCGAGTTCATGGGCAAGCCTGCTCATCTTTTCAATCAGAGATGGATCTTCGGAATGCTTTGTTTCCAGCTCCTTGCAAACCACCTCATACTCATAGATAAGGTCCATGACCTTGTCGCTTGATTTCAGAATGGCCTCAAGCACGGTATCCTCAGGATCATAGGGTGAATCCTGAGGCAAATAGGCAATCCGTTTCTGGTTAGCCACCATGACCTTGCCTTTATCGGGAGTTTCAACCCCGGCAAGAATTTTCAGGAGCGTACTCTTGCCGCTTCCATTCGCTCCGATAATACCTATCTTGTCACGATCATCGATTCCAAACGAGACATCTGTAAACAAATGTTTCAATCCATACTTTTTCTCTAACCCTTCTACCGTTAATA
This sequence comes from Chlorobiaceae bacterium, assembly GCA_013334755.1. Taxonomy (GTDB): domain Bacteria; phylum Bacteroidota; class Chlorobiia; order Chlorobiales; family Chlorobiaceae; genus Chlorobium. The sequence continues at coordinate 3,095 of JAAXWX010000078.1, read as the reverse complement.
GCACCATACCTTTTCACCGTTCCTTATATTCATTATCTTGCAAAGGCTTGAATATAACCAATGCAGAACGTTTTACTTCAATGTAATTGTGTGACTGCAGCCGGGTCATGATAAGGTTTTTTTACTCCTGGATTTCCTGTTCTCTGTTTTTTTCATGAACTTCGCATGTACAACAAAATCCATATAATCTCCCAAAAGCCTGGCAGACAAACGCCGGAAAGAATTGAATCTCTATGAGTGAACTGGAAAAATCGCTGGCATGGACCAATCTTCCCGTCCCGGAGGTACTGCACCAGCTTCCAGTCAGCCAGCAGCAGCTCGTTGTCACTTGGGCAAAAACCTTGGTCAACCATAAAACTGACGGGTTTGAGGAGCTTTATACGGCAATTGGCATGATCGTCAAGTATATCCCTCATTTTGTGGTGATTCCGCTTATGGTTGAGCATATCAAACCACAGATCGCTGCCGGTGTATGTTCCAGGATGGGTGTTGATCAGGCGGTCGGATATGCCAACGACCTGCCTATGGACTATTTCAGTGAAGTTTCCGTACATCTCGAAGCCGGAATCATGGCACAGATCCTCGAGAAAATGAAAAAGCATCATGCTGAAAAATTCATCCTCAATGAACTCAAACGCCACCTCACCCGCATGCTCGACATCGCCCAGCATCTTGACAAGCGTATGCTGGAAATCGTAGCCAAACATGTCACACTGCCTGAACATGACGAAGATCTGCTCAATCACCCCCATAAACCGATTATAGATAAAATCAGGACCCTGCAGTAACTGAACATCTGGCCCCATCGGGAACGGCCAGACAGTTGCATGTGGTTATGCTTTGTTTATCTGCTGGATGCTGAACATACCGGAGGAGCCATGCAAAGCATTTCAAAAATAGATGAGCAGCTCAGAATGACTGCCAATGCCATGGTCAGCCACGACAAGGGCCTGCTCGCAATGGATGAAAGCGTTGCAACCTGCAACAAGCGCTTGGCCAAACAGGGAATTCCTCAGACAGTGGAGACCCGTCGCCGCTGGAGGGAATTGATGGTGACAACGCCCTCTCTCCAAGAATCCATCAGTGCTGTGATTCTTTTCGACGAAACAATACGTCAGCAGACAACTGATGGCAAACCATTTGCTCAGTTCCTAACCGATGCAGGAATTATTCCAGGCATCAAAGTTGATACCGGTGCAACAGAGATGGCCCGGCATCCTGGAGAAAAAATAACTGAAGGACTTGATGGATTGCGCCTTCGTTTGGCAGAATATGCCGGCATGGGTGCCCGGTTTGCAAAATGGCGTGCGGTGATTTCCATTGGCAACGGGATTCCAAGCCATGGCTGCATCGAAGCCAATGCATCAGCCCTGGCTCGCTATGCTGCCTTATGCCAGGAAACTGGTGTGGTTCCTGTCGTTGAACCGGAAATAATAATGGACGGCGAGCACTCAATGCAGCAATGCTTTGACGTCAGTGAAAAGGTTCTGCGGACAGTTTTCAAAGAACTTTATCATCAACGGGTTATGCTTGAGGGGATGATTCTGAAAACCAACATGGTGCTTCCCGGGTTGAGTTGCCCGAAACAGGAATCCACAGATGATGTTGCAGATGCAACAGTGCAGTGCATGCTGCGTGCTGTCCCGGCTGCTCTTCCGGGAATTGCGTTCCTCTCGGGTGGTCAATCGAGCGAACAGGCTTCAGCACGTTTGAATGCCATTAATATCCGCTACAAATCACATACTCCCTGGGCCTTGTCGTTTTCGTTTGCCCGCGCTATCCAGCAACCGGCAATGGGAATCTGGAATGGTCGGGAAGAAAATGTGGCGGCAGCACAAAAAGCCTTGCAACACAGAGCAAAATGCAATCTGCTGGCTCGCCGTGGTCTTTAGCATGAGTGATACCGTAGTGGAACGTCTGGAAGCATCAAGCTGACGCCTCCTTGCACATGGAACTCATCAGCACTGTCAGACCATGCAAACAGTCTAAATAAGAAGCATATCGCAGGTTGAAGTCGAACGGATATTTCTGATTTAGCTTATAGCCACTCTATCAACATCAACTGCAGATATAAATTCAGCGCATCGTCGTGCTAAAACCTGCTTTTAGAGGGGATATCTGTCTTTGTTCTTTCGAGTCTTGACAACAGAGATAGCAGAGTGAGGGATCGTTTTTTTTGCAACATCAACGGAATCTGATAATGGATTTTTCTATCATAAGACCAGTTTTTAGCAAACCCGAATTACTTTATGGTTCTGCAGCCAGCTGATGATAGAAAAGAGCCCGCCCATTGATCGTGAAGAACTGAAATAGAAAACGAACCAGGACATAAACAATGCAAAAAGCACAAAGTCAGGAAGTTGAAATATAGTTGCTGCTATTGCAATCAAAGAAAAAACGGATGAAAGGACCATGATGATAATAACAGCTCCGGAATGGCTGAAACCCATATCCCTGAGAAGGTGATGAAAATGGGTTTTATCCGGCTCAAACGGGCTTTTTCCCTTCATCATTCTTTTCGACATGACAGTCAGAGTATCGGTCACCGGGATAGCAAGGACAATAAGAGCAGTAACCGGTGAAACTAAACTGTCTGGCTTCTGTGTCAATTCGATAGCAAGGAACGCAAGTACAAAACCTATCGTCATACTGCCTGCATCTCCCATAAACAAACGGGATGGGTGCCAGTTAAAATGGAGAAATGACGCCAGAGCTCCTGCAAAAGCCAAACTCAAAAGCATGAAGGCATTCATGTCATTCAACCACGCCAGTACAGCAAATGAAATAAAAGCAAGAAGTGATGTTGTCCCGGCTAATCCATCAAGACCATCTATCATATTAATGGCATTGATAACCCCAAGCGTACAGAAAATCGTAACCGGTATGACAAGCATACCTGTCTCTATTGCACCGAACCCTAAAAGATTACCAAAAGAACGCAGATTCATGCCGGGAAAGTAATGCATGATTATCACTGTTGCCGTAATTTGAACGCCAAAACGCCACTTAAAGCTTATATCAAATCGATCATCAATAACCCCTACTCCAAGAATCAGCAGAATTGAAATGATGAGACTGATATACTTGATGACAGG
>JAAXWX010000028.1 GCA_013334755.1 Chlorobiaceae bacterium | reverse complement strand
TCCTTCCCTTCACGATTTACTTTTGTGATAGATATCTCTCTTGCACGACCTGTCCTGCACCACCATTCCTCACAGGTACCGAGAAATCTTTCGTAATATCCGTTATGTCTTACAGGAACAATGCATACACTTCATGCATTGTTCCGGAATGTCATTACTAAAAGGAGAATGTTCGGAATGTACCGAAGCATTGCTGATTACGGACTGATCGGGAATCTCCACTCTGTCGCCCTCGTCTCGCAAGACGGATCCATCGATTATTGTTCACTTCCCTGGCTCGACTCCCCGACCATCTTCGCGTCAGTGCTTGATGATGAAAAAGGCGGCTTTTTCAGCCTGCAGCCTTCGGAACCCTTCACTTCCGAGCAGGAATATGTCAGCAACACCAATATTCTCTCCTGCAGGTTCCTGACAAAAAATGCCGAAGCCCTGCTTCACGATTTTATGCCTCTTGAACATGATGCGGACACCAGGAAAATAACGCCTCGCGTACACCGCTGTCTGAAGATCATCAAAGGCAGCATGCGCTTTATACTCACCCTGATGCCCCGTCCGGAGTTTGCCCGGGTTATTCCCTCAATTACTGAAAAGAACGGCAATCTCTTCAGAGTAAAATGGGGCAGCAAAACAATAACACTGGCGATCACAGGCGGCAATGCTTTTCAAATGAGCAATATATCAGGAACGCTCACTCTCGCCTTGCAACTGGAGGCTGGTGATGAGGCTCACATCGACTTGATCTACGGAAACCATAACAGCACAAGGCCTCTCCCCTGTCCTTTTGAAGCAAACAAGTTATTCTGGCAGGATTGGCTGCTCCTCTGCCTTGGCGAGCGATGCACATATCTTGGAGAGTTCGCTCCGATGCTCAACCGCTCTCTTCTTGTACTTAAACTGCTGACCTTTCAATCCACCGGAGCCATTGCAGCAGCAGCGACGACCTCCCTTCCTGAAACCCCGGGAGGCGAAAGAAACTGGGATTACCGCTTCAGCTGGCTGCGAGATGCCTCGTTTACCCTTAAAGCGCTCTTCTCCGTCGGCCACGTCACCGAAGCCGATGCTTATCTTCGATGGGTGCATGCCACCTACCGTAAATATGGAAGCCGCAATCTGCAGATCATGTACACCCTGCACGGCAAGGATATGCTCCCTGAGAAAGTGCTGCCCCATCTGAAAGGATACCGCAATTCGCGCCCGGTAAGAGTGGGCAACGACGCACACCGCCAGAATCAGTGGGACATTTACGGTGAGGTCATGGATTCCGCCCTCCGGCTTTCGGATTATACCGGCAAAATTGATGAAGAGCTCTGGCCGTTTTTCAGGGAAATCTGCACACTCGCCATTGAAAATTGGCAAAAACCCGATGATGGAATATGGGAAGTTCGAAACGGACCGCACCATTTCGTCTATTCAAAGGTCATGTGCTGGGTTGCCATCGACAGGGGAATCACCATAGCCCGTCGTTACGGTTTTGACGCCCCTCTCGACCTTTGGCTGAAAGAACGGGAGCGGATACGGGAGGATATTATCAAGAAAGGATTTGATAAAACATTAAACAGTTTTGTCCAGAAATATGGCTCGTCAGAACTTGACGCAAGCCTGCTGCTGCTTCCGATCATCGGCTTCCTGACCACTGAAGACCCAAAAATAAAGGGCACGATCAAAGCATGTCAGGAGAAGCTGATGCACAGTGGCTTTCTGCTGCGTTACAATGCAGAAGATGGTCTTGAAGGAGAGGAAGGCGGCTTTGTCCTCTGCAATTTCTGGCTTGTCGAATGTCTGGCGCTGTCAGGAAAGAGCATCGAAGCGCTTGAGCTGTTGAATAAAACCATTACAGCATCGAATCACCTCGGCCTCTTTTCAGAAGAATTTGACAATACCATACCGGAAATGCTCGGAAACTTCCCTCAGGCATTCAGTCATATTGGCTATATCAATGCCGTTGCGGCAATTCTCGGACAAGAGAGTCGTCTCCATGAAGCAGGAGATGAACTATCCCTCAGTGAGCAACTGCGCAGGATCATCCCCCTCCAGGTAACCCTGAATCCGCTGCCGGGAACTCAATCAAAAACCGCCATTACACTTGGTGCCGAGTTAAAACAGAGACTTGGCAGACTGCAAGGAGCATATTTCAATGAAAAAAAAGGGGTGGTGAATTACAAAGCCCTGAAACAATCCGAAGAATTCAGCCACTACCTTCGACTGGCCGGATCACTCAACAGCTTCAATCTCAAGAATCTGAGGAATGATGAAGAAAAAAAAGCTTTCTGGCTCAACATCTATAACGTCCTTATTATCCACGGAGTCATTGAGTTCGACATTCAAGGCTCTGTACTTAAAATTTCTAATTTTTTCGGCCGGATCGGATACACTATCGACAAACTCTTCTTTACTCCTGACGACATTGAGCACGGGATTCTCCGGCAAAACCGCCCGCACCCGCTTTTTCCCTTCAAGCCGTTTTCGTTGTTCGATCAACGGCGAAACTGCATTGTATCATCATTCGATTTCCGAATTCATTTCGCACTCATCTGCGCATCATCATCCTGCCCTCCCATCGAGTTCTACGATGCGGCACTCATTGACCGGCAGCTTGACACAGCTGCTAAAAGCTTTATAAACCGCGATGGAATGGAGATTGACCAGCAAGGCAAAACGCTCTGGATGTCGCAAATCTTTCAGTGGTACCAGGGAGATTTCGGCAGCAGCACACAAGAAACGATCCTGTCGCTGCTGCCTTATATGGATGAGGGAAAAAAAGCATGGATTGAAGAGAACCTTGACACGCTTCGCGTGCGCTACATGCCCTATAACTGGAATATGAACAGCATCCTGCAATAAAACATCCTGTTCTACTTCATATTGAGTTCCTGCATTTCAGCTTCAAGACGATCAAGCTTCGCTTTCATTGCTCCAAGGTTGCGCAGCATCGCCTCATACTTTAACTGGTCACGCATAGGCTGAGCGGGATAACCGCGCAAGGAAATACCTGGCTGAAGAAAGGATTTCGAAATACCTGCCTGGGCTGCGACCTTTATCCCGTCAGCAAGTTCAAGATGACCGGCAAATCCAGCCTGCCCGCCAATGATGCACTGACGGCCGATCGTCACACTTCCCGAAATACCTGCCTGGGCAGCAATGACGGTATCCTCACCAATCCTGCAATTATGGGCAATCTGAACGAGATTGTCGATCTTTGCTCCCCTGCCAATGAGCGTGCTGCCCATGGTGGCCCGGTCAAGAGTAGCATTTGCTCCGATTTCAACATCATCACCTATCTCGACAATACCCATCTGGGGAATCTTGACGTATGAACCATCGCTCTGCGGAGCAAAACCAAAACCATCAGCGCCAATGACACTTCCTGAATGGATGACTACCCTACTGCCGATAATGGTGCTATCGTAGCAGGTAACAGAAGGAAAAAGAATGGTATCCTCACCGACCGCAACATCGTGCAGAAGAACGGTATGAGCGCCAATGACTGTATTTCGGCCGATCGAACAGCGGTCACCGATTACGGCATACTCTCCTATCGAGACACCCTCCCCCAGGGTGACACCTTCACCGATCGCAGCAGTCCTGGCAATACCTTTGGCCGCAACAGTACGGGGCAATGCAAATTTCTTGAGAAGAAACACAAAAGCCGTATAGGGATCACTGACCTTAAGAAATGATGTGGCAGAGTTTGACGCATCGAGAGAAACAGAGGGATGAACGATAATGAGCGACGCCTCGGTCGTGGAAAGATACTTCACATATTTCTCGTTGGCAACAAAGCTTACCTGCCCTTGCTGAGCAGTCTCGATCTTTGCCGGACCGGAAATCACGCGCTCGGCACTACCCTCAAGTTCAACAGAATCAAAAAATTGCCCGAGGTAGTTTTGAATATCCTTAATGGTCATATTTTTCAAGCGGATAACTTCACTTTAGAATGAGGAAAAAATTAATTAATTTTTCAGCCTTTTTCATTATATTTGAATTCCCTTGAATGTTTTTCAGGAAAAAGGATCGAAAACACTCGCGGGTATTAAAATTGTACTGCCATAATATAATCCCTTTCATACGAATATGCAGGACACGATGGCAAAACCCATTAAAATTTTCGCGGGACGCAGTAATCCGGCTCTCGCTGAAAAGATCGCTGAGTATCTCGACATGTCCCTTTGCAATGCAAAGGTTGAAAATTTTTCTGATGGGGAAATTTCAGTAAACTATTTTGAATCGATCCGTGGATCGGACATGTTCATTATCCAGTCCACCAACCCTCCGGGCGATAACCTTATGGAGCTGCTGATCATGATTGACGCAGCAAGAAGATCTTCAGCAGCAAGAATAACCGCCGTCATGCCCTATTACGGCTATGCGCGGCAGGACAGAAAGGACAGACCCCGTGTCGCCATCACAGCCAAGCTCGTAGCCAACCTGCTGACAGAAGCCGGAGCCCACAGAATTCTTACCATGGACCTGCATGCACCGCAGATTCAGGGATTTTTCGATATTCCATTCGATCACCTCTACTCGAGCGTCGTACTGATCAACGATATCCGTCACAGGGAATTCCGTGACAACCTTGTTGTCGCCTCCCCGGATGTCGGCGGCGTAAAGCTTGCCCGGAAATTTGCCGAAGAACTCGGCACCGATCTTGTGATTGTCGACAAACGCCGTCCTGCAGCAAACGTTGCTGAAGTCATGAACATTATCGGCGACGTCAAAGGAAAAAACGTTCTGCTGGTTGATGACATGATCGACACTGCAGGAACAATTGTCAACGCCGCCAAAGCCATCCGTGATGCAGGCGGACTTAAAATCTATGCCGCCGCAACACATCCGATCCTTTCCGGTCCAGCCATTGAGAGAATCAACGCCTCAGTTCTTGAAAAGTTGATTGTGACCGATTCGGTTATAACAAATCACGCCTATTCTCCGAAAATTGAGACCGTATCGGTCAGCAACCTCTTCGGTGAAGCGATCAAACGTATTTACGAAGATGATTCTGTCAGTTGCCTGTTCGACAGCAAAAATATCATCGAAAAACTTACAAATCTTCATTAAACACAAGCGATAAAAGAGATAAAGGAAGATCATGGAAACAATTGTATTAGGTGTAGAACCTCGCGTTATCAAAAAGAAAGAGGCCGAAAAACTGCGCAAGAACGGTATCGTCCCGGCCGTTATTTATCATAAAGGTGAAGAAACCGTTGCTGTCAGCGTCAATGAACTGGCACTCAGGAAACTGGTGCACTCAGCTGAATCACATATTATTGATCTTCAGTTCCCGGACGGCAAAATCAAACGCTCTTTTATCAAGGACGTTCAATTTCACCCGGTAACCGACAGAATCATTCATACCGACTTTCAGCTCTTCTCAGCTGAAGAGATCATTGAACTCGAAGTACCGGTAGCTGTTTCCGGCGACAGCATCGGCGTTGAAAAAGGCGGAAAACTGCTGATTATCCTTCATGCCCTCACCATAAAGGGCAAACCGGAAAATATGCCCGATCACCTCGTTGTCGATGTTACATCACTTGCGATCGGTCATTCAATCCATGTCAAAGAGATTCCGATGGATGCATACACCGACCTCCAGATCATGGATGACCCTGATGCGCCGGTCATAACCGTTCTTGCGTCGAAAAAAGAGGTTGAAGCCACAGCCGAAGAGGCTGCACCGACAGCAAGCTGAGAGTATCTCAACTTTTCTGTTGACAAACCGGTTCCTTACCATGCGAAGCTGCTTTTCATCACCGGAAAGCAGCTTTTTGCGGTTCATGGAAACAAACATTAACTGATAAGCCACCCAAAGCTTGAAAACAGATACCGGCACACCATCATCCCCGCTGAACATCAGCTCCGGTGCAGGACCGATCCGGTCAGAGAAGAAAGGAACAATTTTTTTTCTTCTGATCTCTCTCGTTGCCTTTCTGCTCATCCTGTTGATCCAGGCCGATCTTGTGCTGATCAGTTTTCGCTCTCTTTTTACTGCGGCAGCACTCTTTGTAACAGCACCGGAAGCATTCAGACAAATCTTCACCTCCGAAATTCTGGAATTCTGGACAGCAGCTCTCTATCTTGTTGCCGTACCGATCATTCTCGGACTCATAGCCCGAAAATCGTTCCGTAAAAAAACTTCAAATCAACAGACAAAAACTGCTGAAGAGCTGAGCCTTGGCAAAATAAGCCTGAGAGCATTCATGCGCCATACCATAGCCCTCTACGCTTCAGCTATTATCTTTGTCCTCTACTCGGCAGCATTCCTTGCGCCATTCATTGCCCCGTTCAGCCCCTACGACCAACAGGATTTCCTGGTCACCGCCTATCAGCCGCCTCTCACGCAATTAGATGCACTGATACTCAAACAACCAAAAAACCTGATTATCCCCTTGCAGAAAGGCAGTGGAACAACAATTGATCTTACCAACACGCTTATCAGCGATTTTCAGCTACTGAAAACACGCAACGAACCCAACGCCATCCGCTTTGTCAATGAATACCGGATTGCAGGCGACACCGTCATCTACCGCCAGGGCATCCGCACCAAACGTATCGCTCTGAGTGAGCTTGCTGGAAGCGAAAACCAGAAGATCGCTGTTAAGCGCACCTTCATACTCGGTACAGATCAATACGGACGCGACATTCTCAGCCGTGTCATCTATGGATCAAAAATTTCGCTCTCCATCGGTTTTCTTGTTGTTCTGATCTCCGTTACACTCGGCACCGTTATCGGGGTTACATCAGGTTATTTCGGCGGCTGGATTGATGCACTCATGATGAGGATTGTTGATGTCCTTATTGCCTTTCCCGCACTTTTTCTCATCCTCATCATTATCGCCACCTTCGGCAACTCCATTTATCTCATCGTCTTTACCCTCTCATTTACCGGATGGATGGGCGTGGCAAGAATTGTCAGAAGCCAGGTGCTTTCACTCAAGGAGCAGGAATTTATTCTTGCCGCCAAGTCCCTCGGCCTCTCCAGCACAAGAATCATCTTCCGACACCTTGCTCCCAATACCCTTACCCCGGTCATAATCGCTGCAACCTTGAGAATCGGCAGCATTATCCTGACCGAAGCAGGACTCTCCTTTCTTGGTCTCGGCGTTCAGCCGCCCACCCCGAGCTGGGGGAATATTATCAATGAAGGACGCGACAGTCTTTTAAACTACTGGTGGATTTCAACCTTCCCCGGTATTGCCATTCTCACCACGGTCGTCTGCTTCAACCTGATCGGTGACGGTGTCCGCGATGCGCTTGACCCGAGAATGAGAGGATAAAAGGTTGAATAAGCGTTTGAAACAATGACGTGTCATGAAAAAAACAGCACAGCTGACCCTGCTTGAATCCACGATAAAAGAGCTTGGTTATACCCTGCGCTACGAAAAGGGCAACTTTCTCGGCGGAGATTGCCGTCTCAAGGAAGACAATGTGGTCGTTGTCAACAAATTTCTGCCCCTCGAAGGAAAAATCTACACTCTCGCTCTCGTCATCAGCAAAATCAACCCTCCAGGTCTTCCAGCGGAAACAGGAAAACTCATTGACAGCCTTGTCGACAGAAATCTCTTCAACCGGGACAATCGGGGGTGAGTTTGGTCGTCCAGGAAACTGGTTAAAGCAGTTTCGACATGCAATAAAACGACTTAGCCTGGAAAAGCTTCTTGAACTTATTACAATAAATACTTATAATTAATCAAGCATAATTTTTGAGCTTATAAACATCCCCCACGTTGTCATTTATACAATAAGCTGATTCATTACTGTATCATTCTGCAGTTGCTGAAGATTAACACATTGAGCCTACTATAAAAAAGCCATTAGCCTCATGCCGGATAAAAGAGGAGTCTGCAACCCTGTCTCAATTGAGATGATTGAGTTTAATCCGGAATGGCAAATAGAAGACAATGAGCTGGGAATTTATTACATAAGCGGCGTCATTCCGCAACGCCTGATTTACACATCACTTGGTGGCAACATCCAGCCGGAATTTGCTCAAAGAGCAATTCTTTCGTTTGAAAAGCTCTTATGCTCAGGCAGGCTCGGAAACGGAAACTATTCAAGAATAGCGGATTTTTCAGAAGTCAAAAAGATACCTCTCAACTCCCGCATTCTTTATGCCGACGCCCTGAATGAACTGCAGGAAAAATATAACTTCCAGCCGAAAATCACCTATGTCTGCGGAGCTTCGCTGCTTGTTAAGACCATGCTGCGTGCCATTGCTTCCCATGTCAAACAGAACCTTGTTTTTGTTCCGACCGTTCAAGACGCTTTTGATCTGTTCAATAATGTCTCCTGCATGTGGGAAACCGAGCAGAGCGAACAGGTCATCATTTCCCGAAAGGAGATGAACGACTTTGCCAAACTATGCGGGCAGATTCTGTACGATAAAAGCTATTCCATCGAAGAGCACAGGAAATTACTGCGCCCTGAGCACCCGCTTCATGAACTGTACAAGATCATAACGGTGTTGAACAATGACCTCCGCGAACTTCTGGAAACTGAAAAAGAGCAGAATCACAAAATCAAGGCCGCACTTGAAACATCACAAGAACTAAACAAAGAACTCTCCGATCAGAAAAAAAATGTTGAAGAAAAAAAAGAGATCCAGAAAATTCTGATTGAAAATCTTAAAAAAGCCAGGGAAGAGGCGGAAATAGCAAGCCGGGCAAAAAGCGAGTTCCTTGCCAATATGTCGCATGAAATCAGAACGCCGCTGCACGCCGCCATCGGCATGACAGAACTCCTGCTCGATACCCCGCTTAACAGCCAGCAGAAACACTATACGCATAACATTCACATAAGCACAAAACAGCTCCATCAGTTAATCAACGACATTCTTGATTTCAGTAAAATCGAATCAGGAAGGCTTGACAAGGAAAAATCACTTTTTGATCTCCGCAAACTTTTTGATGAGATCTCTTCCGTCCTGACCAGCAGCGCAGAGAAAGCCGGCCTGCAACTGATGTTCATCATTCCGCCCTCAATACCATCAACGCTTTCTGGTCATCCAAACTACCTGCAGCAGGTTATCATCAACCTCGTACAGAACGCCCTCAAGTTCACCTACCAGGGGAAAATTATTGTCAATGTTGAACCGGTATCCGAAACCCGGGATATTATCAACCTGCGTATATCGGTAAAAGACACCGGTATTGGCATTCCTGAAGGGAAAAAAGAGCTGATTTTCCAGAGATTTACACAGTTGGACTCTTCAGCTACGCGAAAGGAAGGAGGAACGGGACTCGGCCTGGCCATCACCAGGAAACTTGTGGAATTTATGGGGGGAACAATCAATATCGAGAGCCGTGAACATGAAGGTTCCGAATTCTGGTTTGTCATTTCATTTTTGAAACCACTCGAAAACAAAAAAAACAGTAACGCAAACTCCGTCGGGCATATTGCGGCATCATCAGAACACGACACTGCTGAAGCTGTACAGAGAATCGAAAAAACCTGGCCTTCAAACACCAGGATTCTTGTTGTTGAGGATAATCGCATAAACCAGCAGGTTGCCACTGCAATGCTTGCCAAACTGGGTTTAACCGCTGATATCGCTGCAAACGGTCTCGAAGCCATTGAAGCTCTGAAGCAAGTCCCTTACACCATCGTGATCATGGATTTGCAGATGCCGCTCATGGGAGGGCTTGATGCGACAAGAGAAATCAGAAAAATGGAAACCGGAGTAATAAATCCAAATGTCCCAATCATTGCCATAACTGCAAATGCTACCCGGGAAGACCGGCAAGAGTGCCTGAATGCATGCATGAATGACTTTATCACAAAGCCGTTTATGATACAATCGCTTAAGGATATTCTGCAAAAGTGGATACCGGAATCCTGCATCTGAGTTCTCCACATCCCTTTATCAAACCGGCACAAAACCGCAGTCGGAAAATCCGTATAATTCTTTATCGATACATTATTTCGGCATGCCGGCAATATGACGTTCGATTAGATTGATATCATCCTGGCTTAACCTGAAATCCGCTGCACCTGTAATTCCGTCAACCTGAACTGCATTGCGCCCGCCAACAATAGCACCGGTAACGGCCGGATGACGCAAAGTCCAGGAAATGGCAACCTCCCCGGCAGAGAGCCCGTGCGGTGCACCAATCCGTTTGAGCTGCTCAACCAGTTCAAGATTGGCTGAAAGACGCGGCTCCTGAAACTCCTTGTTCTGGCGGCGCCAGTCATTCGACGAAAAATTGGCAGCCCGTTCACGGGTCATTGAACCACTCAGCATACCGGAAAGCATCGGAGAATAGACAATAACACCAATATTCTGCTCAAGACAGAACGGCAGAATCTCCTCCTCAACAGCAGGCCTGAGCATTGAGTAAGGCGGTTGAAGAGAAGCTACTGGAGCAATTGGTATTATCCGACGCAGATGAGCAACACTGAAATTCGAAACACCGATATGGCGAACAAGCCCTTCCTCTTTCAGGCGGGCCATCTCAGTCCACCCCTCTTCAAGATCAGATTCAGGATTTGGCCAGTGAATCTGGTAGAGATCGATTGCATCGACCTGCAGACGTTTCAGACTTGCCTCGCACTCACGCCGAATTGAATCAGCCTTGAGGCTGTTAGCTATCTGGCGATGTTCATTCCACACGAGGGAGCACTTGGTAAAAATATATGGCTTGTTCTTCATACCGGCCAAAGCCCTGGCGACCAGTTCCTCAGAATGACCAAGCCCGTAAACGGCTGCCGTATCAATCCAGTTTATACCCAGTTCAACGGCTCGTTCAATGGCCGAAATGGCATCACCGTCATCCTGATTTCCCCAGCCGTATGACCAGTTTCCACCTCCGATAGCCCAGCTTCCGAATCCGACAGGTGTAATACACATATCCGTAGCGCCAAACATTCTTTTCTGCATGATTTTCTGATAATAGTAGTTGACAATCTCTAAAACAGCCTGACAATAATTCAATCGATGAATAACCTCACTTCCCGCAGCATGGTCCTTCCGGGTTCTGGGCTCCACAGTCACAATTCTGCACATTCAGCTTACCAATGTCAAGACGTTCAAGACGGGCAGAGCCGATGAAAAGTTTTCCAAGAAACAGTCTGCCGATAGCCAGAGCCCCGATAGCAAGCGCACCTATTGAGAGGGCTCCTATGGCAAGCAGGCCTATGGAAGCAATACCTGAAGAGGTAAAACGAACCGATTTAAGCGGCTCAGGCCTTACCGGCTGAACAGGGGAATGCTGACCGCAGGAGGAATCTGCAAGGTTCTTTCCTGTTTTTTCCCCTTGTACGCCGATATCCAGATGACGATGCAAAAATGATTTCATATAGCCTAATATTTAATGTCACATTGCTTCCCCTGGTTACAGTACCAGAGAACTGAACCCGACTACTTGTACTGTAAAAATAATCAATCAGCGCTTCGCACTCAACTCTGTGAGCATTATTTTACCTCAAGACGTTAAAATGATGCGTCCTTGAATCAATCCAGCGATCCGGATACTAACACTTCAGATTTCCGGAACTTTTTATCCTTATTCACTGTCATAGAAAGCAAATAGTCGATTGTTGACAACTAATGTATACTCCAGTGAATACTGCTTTTAAGTATGTCATATGCCTGTTCTGCCTGGCATTGTCTTCTACAATGATCACTTTTGCAGAAAAATCACAAACCATCTTTGCCGCCGGAAAGCAATACCGGGCTGTTACGGTCTCAGATAATCTTAACCATCCCTGGTCAGTGGCCTTTCTTCCGGATAAATCTTTTCTGGTCACTGAACGAAGCGGCCATCTTCTTAAAATCAGCAGGGACGGAACAAAACGCGAAGAGATCAGAGGACTGCCAGCTATTGCTTCCGAAGAGCAGGGAGGCCTTTTCGACGTTGTTCTTGCACCAGATTTTCCTGCCAGCCGGACGATTTACTTTTCATTTTCAGCAAGAAGCATCAACGGAACCGGCACTGAGGTCGCACGTGCGCAACTGAACGGAACAGCACTCAGCGGAGTCCGTATTATTTTCAGAGCGCTGCCGAAAACACAAACCAATAAACATTTCGGTTCACGCATCCTGGTTGCACCCGACGGCACCCTTTTCATTACGCTGGGTGAAAAAACCATTATGAAGGAGGCTCAAAACAGAACAAATCATCTCGGCAGCATCATACGAATCAATCCTGATGCCACTGTTCCTGCAGACAATCCTTTTGTGTCAATAAAAATCTTCAAACCAGAGATATACGCTTTCGGCATCCGTAATGTCCAAGGTATAGTACTTCACCCCGTTACAGGAGCAATCTGGTTTCATGAGCACGGTCCGCTGGGCGGAGATGAACTCAATATCCTGAAAAAAGGAGCCAACTACGGTTGGCCGTGGGTTACCTACGGAATTGACTACGACGGAACTATCATTACTACCAGAACCAGTTTACCAGGAATTGAACCTCCTCTCCATTACTGGACTCCATGCATCGCACCTTCTGGCATGACATTTTACACCGGAAACCGTTACCCTGAGTGGAAAGGAAACCTGTTTATCGGCTCTCTGGTACAAAGTCACTTGAGACGCGTTGTTTTAAATGGAACCAAAGTCGTCGGTCAGCAGGTGCTGTTCAGAGAACTTGGCGAACGCATCCGTGACGTACGACAAGGTCCCGATGGATACCTATATTTCCTGACGGACAATGATAATGGTCGGCTTCTGCGCATTGAACCAGTACAGTAACCTGCTGATTGAATCAAACAATCACGATTCAACTGTTTTTATGGCACAGAAAACTACATATTTGTATTTTTCTGTGCAAATCACCATACTCAAGCTGAAGCAACATCCTTTTCTGCCTGACAGCATGCACCCATCTCTGTTCCACCCTCTGTAACCTGACCAGGAACGAGCCCTCATTGAAAGCTGAACGTCTCCCCGGTGATCAGCGCACGCAGATAAACTGTCTTACAATAACTTATACCCGTGAAATGATCAGCTTGTCAACCAGAATCAGACTGCTTTCTTATAATCAGTCAGATAACGGGGGTACTCAATAAAAAAGCATACTTCCCTTTGAAAATAAAACATGCAATTCAAACACATTTGAATGTACATGAGTATACACGAAAAGATATAAAGGGGTTTCAAGCAGAGACGATTACCTACAATTATGTATCTTTCCCGGCTTTCCTACCGGAATGTCACCCCTAAGCGGGTTAAAAATCAACTCTCCGACTCACAAAACAAATTCCCGGTCTGATAAATCAGTCCTGATAAAAACGCTCAACTCCAACATCCATGCGGGTTTGAGAGCTCGCCCCTTTCCGTACATAAAATCATTCCATAAAAAAGCGCAGATGTGGCACGCATCTTGCTTTATAAAACCATAACAATTCAGGAGATGAATTAATTTTTCCTGAATTGTTGACGATAAAGGCAATGAAAACCTAAAAAAGTACGAAAATGAGAAAAGTAGCTATTTACGGAAAAGGCGGCATCGGCAAGTCAACCACGACTCAGAACACGGTTGCCGGTCTTGCTGAAATGGGCAAGAAAATCATGGTTATTGGCTGTGACCCGAAAGCTGACTCTACCCGTCTGCTACTCGGCGGACTGCAGCAGAAAACCGTGCTCGACACACTTCGCGAGGAAGGTGAAGAAGTTGAACTTGAAGATATCATCAAAGGTGGATACAGGAATACCCGCTGCACAGAATCAGGCGGCCCTGAACCAGGTGTCGGATGCGCTGGTCGCGGTATCATCACATCAGTCAACCTGCTTGAGCAGCTTGGAGCGTTTGATGACGAATGGGACCTTGACTATGTCTTCTACGATGTGCTTGGTGACGTTGTCTGCGGAGGATTCGCCATGCCGATCCGCGACGGCAAGGCAGAGGAAATCTACATCGTCTGCTCAGGTGAAATGATGGCCATGTATGCCGCAAACAACATTTGCAAAGGTATTCTGAAATATGCCGATACCGGTGGAGTACGACTTGGAGGCCTTATCTGCAACAGCCGTAATGTTGACAACGAACGTCAGATGATCGAAGAGCTGGCCAAGAGAATCGGCACACAGATGATCCATTTTGTGCCAAGAAACAACTTTGTGCAGCGTGCTGAGATCAACCGTAAAACCGTTATCGAGTACGATCCAACCCATGAGCAGGCAGACGAATACAGGGCTCTTGCGCAGAAAATCAACGACAACAAGATGTTTGTCATCCCCAAGCCGCTTGAGATCGAAGAACTGGAAGCACTTCTCATTGAATTTGGTATCGCTAACTAATAAAAGGAGTACACAAACATGTTAATGATCAGAACAATCGTCAGACCGGAAAAGGTATATGAGGTAATGCAGGGACTGCTTGATGCAGGTTACCCGGCTGTAACCAAGATCCCGGTTGTCGGGCGCGGCAAACAGCGCGGACTTCGCGTCGGAGATGTGATCTATGATGAAATTCCCAAAGAGATGCTGATTGTCGTCGTACAGGATAGCGACAAGGATTTTGTGATTCGCGCCATCCTCGAAAATGCAAAGTCCGGCGCGGAAGGAAAATTCGGCGATGGCAAGATCTTTGTTTCAGCTGTTGAAGAGGTCTACACCATCAGCACCGGTGAACAGGAAACCGAACCACAGTTCGCAGTATCGAAGGAGGCCTGAATGAAAGAGATCATTTCAGTAATCCGGATCAACAAGGTGAACGAAACCAAGAAGGCGCTGATCGATGGAGGCATCCCTGCATTCACAGCCACCGGAAGGGTGATGGGTAGAGGCAAGGGACAGGTTCATTATGACATTCTCAATGGCGCTGCGGAAGGTCATCCTGAAGCCATTGCCCAGCTTGGCAGTGCACCAAGGCTTGTAGCTAAAAGAATTCTGACCGTGGTTGTCCCTGATGATTTATGCAAAACAGCAATCGACATCATCATCAAGACAAACCAGACCGGAAAACCCGGTGACGGAAAGATATTTGTAACACCGATTCTTGAGACCATCAGGGTCAGAACCGGCGAAACAGGACGGGAAGCACTGAACTAAGACTAACATTTTCAAGGTGTAAACGGAGAGAGTTATATGGAGGCGAACAGAATTTATCCGGATCCTTCCCAGGTCAGGGAGGAACTGATACAAAAATACCCGGCCAAGGTCGCAAAAAAACGGGCCAAGTCGATCATTGTCAATGACCCCGAAATCATTCCTGAAGTACAGGCCAACGTCCGTACCGTTCCGGGAATCATCACGCAGCGTGGATGCTCTTATGCCGGTTGTAAAGGTGTTGTGCTCGGGCCAACACGCGATATCGTCAACATCGTGCACGGCCCGATCGGCTGCAGTTTTTATGCCTGGTTGACCCGCCGTAACCAGACCAGAACCGAGTCGCTGATGGATGCAAATTATATCCCTTACTGCTTCTCGACCGACATGCAGGAAGAGAATGTCGTCTTCGGCGGTGAAAAGAAGCTGAAAATTGCAATCCAGGAGGCCTATGATCTCTTTCATCCGAAATCGATTGCCATCTTCTCGACCTGTCCGGTCGGTCTGATTGGTGACGACGTTCATGCAGCATCAAAAGAGATGCGTGAGAAGTTCGGTGACTGCAACGTTTTCGGATTCAGCTGCGAAGGGTACAGAGGCGTAAGCCAGTCGGCAGGCCACCACATTGCCAACAACGGTGTGTTCAAGCACATGGTAGGCCGCAACAACACCCCGAGCAAAGGAAAGTTCAAGCTGAACCTTCTTGGCGAATACAACATCGGCGGCGACGCATTTGAGATTGAACGCATTTTTGAGAAGGTCGGCATCACGCTGGTCTCCTCCTTCAGCGGCAACTCGACAGTCAGCCAGATTGAAAACGCCCATACAGCCGATCTCAACGTTATCCTCTGTCACCGTTCGATCAACTACATGGGTGACATGATGGAGACGAAGTACGGTATCCCGTGGATGAAGGTCAACTTTGTAGGCGCCGAATCAACAGCAAAGTCGCTCCGTAAAATTGCCGAGTACTTTGGCGATGAAGAGCTCAAGGCAAAGGTAGAAGCGGTCATTGCCGAAGAGACACCAAAGGTGAAAGCGGTCATTGAAGAGATACTGCCAAGAACCAAAGGCAAGACTGCCATGCTCTTTGTCGGCGGATCACGTGCCCACCACTACCAGGATCTCTTTGCCGAGCTTGGCATGACAACGGTAGCTGCCGGATACGAATTTGCACACCGCGACGATTACGAAGGCCGTCACGTACTGCCAAACATCAAGATCGATGCCGACAGCAAGAATATTGAAGAGCTGAAAGTAGTCCCGGATCCGGAACTCTACAATCCGAGAAAAACCGAGGCCGAACTTGAAGCACTGAAAGAAAAGGGACTTGAAATCAATGGTTACGACGGCATGATGAAGCAGATGACCAAGAAGTCACTGGTTGTCGATGACCTCAGCCACTATGAGTCTGAAAAGCTGATCGAGATCTACAAGCCCGATATTTTCTGCGCCGGTATCAAGGAGAAGTATGTGGTTCAGAAAATGGGTATCCCGCTCAAACAGCTTCACAGCTACGATTACGGCGGTCCATACACCGGCTTTGAAGGCGCTGTAAACTTCTATAAAGACATCGACCGTATGGTGAACAACCCGGTCTGGAAACTGATCAAGGCGCCATGGGAAAAGGCCGGAAACGGTTCAGGACTTGCGGCCAGCTACGTGACACAGTAATGAGGGAAAACGGAGATTATTAAATTATGCTATTAAGACACACATCAAAAGAGGTTAAAGAGCGTGAAGGGCTGACGATCAACCCTGCGAAAACATGCCAGCCAATCGGCGCCATGTATGCTGCGCTCGGTATTCATGGCTGTCTGCCTCACAGCCATGGCTCACAAGGATGCTGCTCCTATCACCGCAGCACCCTGACCCGCCACTACAAAGAGCCTGTAATGGCGGCTACAAGTTCGTTCACCGAAGGTGCTTCAGTGTTCGGCGGCCAGGCAAACCTCCTTGCTGCCATCGAAACCATCTTTTCGGTCTATGACCCCGACATCATTGCGGTGCACTCGACCTGCCTCTCTGAAACCATTGGTGATGACTTGCAGCAGATCACGAGAAAAGCAAACGATGATGGCAAAGTCCCTGAAGGAAAACATGTGATTTTCGCCAGTACACCGAGCTTCATCGGTTCCCACATTACCGGCTATGCCAATATGGTCACGGGTATTGCAACGCAGTTCGCCGTTTCAACCGGTGTAAAAAAGAACCAGTTCAACATTATTGCCGGCTGGATGGAACCGTCCGACATGCGCGAAATTAAACGTCTGTCGAAAGAGCTTGGCGTGAGGATTGTGCTTTTCCCCGACACCTCTGATGTACTCGACGCCCCGCAGACCGGCAAGCATGAGTTTTACCCGAAGGGCGGTACCACAATAGCAGAGCTGCGGAGCGCTGGCGACAGCATCTCTTCACTTGCGCTCGGAAGCATCAGTGCAGAACCGGCGGCAATAGGCCTCGAAAAAAGCTGCAAGGTTCCTTTCGAAACGCTCGACATACCGATCGGCCTCTCTGCAACTGACCGCTTCATAATGGCGCTCAGCCAGGCTGCCGGGGTAAAGGTGCCCGATGAAATCACAGCTGAAAGAGGACGGCTTGTTGATGTGATGGCCGATATGGAACAGTATCTCTACGGCAAGAAAGTAGCACTGTTCGGCGATCCGGATCAGCTTCTTCCGCTTACCGAGTTCCTGCTTGATCTGAACATGAAACCCGTTCATATCGTCAGCGGCACACCCGGCCAGCGCTTTGAGAAACAGATGCGCCAGCTTCTTGACGCACGCTCCCCGGAAACAAACTTCCGCAACGGGCTTCAGGCGGACATGTTCCTCCTGCACCAGTGGATGAAGAATGATCCGGTTGACCTGCTGATCGGCAACACCTACGGCAAGTACATGGCGCGTGACGAAGATGTTCCGTTCATCCGCTTCGGCTTCCCGATTCTCGACCGTATCGGCCACAGCTACTTCCCGAATGTCGGATACAGCGGAGGATTAAGGCTGGTTGAAAAGCTTCTCAATGCCATTATGGATCGTCAGGATCGTGACGCGCTTGAGGAAAAATTTGAACTGGTCATGTAAGTAGAAGCAGTACAACATTTTATGTAAAGGGTAGAAGCTATGGAAAAGATCACTATTCTCGAAGGACGGCAGAAGCAGATCTTCGAAAAGAAAAAAGGGGTGGCGCAGCCCGATATCGCATGCGACACCTCAAGCCTTTCGGGATCGGTCAGCCAGCGCGCCTGCGTTTTCTGCGGCTCCCGTGTGGTACTCTATCCCGTAGCTGATGCCATTCATCTTGTTCATGGTCCTATCGGATGTGCCGCGTATACGTGGGACATCCGGGGGGCTGTTTCGTCAGGACCTGAATTGCACCGCTTAAGCTTTTCCACTGACCTGCAGGAGATGGATGTCATTTACGGCGGCGAAAAAAAGCTCTACCACTCGTTGATTGAACTGATTGAGCAGTACAAACCCAAGGCCGCCTTTATCTACTCGACCTGCATTGTCGGCCTCATCGGCGACGACATCGAGGCCGTCTGCAAAAAAGTAGCGAAAGAGACCGGAATTCCGGTGCTGCCGGTTCATTCTGAAGGGTTCAAGGGCACCAAAAAGGATGGCTACAAGGCCGCCTGCCTTGCCCTCATGAAGCTGATCGGTACGGGATCGACTGAAAATATCAGCAAGTACAGTATCAATATTCTCGGCGAATTCAACCTTGCCGGAGAAGCATGGATTATCAGGAACTACTATGAAAAAATGGGTGTCGAGGTTGTGGCAACCCTGACCGGTGACGGCCGTATCGATGCGGTACGACGCGCGCACGGAGCAACGCTCAATGTTGTACAGTGTTCCGGCTCGATGACCTGGCTGGCCAAAGAGATGGAGACCAAATACGGAATCCCCTATATCCGGGTCTCCTACTTTGGCATCGAAGACATGTCGAAATCGCTCTATGACGTCGCAAAATATTTCCCTGACCGTCCGGAAATCATGGAAGCGGCAAAGCAGGTCGTCAGTGAAGAGGTGAAAACACTCTATCCTTCACTGCAGAAGTTCAAAAAAGCACTGACGGGCAAGAAAGCAGCCATCTATGTCGGCGGCGCCTTTAAAACATTCTCGCTCATCAAGGCGCTTCGCTCAATCGGCATGTCAGTCGTACTGGCCGGTTCGCAGACAGGCAACAAGGATGACTATGCAAGGCTGAAAGAGATGTGCGACGAAGGAACGGTGATCGTGGACGACTCCAACCCCGTCGAGCTCTCGAAATTTATCCTTGAAAAAGAGGCGGACCTGCTTATCGGAGGGGTCAAGGAACGCCCGATAGCCTTCAAGCTCGGCATCGGCTTCTGCGATCACAACCATGAGCGGAAGATCCCGCTGGCCGGATTTGTCGGTATGTATAATTTTGCACTGGAGGTCTATCAATCGGTCATGAGCCCGGTATGGCAGTTCGCTCCACGAAAAGGAGGTACCCTATGAAACACGCAAAAACAGCAACACAGAACGCCTGCAAGCTCTGCAACCCGCTCGGCGCATGCTTGGCCTTCCGCGGCATAGAGAATTGCGTCCCGTTCCTGCACGGTTCACAGGGGTGTGCCACCTATATACGGCGGTACCTGATCAGTCATTATAAAGAGCCGATCGATATCGCATCATCAAACTTTCATGAAGAGACCGCCGTGTTCGGCGGCAGCCATAACCTGAAAATCGGACTGAAAAATGTCTCCGACCAGTATAAACCGAAAGTTATCGGAGTGGCGACCACCTGCCTGAGCGAGACCATCGGAGATGATGTCCCGGGGATCCTTCGGGAATATAAAAAGGAGTTCAAAAACGGTTCACCGATGCCGATTTTGATTCACGCCTCTACGCCAAGCTACCAGGGCAGCCACATTGACGGATTTCATGCCGCCGTAAGGGCAACCGTTACAACCCTGGCCGAAAAAGGCGAAGAGCAGAGCGTGATCAACCTCTTTCCGAACATGGTTTCGCCGGCTGATCTGCGCTACCTCAAGGAGATATTTGCTGATTTCCAGGCTCCGGTGATGCTGCTGCCCGACTATTCCCAGACCATGGATGGCGGCCCGTGGGGTGAATACCACCGTATACCGCCCGGAGGCACCCCGGCAAGCGCTATTGTATCGGCCGGCAGTGCGGCAGCAAGCATCGAGTTCGGCTCAACGCTTGAAGCATCAAAATCGGCCGCCGGATATCTCGAAGAGGCGTTCGACGTCCCGAGATATCATCTCTCACTGCCCATCGGTATCAAGGAGAGCGATAAATTTTTCAGCCTGCTTGAAACGCTGACCGGCAAGGCACGGCCGGAAAAATATGAGGATGAACGGCGCCGCCTGATCGATGCCTATGCGGACGGCCACAAATATGTCTTCGAGAAAAAAGTGATCCTTTATGGTGAAGAAGACCTCGTGGTCGCCATGACCGCTTTTCTCAGCGAAATCGGCATGACGCCGGTACTCTGCGCATCGGGAGGAAAAAGCGGACTCCTGAAAAAACGAATCAAGGAGCTGATACCCGATATGGAAGAACTGGGTATCAAAGTACGTGAAGGCGTTGACTTTGTCGATATCGAGGATGAAGCCAAAGTCCTCAAACCGGATTTTCTTATCGGCAACAGCAAGGGCTATACCATGTCAAGAAAAAACAATATACCGCTGCTCCGGCTCGGCTTTCCGGTTCACGACCGGTTTGGAGGTCAGAGGATGCACCATCTCGGGTACCGGGGCACCCAGGAACTGTTTGACCGGATAGTCAACACCGTTATCGAACAGCGCCAGAATGCTTCATCAATAGGCTACACTTATATGTAAAGGGAGGAAACCATGACACTGACATTAGCAAACCACCCCTGTTTCAACGATGCGTCGCGCCACAAGTTCGGCCGTATCCACCTCCCTATTGCACCGAAATGCAATATCCAGTGCAACTACTGCAACAGGAAATTCGACTGCATGAACGAAAACCGTCCCGGCGTGACGAGCAAGATCCTCTCGCCCGGTCAGGCAATGCACTATCTGGATCAGGCAATGACCCTCTCGCCGAACATTGCCGTTGTGGGCATTGCCGGTCCGGGCGATCCCTTCGCCAACCCGGACGAAACCATGGAAACCCTCCGGCTGGTTCGGGCAAAATATCCCGAAATGCTGCTCTGCGTGGCAACCAACGGACTCGACCTGTACCCATATATCGATGAGCTTGCTGAACTGCAGGTGAGTCATGTCACCATCACCATCAATGCCATCGACCCGGTGATTGGCTCCGAGATCTATGCCTGGGTCAGGTACAACAAAAAAATGTACCGCGACCTTGATGCGGCAAAACTGCTGATCGACAAACAGCTTGAAGCACTGAAGAGACTCAAGGAGGTGGGAGTCACCGCCAAAGTGAACTCCATCATCATTCCGGGCATCAACGATACCCATGTGATTGAGGTTGCCCGCAAAGTTGCTGAACTGGGCGCCGATATCCTGAACTGCATGCCTTACTACAGCACGACTGAAACGGTATTTGAAAACATTGCCGAACCATCACTGGAAATCGTGAACGAAATCCAGAGCGCCACAAGCCAGTATCTGCCGCAAATGAAACACTGCGCCAGGTGCCGCGCTGATGCAGTCGGTATTATCGGCGAAATCAACAGTGAAGAGATAATGCAGAAGCTTGCCGAAGCAGCCTTACTGCCGACAAACCCTTCTGAGTCAAGGCCTTATATTGCCGTCAGCAGCATTGAGGGCGTACTGATCAACCAGCACCTCGGCGAGGCTGAACGCTTTCTCATCTACAGCATGAACGACACCGGCGAATGCATACTTGTCGATTCAAGAACCGCACCTCCCGCTGGCGGAGGCCAGCAGCGGTGGGAAGCGCTGGCAGATTCCCTGAATGACTGCCGTGCGCTGCTGGTCAACGGAGCAGGCGACTCCCCCACGAAAGTCATGAAGGCCAAAGGCATTGAGGTCATGGTGCTCGAGGGAGTTATCGAAGAGGCCGTCTACGGAATCTTTAACGGACAGGATTTGAAACACCTGATGAAAAGCAGCCAGATCCACGCCTGCGGATCAAGCTGCAGCGGCACCGGCGGCGGATGCGGGTGACCTGCAGAGAGTGCTGATCGCCGGAGGAAAAGCAATCGACGAATTGAAATATTTTTTAACATTCAAGAACAACCATCATGGACAAACCGAAACATCACATTTTTGTCTGCGCAAGCTTCCGCGCACAGGGAACGCCACAAGGGATATGCCACAAAAAAGAGTCGCTCAACCTGATCCCCTATCTCGAAAGCGAACTCTCCGACCGCGGAATGACCGACGTCGCCGTCTCGGCAACCGGATGCCTCAACATCTGCGAAAAAGGGCCGATCGTAGTAGTCTATCCTGAAAATTTCTGGTACGGCGAAATTGACAGCGAAGAGAAAATCGATGAGATTCTTGAAGCCCTTGAAGAAGGCGAAGCCTGCGAAGCACACCTGATAAGCTGATCGTCCGGAGTGTCGTGCTCTCTTCCGGATAAAGAGAGCACGACATATTTTTTTGGAATTCGTTATATCTTTTTTTACATATCGCTCATCACATATGAATACGTTAACCAGCTTTTTTCTCCACAGCACCTGTTCTTTCTCTCGATTACACCTTCCCGGCGTTTCTCCGACGCCGGGTTTTTATACACAAAAATACAAACACAATGAAAAAAACAATGATTCATGACATGCGGAGGATATTCATCCTGACGATAACCTTGCTTACAATGACCGTCCCGGCAAAAGCCGGAGAGCTGAATCTCTCGGTTGCAGCAAGCCTTAAAGAGGTACTCAATGAACTGACAGCCAGTTATACAGCAAAACACCCGACAACCAGCTTTCTGAAAAATTTCGGAGCTTCAGGTGCACTTGCCGGTCAAATTGAAAACGGCGCTCCTGCTGACCTGTTTATTGCTGCAAACAACCAGTGGATGGATTATCTCAAAGAAAAAAAGCTTGTCGATGGAGCCAGTGAAAAGAACTTTGCTTACAACGCTCTTGTTTTTGTCGGAACTACCGATAAAAAAGTAAAGTCAATCAATGATCTTTCGAAACTGGAAAAAATCGCGATCGGAAGCCCGAAAAGCGTACCTGCAGGTGAATACGCCATGTCAGCCATAACCAAAGCTGGTATTGAACAGAAACTTTCTGGCAAGCTGGTCATGGCCAAAGATGTACGGGAATGCCTCATGTATGCTGAACTTGGTGAAGTCGACGGCTCTTTTGTATACAAAACTGATGCATTACAGGCGCAAAAAGCAAAGTTGCTGTTTATCGTGCCGCAAAAGCTCTATTCCCGTGTCGTTTATCCAATGGCTCTGACCGTCAAGGCGGCACAAAACGATGAAGCAAAGGCATTCCTCGTATTTCTACAGGGCAAGGAAGCAAAATCAGTTCTCGCCAAATTCGGGTTTATCCTGAAATAATAAGCCTTATTTGACGCTGAATGAGAAAAAGCAGCCATAGCAGTTTACTCCTTAGCAGGCATAACGGCAATGAACTCTTCTTGCCATGAGTTCAAAAAAACAACCGAAGAAATTCGGTTGTTTTTTGTTTCATATTTCGTATACTTAATACCTGTACGGGGTATGGGTATTAATGAGTGATGAAGCACAAGTATCAAACATGACTTGTATCAGAGTATGATGAACCGAATGATGTTATAACCAGATAAAAAACAAAGTATGAACAATATCCAGGAAATAAAGCCAACTGCTGCCCTTTCATTAATTGAAAAAGGCGCCTTGCTTGTTGATGTTCGTGAACCACATGAAGTTGAACATAA
>JAAXWX010000027.1 GCA_013334755.1 Chlorobiaceae bacterium | reverse complement strand
CCGAGCGGTTAGCAGTTTTCCTTACCAGTGTTTATGCGGCTCTTGAAACAGGAGGCTGCTGGATCTTTCAGCTGGTAAACTGGGATTATCTGCTGTCTCTGAAGGAATACACTTTTCCGGTGAAGACACTGGCTCCCTATTCGATAGAATTTCATCGTCGTTACTCTCTTATATCGGCTGAACAGGTGGTTTTTGAGGTACAGCTTAACAAAAGGGGGAAGATTGTTTTTAAGGAGCAGTCACGGCTTTATCCACTTACTTCTGAAGTGCTTCTGAAGCTGCATGCCGCTGCCGGTTTTTCTCTGGAGGGAATCTTCTCGGGTTTTGATAAATCAGGATTCTCGAGTAGTCGAAATTCCGGTCTTATCATGGTTTTTACAAAAAAGAATGGTGCTTAGTTGTATGCTTCGATACGAACATGTGCAATGCCCCGTTTAAAAAGCCCAATCTCTTTAGCTGCTGCAGGCGAAACATCGATAATTCTTTCTCTCAGGTACGGCCCCCGGTCATTGATACGAACGACAACATTTTTCCCGTTTTCAAGATTAATAACCCTGACGCTGGTACCGAAAGGCAGTGTACGGTGTGCGGCGGTGAAGTGACTCATGCTGAATGTTTCGCCATTGGCTGTTTTTTTGCCGTGGAATTTATCGGAGTAATATGAGGCTTTGCCTTCGGCAACAATACTGCTCTCTTCTGCTGGCGCTATTGCTCTTGTGCTTGTTGATGAAGCAGGATTAGCTTGGTTATTTTCCGGCAGCCACTGTATGACGGGGTTTGCTGGATTACAGATTTTCTCTGTGGAGGCATAAAGGGAACCGGGATTCGTTCCTGCACAATACATGATTGCAAAGAGTACAGGGAGAAGCCGTATGGGGTTGAATCGTTTTTTTTTCGTCATATACCAAGAAGTTAAGAGCGTTTTGTCAAACGTTGCTATCACGACCACCTGCATAAGGTCGTTGTTCTTGTATCTGATTGTAGCTCCACCGCTCTGCCCTGAAATGACAGGTTAAATTCTTATTCTTCCAGGGCTGTTTCAGGCCAGATCAGCCATCGATGAGAGTAGAGTGGCCCGAACTGATTGCCTCAAGTTTTACCCGACCGATTCCGGATTTGAGGATTCCGATCTCTTTTGCTGCACTGGTGGACAAATCGATGATTCTTCCTTTCACAAATGGTCCCCTGTCGTTGATGCGAACAATGACATCCTTTCCGTTCCGCAAATTGGTTACTCTTACACGGGTGCCGAATGGCAGAGAAGGATGGGCTGCGGTCAGCTTATCCATATTAAATGTTTCGCCGTTTGCAGTTTTGTGTCCGTGAAACTGATAGGAATAAAAGGAGGCTTTGCCTTCGGTAGCAGGAAAGAGTCTTTTTTTGTATGTGTGAGTGCCCTTTTTTGAGGAAATAACTGGCCGGTGAGCAGCCTCGGCAGTGAGATAAAAAGGGTTATATGTCGTGCGAAATCCTGAAAAATACGTCCCGTCCGATGTTGCTGAGAGGGTGAGTATGATCAGGATTGCAATTAATGGTAAGGTGAAAATTTGGTTTTCATGCTTCATACAGTCAGGGCTTAAGTCCGGTGTTCCTTAAGGATTATTTCCATTAAGAAAACACATGAAAATGAATGAAAATCAGAATGATATTCAGTTTTGTTACAAGTTTTAATATAAAGAAAAGATCTTAAATCAAGAAATATCTGCTATTATGCTTGTTTATCAATAGGTTACAGCCTCTTTTGATGTATTTTTATCTTGAAATTCGCCTGTTTTTGTAGCGCAGACGTTTTTTTTGCTCCGTAACGGCGACAAACCTCATAGATGATGGTTTGATTCTTTTTTGTGAATAAAAATTCATTACGCCGCAACTTGTCTTGTATACGTTCTCATTCTTTATTGCCGATTCACCATGATACTTTCCAGCAGTAACTCTTCCTGACGTGCCGTGTTAATTTGATTTAGAACTTATTGTCTATATTGTCCGGTGCAATTTTCTGACAGACACTGTTGTTTATGCTCAATGCCCTATTCTTTTTTTCTTGATTGATTATGTCAAAAATATCGGAAGAGCCTGAAGTAAGTAACCAGTCAGGACAATCCGGCGTCAAACGGCTTGCCGGACTCTCTCTTGCTGCTCTCGGGGTTGTTTTCGGCGATATCGGTACCAGCCCTCTTTATGCTGTCAGGGAATGTTTTCATGGCGAGTATGGTATTCCGATCACACCGTTCAATGTTCTGGGCGTGCTTTCCCTGCTGGTCTGGGCAATTATTCTGATTGTCAGTCTGAAATATCTGACGTTTATCATGAAAGCCGATAACGACGGCGAAGGCGGTATTCTTGCCCTGACAGCACTGATCATCACGCAAAGCAAGAAAAAGGGTTATGAACGATGGTTATTGGTTGTCATCGGCTTGTTCGGAGCAGCATTACTCTATGGCGATGGCATGATTACACCAGCCATATCCGTTCTCAGTGCGGTCGAGGGTATGAAAATCATCGCTCCCGCATTCAAGGATCTTGTCATACCCGTAACTATTCTGGTACTTGTCGGCCTTTTTCTATTTCAGAATAATGGTACAGCAAGAGTCGGCGCTCTTTTCGGGCCAATTATTTTTGTATGGTTTATCGTTATCGGTTTGCTGGGTCTTGTTGAAATTATCCGCTATCCACAGATTCTTAAAGCAATACTGCCATGGTACGGTATTTCCTTTCTTTTGAGTAATCACCTCCAGGGTTTTATGGTACTGGGGGCGGTATTTCTTTCTGTTACGGGTGCTGAAGCGCTCTATGCCGATATGGGCCATTTTGGAAAACGGCCCATCCGGCTCACCTGGGTGTTACTGGTGCTTCCGGCATTGCTTCTGAACTATTTCGGACAAGGCGCCCTTCTGCTTGCTTTCCCTCAGGAGTCCCATAATCCGTTTTACAGTCTTGTGCCATCATGGGCCATGATTCCTATGGTCTTACTTTCAACATCGGCAACCATTATTGCATCGCAGGCTTTAATCACCGGTGTTTTTTCATTGACCCAGCAGGCAATTCAGCTCGGGTACCTGCCTCGGTTGACCGTGACCCATACATCTGCCAAACATATCGGGCAGATTTATGTTCCTGCGGCAAACTGGTCATTAATGGTTGCAACAATCAGTCTGGTTGCCGGATTTGGTTCGTCAAGCAAGCTCGCTGCGGCATATGGCGTTGCGGTAACGGCAACAATGCTGATCTCCACTATTCTATTCTATTATGTTGCCAGAGATCTTTGGAATTGGAACAGGTTTGTTCTTAATCTTCTGATCGCCTTTTTTGCTCTTATTGATCTTGCCTTTTTCGGAGCAAGTGTGAGCAAATTGTTCCAGGGCGCCTGGTTTCCTTTAGCTATTGGCCTGGTAGTCTTTACCCTTATGCTTACATGGAAGCAGGGACGCAGTCTTCTCCTGCAACAGTTGCAGGATCGTACCTTGACGATCGAAGAGTTTCTGCAGAGTCTTTCATTGCAGCCGCCGCACAGGGTGAATGGGCAGGCGGTCTATCTTACAGCTAATCCGGATATTGTGCCTGTTGCTATGCTCCATAACCTGCGACATAACAAGATTATTCATTCTGAAGTAGCGTTGTTTCATTTCAGCACAGAACGGGTACCAAGGGTGCCCAACAGCCGTAAGGTTGAGGTAACCAAACTCGGGGATGGTTTTTTCAAGGTGGTTGCCAGGTATGGATTTCTGGAATATCCGAATATCCGTCAGGTTATAGCCCTGGCAAATCATCAGGGCTTGCATTTCAGGCCGGAGGCGATCAGCTTTTTCCTTAGCCGGGAGAAAATTGTTGCCGGGCTCAAGTCAAAAATGATCTTATGGCGGAAAAAACTCTTTGCCATAATGTCTCGTAATGCTCTCAGCGCGACGGCATACTATGATCTTCCTTCTGGTCAGGTGATTGAAATAGGTGTTCTGGTTCAGATATGAGACATGTTTGATTTTTTGCAGCATATCCTTGACAATCCGGTTTCATCATTGCTTGTTATCGGCAATTTGATCATCATTGAAAGTTTGCTTTCTGTAGATAATGCGGCAGTACTTGCCACAATGGTCATGGATTTGCCGGAAAAAAAACGTGCAGCCGCATTAAAGTACGGTATTATAGGGGCATATGTCTTTAGAGGACTGTGCCTTCTTTTTGCTTCCGTTCTGGTGCAAATTTGGTGGCTGAAGCCGATTGGCGGGCTCTACCTGCTCTACCTTGTCTGGGTATGGCTCAAGGGTAAAAAAACTCCTCAGAAAAGTGATGATTATTTCGACAAGCAGAATAACTGGCTTTATCGGTGGACTTCAGGACCGTTAGGCACCTTCTGGTCGACAGTACTTCTCATCGAAATAATGGATCTTGCATTTTCGATAGATAATATTTTTGCAGCGGTGGCATTTACTGATAATCTGGTTCTGATCTGTATCGGAGTTTTTATTGGTATTCTTGCGATGCGTTTTGTCGCTCAGGGTTTTGTTAAGCTGATGGAAAGGTATCCTTTTCTTGAAACATGCGCGTTTTTGGTTATCGGTTTGCTTGGACTCAAACTTTCATTGTCGGCGATGGAGCATTTTTATCCGGAAGTTGCTTTCATCAGGTTTATTGAAGGGCCTGACGCTGATATCATTACTTCGGGAGTTACGGTAGCCATATTTGTTATTCCTGTGCTTACGAGTCTGCTGTTCAATAATCATGGAAAAAAGCGTTCCTGAAATTGTGTTTCTAAACAATCGTTTATCTTCATGCTTTTTTTCTCCTGTGTGTATCAACGAAATTTATTGCTATAATCCGCATTAAGGGCTCTTTGCCTTGAGAGGTAATGCATTCAATTATTTCGATTAACAAGTCTCATTTTCCTATGTCTTCAAGTACCGGATTCAGCCAGCGGCTTAGGGAATATATTCTGAAAAAACATGGTTCGATCAACTCGTTTTGCAAAGCAGTGGGGATAAAATATCCGGCACAGATGACACCCTATCTTCAGGGAAAATGCCGGCCGGGTAAAAAACTGCTTGAGCGCCTCAAAAAAGATGGTGCAGATATCGAATTACTGCTGAATGGATATATAGCCGACGCACCCCTGGCTTCGCTCAGCGAAGCACTTGCGTTTTCATGTTCCCGTATGGATATCGATAATTTGTTCAGGCAGGTTCATTTGAATGTCGGTAGTGGTATTGAACGGTTCAAGCCTGTCATAGATGCGTATGCAATTATTGATTATTCCAAACGGCTCGTTGATATGACGGGATCTATTGAAAATTTTTTAGGGTATGAACTGAATGCGTTATCAGATGTTGGTCTTGACTCGTTGATTCATCCGGAAGATTATGTCCTTGTGAAGAGGCGGTTAGAGCGCCAACAGCAGGATAATGATATTGTGAATTTTCATTCGAGATTTAAAACCGGCAAAGGTACATATATGTTTGTGGAGTGGTGCTTGTATATAAAATGTAAACCAATGTCAGATTTGAGAGAGTATACCATGATTTTGAGAAGGTCAGGCAATTAACCAGTGCGTATTTTTATCGTTCCGCTTGTTGCAATACTGTGTCATGGAGCAATATTATTACATGCTCCGAGAAAACAGTTTTTTTATGCCGTTTTTATTTGTATTAATCAACATTATTAACAGTTAACAATAATGTTCGGTCATACAACCGGAAAGGAGGTCAAGATGATTCAGTTCAGAGTTGGCGACAAGATTATTTATCATAAACCCAAGAGCTCATTTTGTCCGGGACCGAGAGCGAAGCAGGTTTACCCTCTTGAACATGGTGAAGCCTATCACTATGTGGTGGATAAGTTTTGGAAAGTCGACAAGGTCAATGATGACGGAACGCTTGATGTGGTTACCCGGACAGGCAAAAAAAACAAGCTTCAAGCCAATGATCCGAATATCAGTAAAGCCCATCTGCTTCATCATCTGCTTTATCGCAAGCGTTTTCTCGGATTGAACGAAGTGCCATGATTACCTGACCATTGTTGTCAGCTTAAAACGATGAATAAGAGGTTATCACGGTTGTTTTTGCATTGTTTTCATAAATTTGGCTCGTATAAGGTTTGCCCAGCCGGAAGTGGCTTGCTTTCCGGACGGAAGAGTAGTGAGCGGTGAAAAGGTTGCATTGTTAAAATTAGCATCAATAATGTTTGCGTCCTTCAGGTTTGCTCCATCAAGATTTGCCCCTTCGAGATCAGCGTCAAAAAGATTTGCCCCTTCAAGATTTGCGCCGCTTAAGTTTGCTTCGGTGAGTTTGGCCCCGTAAAGGAGTGCTTTAGAAAGGTTGCTATTGCTGAGATCGGCGCCTTTAAGAAAAGCGCGTTCAAGGTTTGCGCCCTGAAGGTTTGCCCCATGCAGCCGGGCTGATTTCATGTCAGCTTTATAGAAATTGGTTTTTCTGAGATCAGCACCGGCCATGTCAGCATTGTTGAGTGAGGCATTTTCCAAACTGGATCCGGCAAGAATCCGCTTCT
The DNA here is from genome assembly GCA_013334755.1 of Chlorobiaceae bacterium. Lineage (GTDB taxonomy): Bacteria > Bacteroidota > Chlorobiia > Chlorobiales > Chlorobiaceae > Chlorobium. The sequence continues at coordinate 17,533 of JAAXWX010000027.1, read as the reverse complement.
GCTTTTTGCTGTCGGATACTTCCCTTTGGCTGGCTGAGGAGACACGACTATTCTCTTGTTTTAGAGGGATGACTGGCTGTAACGACTCATGCAAGATTGATGAGCCTTCCGGTTCCTGTACAAATTTTGCATTGTGCAGGAAACTCCATTGTGCAGTAGCTTTTTTGCCGGACGGCAGGATGGTATTGTTTGAAAGTGTAGCTCCATCAAGATTCACCTGCTCAAAAAATTGTGCACCTTTGAAGTTGGCACCGTTCAGCTTTGCATTTGCAAGATTTGTGTCGAAAAAAAAGGCATTGGTAACATTTGCCCTGCTGAAGTCCGCATTTTCAAGCATGGCCCATCTCAGATTGGCGCCTTGAAGATCAGCTTCTTTGAGCTTTACGTCTTTCATGAACGCTCCCTTGAGGTTTACCTCATCAAGGCGGGCCCCGGAAAGATCGCTTTTTTCAAGTGGTGCCCTGGAGAGGTCTATGGTTTCTCCTGACTTTGCAAGACGCATGGCATTCCATTCAGCGACACTCTTTTTTAGCGTACCGAGAGCCTCTTTATCGTATGCTGATGCTGTCTGGTACATTGAGAGTATCAACCCAATAATGATAAAGGCCGCTCTCTGTTGTTTATCGTTCATGCTTGTTTTTTTTGATTGCTTCGCTTAAAGCTCTGTTACTGGCACATAAAATCGAGAGAGTATGATCGTAATGTAAAAAGTAATGAAATTAACGCATTGAAAAGAAACTTTATTGCATTCATACATTGTTGATATAGTAATGTGTTATGAGAAAATAAGTTGTTTATAATCTTACGAAGGGGTTATGATGGATACTAAAACAGTATACAAAGGAAAAGTACTTGTCGCCGGAGCGACAGGAAAAACCGGGCAATGGGTGGTGAAACGGCTCTTGCACTACGGTATAGCGGTAAGGGTGTTTTCGAGACAGAGTGATAAGGCTCTTCGCATGTTTGGTGAGGGTGTTGAAATTGTTAATGGCAAAATTCAAAGTACTTCCGACATTGCTCGTGCGGTCAAGGGGTGTGATGCTGTGATCTCTGCACTTGGTTCCAGTTCGTATTCAGGTGAGTCATCACCTGCTGAAGTGGATCGGGACGGGGTAATGAGGCTCGTTGATGAGGCGGTAAAAGCAGGGGTAAAGCATTTTGGGCTTGTCAGCTCACTCGGGGTTACGAAGTGGTATCATCCACTTAATCTTTTTGCCGGTGTACTGCAAAAAAAATGGGAAGCTGAAGAACATGTCAGAGAGGTCTTCTCAAAGCAGCCTCTTTCTTATACCATTGTCAGGCCGGGAGGGCTGAAAGACGGTGAACCGTTGCAGCATAAACTCCATGTTGATACCGGAGACAGTTTGTGGAGCGGGTGGATTAACCGCTCTGATGTCGCTGAGCTTCTTGTTTTGTCGTTATGGCTTGAAACGGCAAAAAACAAAACATTTGAAGTGATCAATGAGACTGAGCAGGAACAGTCAGGTCTTGAGCAATATTATGCATTACTATCTGAATAGATAGGTTCAGCGCCCGTGCGGTGCATATAGCCGATAAATTTACAGATTATCAATGGCATGCATCAGTTCCTGCCCGCTGAATGGTTTTTTCAATGTGGTGTTTGCCCCGAGAGCATCTGCTATAACGAGATAGTTTTCAGGGCTGACTTTGCCACCTCCCGAAATTGCTATTATTTTTATAGCCGGGTATAGTTTTTTTACTTCGATAATTGTTTCAATCCCCTCTTTTTCTGGCATGATCAGGTCAGTGATCATGACAGAAATGTCCCGGTGTTCCTGCAAAAGCAAGAGACCACTCTTGCCGTTTTCAGCCTCAACAACACAATGTTTTTTCCTTTGCAGTGTTATGCTGATAAATTTTCTTACAGCTGCGTCATCGTCGATTACAAGAATTTTCATAATGGTCAGATTAATTGATTTTTTACGAAAAACACATCATTGATGGTTGCTGCCATCTCTGTCAGTTTGATTGGTTTTTTCAGGAATTTGCAGATACCGTACTGGCTCAGAGGAGTTGTCTCGATATCCTTTTCGTAACCAGTCATAAGGATTACGGGTAGTTGGGGACTGATTTTGTGCATCTCTTCGGCAAGCTCAATTCCAGTCATTTCCGGCATAGTCAGATCGGTTATCAGGAGGTCGAAGTGTTCGGGATTCTTGCGAAACAGTTCAATTGCCTGCAACGGAGAGCTAAGTGCCTGTACTTTGAAACCGAGTTTTGTAATCATCATTGTAATCATTTTGAGAACAGTTGGTTCATCATCAACAAAGAGAATTCGGCCATATCCTTTTGCACAGAATTCGCTCAAGGCCGTTTGCACGACTTGTTCGTTGACTACCGGAAGATAGACACTGAAAGTAGTTCCCTTTTCTGATTCACTTTCAACCGTTATTTCTCCTTTGAAGCTTGTGATAATTCCATGAACAACGGAAAGGCCGAGGCCGGTACCTTTATTGACGGATTTTGTAGTAAAAAATGGCTCGAATATACGTTCAATTGTGCGCTCACTCATCCCGATTCCGGTATCGGAGATGCTGAGCTTCACATAGCTATTGGCGTGAAGTCTGGGAAGCTGTTTCAGCAGTCTGGTGTCAGGAATAATCTCTTTGAGTTCAATTGTCAGTGTGCCGCCGGAGTCTTCCATTGCATGAAATGCATTTGTGCAAAGGTTGAGAATGACTTGATGGATTTGTGAGGGATCGGCAAGTATATTGCGGCAGGTTTTGTCAAGATGTTTTTCAATAGTGATCGTAGAGGGAATGGATGGACGGAGGAGTTTCAGGGCTTCATCAACAATTTCTTGGACACTGACGATGTTCTGCGTGTTTTCCTGGGTTTTGCTGAATGTCAGTATTTGTGCGACAAGATTTTTTGCGCGCTCAGCGGCCTTACTGATTTCATTGAAATATTCTTGCTGATATTCATTATTTGTAAGACTCATCACTCCCATTTCAGCATAGCCAAGGATAGGTGTGAGAATATTATTGAAATCATGTGCAATTCCACCCGCAAGTGTTCCAATGGTTTCAAGACGCTGTGCTTTTCGGAGACTTGATTCGAGTTGCTGGTTTTCTTTTTGAGCCATAATTCGTTCAGTGATGTCAAACAGAATGCCGTCAATTCCGGTGAATACATTATTCATTGAAAAAACAGAGGTTTTGCGGTCTTCGAGCCATTTGACAGTACCGTTTTTCATGATGATACGGTAGTACAGTGTCTGCGATGTTTTTACCGATCTCAGGTTCTGGTTTGACGTGTAAACTGTATTCCGGTCTTCTGGATGAATTATTGCTCCTGTCCCAAACAGTTCATGTTCAAACTCTTCTTTGGTATAATCCCGTTGAACGTCATGTATCATTGAAAGCATTGTTGTTTTGCCTTCGTCATTGGTTCGATAGACAGCTCCTGGAATATTATTGATGAGGGCTTTGAATTCCTGGACAATTCTTTTTTGCACTTCACTGGTTCTTAAGGCTTGTTCTGCTTTTTTCAGTTCAGTGAGGTCGACCACGAGGCTTCGCATTCCGTTTGCCAGGCCGTTCTTGATAATCGGTAAACTATAGACCTGGGCAGCAAAGGTGCTTCCGTCTTTTCTGATGGCTGTGTACTCTTCCGAAATATTGTTGCCTTGTATTATAGTCTCAGCATTGTCCATGGCTTTTTTCGCATCCTGAGAAGACCAGAAATTTATGGCAAAAAATTTCTGGTCTGTATCGTCAGGTGTGTAACCGAAAACGTCCAGGCTTTTTTGGTTGGTATAGGTTACAATACCACTCAAATCGGTTTCAAAGAGAGCAAGCGGCAAGAGTTCGGTCAGTTCCCTGAAGCGTTTTTCACTTTCTCTCAAGGTTTTTTCCGAGAGTATCCGTTCCGAAAAATCGCGACTGATTCCGAACAGCACAGGCTTGTTGTTCCAGATACCGCGCGTAATTTTGGTTTCAACGGGGATAAGGCTTCCGGAATTGGTTTTTAATGGAATAAGACTGGAGCCCTTATTTCCAGCAAGTATGTCTTCAATATTGTTTTTTGCGATATCCCATTGTTCCTCCGGGTGAATATGAAGCACGTGTTTGTTGCGGAGTGTCTCTGCAGAGTAGCCCAGTTTTTTTGTGACGGCGGCATTCGTGTGAATAATTTTGCCGGAATTATCGATAATGAAGAGTAAATCGTCAATGGTGTCGAAAAGCGATTCAAGGTTGCTTTTTGCTTCTGCAATCTCTTCTTCCTGACGAGCCTGCATAATTGCCGACCCGATATGTGAGGTAATGGTTTCGAGCCCTTTACGGGCAAATTCCGGAATTTGTGCAAGTGTATGCGAAGCGACATTGAGGCAGGCGATAACCTCTCCCCTGTAGGTGATAGGGAGGCTTGCGATTGCCGTCAGTTGTTCAGTTCTGAGTCCCTTTTTCTTATTGATGACGGGATCGTTAGACTTATGGTACATCGGTTTTCCCTTCAGGATCAACCGGGCATTTTCGGAATCAAAGCTGTACGATGACGAATGATTGATGAACGATCTTGGTAATCCTTCATGAATGGCAAGAATAATTGTTGCGTCGTGCTTGTTGACCAGGTAAATTCCTCCGCAATCCAGCCCGGAAGCCAAAATGGCTGTATGAAGACAGGTCTGCAAGGTTTCCTTGACAGACGATGAGCGGTTAAGTTTAATGGCAAGGTCAAGTTCAGCCTGGATAAAGTGTTCGACCTGTTTGCGTTGTAGTGCGTTGCCAATGACGCCCCCGGCAAGCTTCAGTATGAAAATGGTTTCAGTATCCCAGTGCTTTTCTTGCCTTACAGCATCAAAACCGACATAGCCAAAAGGAGCTGATCCTGCGATAATTGGAACGACAATCAGTGATTTGATATCATGGGAAGCAAGGATCTCTTTTTCGCCCAAAGCTTCGTCCGTCATATCAGTGATTCGGGGAAGATCAATAACTTGATTATTTCTGATCTGTTCCATCCACCAGGGGAAGCTGATGGTTGACAGTTCTTGAAATGTATTGATTTTCGGTTCAATGGCTTCTGCACACCATTCATGTGTGTTGTCCATGAGACGAAGATCATCGCGGAACTGGAAAATATACCCCCTGTCGGCCTCGATAAATTCTCCAATGAGCTGCAGAGTTTTATTGATCATCGCATCGTACTGCTCGAACGGCAGGTTGATGAACTGATGAGAGATCAACGTAATGAGACGTTCGAACTTTATATTTTTAGTGAGCGAGTGCTCCGAAATTTTTTGTAAGGAGATGTCATGATGGGTACCAACCTTGAGTATGGGACTGCTTTCAAGGTCATGGAGTATGTTTTTGAGAGCCGCATTTTCTGTTCGCAGCTGTTCCAGTTCAATGAGCAGTGTCGATTGTTCCTTTTGCATGATGCATAATACATTCAGAATTTTCAGAACTGTTTTTTCTGGCTGCTGTTCTGCTGGCTTAAAGTCTTGATGATGGTATCCATGCTGAAGGCAATGATGATATTGAAAATGACCGATAGAACAATATACCATGTCCAGGCCAGCCCGATATGTTTCAGCAAGAATACGATTGCCATACTTGAAATTAGAGCGGTGCCAAGACTTGCCGGGTGAAAGTTGCGTTTAGTTTTGGAAAGCAGAAAGAGTCCAAGGAGTCCTCCATAGGTGAATGAGGCAATTTCAAGGCCAACCATGATGATCGATTTGTCGCTTTCGTCAAAGACAAGGGCTATACCGATAAGCACTGTTGCCCATCCGAGACTGATAAGGCGCGACCCCTTCAGTGAGACCTTGCCGCCCAGAATATCGGTAACTGTTGAGGCTGCAAGCGAGTTGATTGAAGAGGCAATAGTTGACATTGCAGCTGAAAGGATTCCTGCGAGGAGAAGTCCTTTTAGACCTGAAGGAAGATAGTTGACTATGAATGATGCGAATTCACGGTCTTTTTCAGTTGCAACGCCTTCCATGAAGAGGTAGATGAGCGAGCCGGCCAACAAAAAAATCGCAAACTGAATAAAGACGAAAATGCCACTTCCAATCAGCGCTTTTTTTGCATCACCGAGATTGCTGCAACCAAGAACTCTCTGGACCATCATGAAGTCAACTCCATGCGAAGCGAGAGAGAGAAAAACACCTCCCAAAAATGCACTGCCGAAAGCCATGGGATTGAAAAGTATATCGCTGCTCATATTGAAAATATGCAGTTTTCCGGTATCGCTGAGTGATGAAAGTATATGTGGCAGAGTGTCGTCAAGGTTGATTAGAATGAAGACAATGGTGATGATTCCACCCAGCAGATAGAGTCCGAACTGGAAGCTGTCAAGCCAGACCACTGTTTTCAGTCCACCCGAAATGGTATAAATAAGTGTTACTGCGCCGATAATGATAATCGAGAGTGGCAGAGACCAGCCTGTTACAGCCTGCACGACCACTCCTGTCGCAAGAAACCTCACACCGTCACCAAGGATTCTTGTCACCAGAAAAACGACGGATGCCAGTTTCTGCATACCTGTTCCAAACCTTGTACCAATTATTTCATAAATGGAGGTGACCCCCTCTTTGAAATATATCGGCAGGAGCAGGAAACTTACCAGAACTCTTCCTACGATATAACCAAGAGGGAGCTGTAAAAAAGACCAGTCGCCCCGATAGGCAAGACCGGGTACACTTACAAAGGTCAGAACAGAGGTTTCTGTTGCAACGATGGAGAGCATGGCTACAATCCATGGCAGTTTGTGGCCACCAAGAAAATAGTCTCCCGTATTTTTGTTGCCTTTGCCTTGCAAAAGTCCGAAAAGAGTATTGCCGGCGAGAAAAAGGATGACTATGACGATGTCAAGCGGCTGCATGAGAAAGATCAGTAAAGGTGAAAGTTCTGTTTGATATCTGAAAATGTATTCTCATCATTCTCCCATGATGCAAGAGTGCTCATCGGATCGCATCCGTTGAGTATGGATTTACGGATGCTGGAGTTGCCAGCAAGCAGATCAAAGGCTGGAATGGTATTGTTGAATTCATACACGCCGTTTAAAAACTGCAGGTGTTCAGGATAAAGCTCACGGAGCGCAAATGTCATGGCTACTCCGGTGGCGAATGAGCGAAAGAGATTATGGTTGGTTACATGCAGCCAGATACCGCCGATTACTTCGCCGCCGAACTTGTGAAAGGTAGGTTTAAACCATACCGGGCGAAAGCGAACTCCTTCGAGCCCGTATTCTGTGCAGCGTTTGGCAAGGTCGTCGGGTTTTATGAAGGGTGCGCCGGATAACTGGAAGGGAGTTGTTGTGCCTCTCCCTTCAGAAATGTTTACACCTTCAAACAGGCACATGCCAGGATAAACCTCGGCCGTATCAAATGTCGGCATGTTGGGAGAGGGAGGAATCCAGGGCAGACCTGTTTCAGGAAAAAGCATGGAGCGTTGCCATCCTTCCATTGCGATGACACTAAGATTGATATCGAGTTTTTTGAAGTCACGGTAAAAGAGGGCCAGCTCACCAGCTGTCATGCCATGTCGTATCGGTACCGGAAAAATGCCGACAAACGAGCGAAATGCAGGGTCCAGCATTGGGCCCTCGACAATGCTTCCCCCCAGGGGATTTGGACGGTCGAGCACCACGATTTCAAGTTCCATGCCGGATACTGCTTCCATAAATAGTGCAAGGGTGTTGATATAGGTGTAATAACGTGAACCTACATCCTGAATATCAAACAGAATAAGGTCGAGATTGTCGAGCAGTGCCTTGTCGGGAATGAGTGATTCAATGGAGTCACCGTAAAGGCTTACCATTTCACAACCAAGTTCAGGCTGGTAGTTCACGGCAATCTGGTCCTGTTCGGTAGCGAAGAGGCCATGTTCAGGTGAAAAGATCATTTTGATTTGCATTCCTCTCTCTTTGAGTATGTTCCACGAGTATTTCAGGTCAGGGGTTACGGAGCTCTGATTGACGATCAGTCCGATGTTCCTGTTTTGAAAACGGTTACTCTTCCTGAGCAGAATCTCAAGTCCTGTTGCTACCATCTGTTTTTCTTGTTTTATATTGGATCTTCCATGATTGTTATGCTGTGGGGGTCAACAATGGCATTGACAATGGTGCTGCCGGACTTGATGGTTACTCCGGGAAGGAGTACTGAATTTCTGATGGTACACCCGGCCCCGATGAAGCATTCTTTCCCGACTACAGAGTTGTAGAGCTTTGCATCGGAGTGAATGACTGCCTCCGGAGAGATTGCATGCGGAGAGATGCCAATTACACGCTTTATGGATGTTGCCATATTGTCTATAATAAAGGGACTATCGATATTTGCAGCCCAGTAGTTTTTCATGGTTCCGATATCCATCCATAACCCATCATGACAGTAAAAGCTTAATCCGCCGTTATCAATAAGTCCTGTAAATCCTGTATCGACAATTCCCGAAAATTCCGTTTTCATAAAACGAAAGACCTCCGGACTGAGAATGGCAACTCCCGTATAGATTAAGGAGGAGACAAGCCCGGTATTGCGAAGATTTCTAAAGTCTTTTACAAGACCATTCTCAACGCCGACATATCCAATTGTTGCAGCAGCAGGCGTCTCAAACAGAGTAAGTGTTCCGGAAAATCCTGTTTCCCGATGGTGTTGTATGAGCGCACTTAAGTCAATATCGGTAATTATATCGCTGTTGACCAGCATAAAGTCCTCGTCTCCGAGAAGTTTTTCACATTTTTTCAGCCCTCCCCCTGTGCCGAGGATTTCTGGTTCTTCAGAAAAAGTTATAGTCAGTCCAGATATGTTGCTTGATTCGATAAAACTTCTGACTGCATTGAAGTGATGATGGATATTGCAGATAATATCTCTGATTCCTGCCTGCTTCAGTAAAAAAAAAGTATAAAAAAGGCTGGGGATATTGAGTACAGGGATCAGTGGCTTCGGAGTATGATTGGTTAAAGGATTTAAACGGGTGCCGAGTCCGGCAGCCAGAACAAACGCTTTCATTGTCCAACTCCCTCAAGAAGAGAATGCAGGAGTTTTCCTGCTTTTTTTAGTTCGTTTCTTGTTGCAATATATTCAGAGATATAGGCCAGTGTCGGTGCAATTGAGTGTTCGAAAGCGCTGTTCTTAGCTATTCTGGTTTGGTAACAAAAGGTACCTATCGCCTTGATATTACGCTGAAAGGCCATAATATCGAAATAATAAAGGTATTCGTCGAAGCTCATGGTGGTCAATCCGATACCGCGAAGAGCATGGTAGTGGTATGCCTTCAGTTCATCAGTCAGAGTGGCTGTGAGGCTGACATATGAATCCTTTATCAAAGAGACTGCGTCGTATTGAGGCAGGCCCATGCGGGCATCCTGAAAGTCAATAATTATCGGTTTATTCTGGTGAATCAGAATATTCCGGCTGTGAAAATCTCGGTGATTGAGAACAAAGTGCTGCGGCTTAACAAGGAGTTCCGCAATGGTGTCAAACTCATGTCGTAATCTTCCGATCAATTGCGCATCGAAAATCGGTGCAAAATAGTTCATCAGGCCATACCGGATAAAGAAATCAAATTCGAACATCAGTTTATCTTTATCAAAACTGATGCTGAAGGGAATATCATTTTGATTGCCCCGTATTGTCTGCAGTTGAACAAGAATATCAATAATTTCCCTGTACAGGTCAGGTAGAGTATTCTCTATTGATGAGTTAAAGATATTCTGCAAGAGCAGATCGCCGCAATCTTCCAACAGCAGGAGTTTTTTTTCTGCATCAACGGCCAGGATTGCCGGAACTGGAAGATCATGGCTGGATAACAGTTTGTGAAGAACCAGAAAAGGATAGGTGTCGGTTGATGCGGGAGTTAATGCCGGATCATAGCAGGCAACCAAAGAGCTATTCGTCCCTGTAACCCTGAAATACTGACGGCTTGAAGCATCGCCCTGTATTTTTGTAATGGAAAGTGGATTGCTGCAACAGGCGCTGAAAAGGGCTGCAATATTTTTCTGGAGGGTCATATGGCAACTTTTGAAAATCCTTTGCGGAAACCAAAAAAAAAGCACCCTATACTGAAGGTATAAGGTGCTTTTTCTGGAAAAAAGAGCTCTTACTTTTTAGTAATGGCTGATGATACACTCTGCAAAACCTGTGTGGTGGTATTTGCAAGGCTTCCGATCAGGTCGGTCGCGGTTTTTGAAAGAGGCCCTACTGCATCAGCAAGAACTTTAAGGCTATTGTTCAGAAGATCAATCTGAAGCTGAACAATTTTGCCTGCTGTATCAACAATGTTGTTGATAGCGCCTGATACGTCAATGTTTGTTCCGTTTGACATGGTGGTTTTTGTTTAGGTTTATTAAAATAATTGTTGAATAAATCTTGTTCATGCATTTATCTTATGCGTTTTGAAACAAGTTAAAACATTTTCAACTGCAGAGCAAATAGAAAAACAGGTGTCAGCAAGGAACGATATAGAACTTCTTCACTAAAATAACAGACAATTAGGAACTGCGGAGATTTTCCTCAGGAATTGTTTGTAGTGGTAAAAAAAAAGCGGCACTTCCTTGGGAAAAGCCGCTTTTCAGGGTTATGCACTCTTTATTGCTTCACAAAGGAGATGGCCGTATTTCCTGACCGTTCGGACATCGCGGAATCCGAGTGATTCAAGAATTTCCTTGTAGCTACTCTGCTGCTTGAAGCCGAGTACTGAAAACGGCATCCCGGCACCAAGGATATAGTGGCTCAGATAGTCGAAATTCGGATTTTCCGGATCATCAATAATCATGTCGAGAATGAGCAGTCTGCCTCCTGGCGGAAGTGCTTCATATGCTTTTCTGCAGAGCATATCGGTCAACTTTTCATTGGCCGAATACAGAATTCTGCAGAACATGACGGCATCCGCTTTCGGATAAGCATCCTTGTAAATATCAACAGCTACACCTCTCAGACGATTTTCAACACCTTTTTCGATAGCATTTTCATTGACCAGTTCAATGGCTCCCGGAAGATTGAGGATAGTGGAGTCGAGCTGAGGAAACTTTTTCAGAAGCGCTGCTGAAATATCTCCGATACCACCTCCGACGTCCACAAGGGTTCTCGTTGTTGAAAGATCAGCCTCTTCGAGCAGGAGCATGATGGCAAAATGGGCATTGCTGCGGTGAATTTCCTCAAAATAAAGGTTGTCTTCCCGTGTTACAGGAGGATAGGCAACTTCTCCCTTGAAATTCATGTTCCCTCTGACAGCCTCGGCAATTTTCAGGTAGAAATTATCTGAAAGGTTTGCCATGGCTTTTGCCACAGGTACCATATAAAGATTGGCATGCTCCTGGTTTGGCAGAAACATGTTTTGCGCAAAAGGGGTGAGACTCCATTTAGCCTCTTCCTCTGAAGTAATTCCGATTTGCCGTAGAGCCTCAAGCAGCATTCCCAGGCGTGGAGGAACTGCACCTGCACTGGCGGCAAGTGTTTCCACATCTTTTGGCTCATCAGCAAGGAGGGTAAAAAGATCAAGTTCAAGTGCCGCCTTGAAACAACCGAACTCTACAAGACCTTTAAAGATAAGCTCGTTGGCTCTGTGATTTTGCTTAAGCAACTCGTTGGCGTCCATAATACTAATGCTAATTAGTTAAGAAAATTTATAAGGTACTGTAAAGACAATCCTGTTCCAGTGGCAGTGAATCTGCGATGTATCCATTAGAAAATAATGCATGGGTTATAAGTCATTAACTTATAGTATCAAAGAGATTATACGTGTGTAAAACGACTGAAAATTAACGGTTTTAATTTTCAACATCATGCATATGGTTTTGAGCATATTTCTCAAAGGTTATGAAGTTGTTCAAACGTATCAAGTTGCTCGCGGATGTTTTTTCTGAAGGCTAAACTGGTGACAAGATTGAGCAGTTTATAGGGGTTCCGTCTCACCCTGTTGGCAATGTTTCTCCATGAATAGACTTTGTAATAGTTTTTCATGAATTTATGCTGAAATTCAATTGGGTCGTATTTGTCAGAGCGGATGACAAGATTCATTGCATTGTATTTCTCCCAATTTTCATCAGTGATCCATCCGTTTTTCTTGTATTCCCAGTACATTGTTGTTCCTGGGTACGGAGTGATAATCTGGAAAATCGGCATAAAGACACTGTTTTTGCCAACAAACCGAACAAGGTCATCCATGTCTTCGTAGCTGTCGAGAGCCGGATTGAAAAGAAAATTCCCCTGGACATTAAGGCCTGCCTGACGGCATTCTTCAATCAGCCGGGAATATTTATCAGCGGAATTGACATGACCTTTATTGTATGCTTCAAGGGTGCTCTGTTTGATTGATTCGAATCCCACAAGCACCATGATGCATCCTGCCTCTACAAGCCGTCTTATCGTTTCTTTGTCATCCAGGAGCGGAATACTGAAAAAAACGCTGAAATTGATATTGCACTCTTTAATAAGTTCAAGAGATTCCCATAACTTTTTTTTGCTTACACCAAGGTTTTCATCACAAAGCATGAACCAGGGCTTTGAAGATTTACCAGTGGGTTTAAAAAAAACCTTTTTAGCGGTTTCAATCTGTTTTTTAAGCTCTTCAGGCTTTTGAGACCGGTAAAGCTTTCCTGTAAAATTCGGGGTGACACAGAATGAACATTCGTAGGGGCAGCCTCGGGTTATATAGAGAGGGATGGATTTTGTGCCATCAACTTTTTCACGCTTTGAGGCTTTGGCAATCCGTTCATAGTCAATAGCCATAACCTCTTTTACCGGTGGAAAATCTTTTGAGTCATAGAGCGGCTTGAGGCGGTTCTGGGCAACGTCTTCAAGGAGGGTCAGCCATAGGTTCTCTGCTTCGCCGCAGACAATGGTGTCGGCATGGATTTTTGCCTCTTCAATATTGAACGATACATGCAAGCCGCCAAGGATAACTTTGGTGTTTTTTTCCCGAAACCGGTCAGCAATTTCATATCCTCTTGTTGCATCAATCGTTCTTGATGTTATGCCGACAAAATCGTAATCACCGTCATAATTGATCACATCACCAAAATGTTCATCAACAATCTCAATGTGATGCTGTTCTGGAGTAATGCTTACCAGTACCCCTATAGCCATATTGAATAATGGCTTCTGGTTTGATTTTGAATCTTTTTTTCCCTTCGGGGCTACAAGGAGAAACTTGAGTTGTTTTATGCGTTGAGGTTCTGGGGTGCTCATGCTTGAGTTCTTGTTATGAAAGGTTTTGCTTTTTTATCGGCTCTTTTTCAAAATCGCTCAGTTGAGAACCTTATTATACTCTTTTTGTGACTGGCTTTGCCCATGACGGTTAAGATCAAAAGGGATATGAAGCCACTTGTCCTTGAAGACAGCATCACCCGGTTCAAGTCCGGTCAGGCTGATCGGAAGGGTGATGATTTTCCGCTGGTTACCGATGTGCACAAACAGCTCATCACCGGTTACCCAAACATCAATATCAACAGGGTTGGCGAACATGAGCTTCAACTGTACCTCGTAGACTTCACCGTTACGGACAAATTTTATCGGTGGTTCGTCATACATCATATCGGCCGGATCAGTGTCGCCATACATATCTTTGGCGAACAACTCAAGTGACTTGAGTCCAACAATTTCCTTTTCGTACATCCTGAGTTTTTTAACCGGAAGGGGAGAAAAGCCCTCTTCTATCTCTCCAAGATACTTCTGCTGAATAGCTTTCCAATTTTCCAGATAGCCACTGTCCTCTTTTGTATCAAGCAGCCTGTTGACCAGCACCATATCAACCTTGAACCCGTACAGGTTCAGATAGGTCAAGGCACGCATGGTCTCCTTGATCGACATTTTCTCTGCATTCATCACCAGGCGCACCGTTGATTTCTTATTATCCGTAAGAATCTCGCGGATATCGCCAAGTTCATCAAAAACCTGATCGACTGAATCAATAGCATCTTCCGGAGGAATATAAAAAGCAATTTTATCCGACATTTTTGAAAGAGGCTTGCTGAGCGGCTTGACAATATATTTTGTAACGTTTTTTACCGCCTTCATGCCCCAGGCAAGCGTATCGGGAAGGGAGAGGAGCCGCAGGGTTTCACCCGTCGGGGCTGTATCAAGCACCAAAACATCATAAAGTCCGGAGGCTTTATACCGCTTGATCCTCAAGAGGGAGAAGAGCTCTTCCATACCGGGCAGAATTGTCATTTCATCTGCCATGACTCCCGAAACACCTTGAGCCATAAAAATCTTTGAATAAAACTTTTGTACAGATTTCCAGTTCTGCTTCAGATCCACATAAGGATTGACCTCAATGGCATGAAGATTCTCCTTGATCTTTGTTGGTTCAGAACCAAGAGTCAGGTTAAACGAATCTGACAGACTGTGTGCGGGATCGGTTGACAGGACAAGTGTGCGGTAACCCAGCTGCGATAAGCGGACTGCCGTAGCCGCAGAGACACTTGTTTTGCCTACCCCGCCTTTACCTGTGAATGTTAGAATACGCATGAATAGACCCTTTGATTGAGGAGATACAGCGAAAAAACCAGAAACGCTGATGTTGAGTTTTCAGAATCATATGTACATGTGTCTCTAAATACAAAAATCGAATTAGAGGCAACGAGAATAATCTGCGCAGAGTATGCAGGGAAATGCTTTTTTTGCCTGAAAACAGGTCTTCCCGATGGTCGGCTGACCAGGGTGTTCGTGTCAAAGCGTTGAGAAAAAATCAGCTGCAACCCGAAAAAGATTTTGCTTAATGGAGTCTTTTCCAAAGAAAAACAAGGTAATTTATATCCTGCATAAAACAGGAATCTATCCTCTACGAGGTTTTGTAATATTCTACGAAAAACGTTTTTCTGTAGATTATTACGTAACCTCGTAGAAAGGCTGCAGTGAAAAGCTTTTGCTCAAAAATAGATAGAGGTATATATTAAATTTATATAAATTTAATAAAGACAAGCAAAATTGGGGGAGTGCTATGTTAAAAGAGGCTGGAGGGTTGGCCGGTGGTGCCTTGATTTTTTCTCCTCTTGGCATGCCGATTTTACTTCATGGTGTTGCCGGTGTTCTGGTTGGTGGCGCAGGACTTTTTGTTGCTGATGCTGTACTGAAGCAAGTGGTGGGTTCCATCAATACTATGGTGGTGCGTCCTGAGTCTGAGGAGCATGGAGATGAAAGTGCCAGTGCCAGGGAATAGGCCCTGGCAGGTTTTACTTGAAGTAGTCATGTTTTGCATGTTCATGGGCACGTATTGGTTTCCGAATTCACTGATACAGTGATTGAACAACAGAAGCAAGAGATTTTTTGCTGTGGGTTTTACTCGTTTATAATGGATTCTCTACAAACCTCACTCTGCACAGAATAGCAGATAAAGAGAGGAGCTATGACTTTTTAAGCACTTTGCAGGTTGATTCATCTTTTGAGTGAAGCTCATCATCCGCTTTAAATAAGTAGGGGGCCTGTATAGCGTGCTCCTTACAAGAAGCTGTAACGAAACATTTTTTCACCATCAAAGGCTGGTTTATCGAAAAACGTCCATTCTTCAATCATTAGTTCTCCCATCGCACAAAAAGCTTCTGTATTCAAGCATGAAATATTCAGGTGAGATGACGGAAAAAACAGCCTGTCTCTCTGATGCAGTTTCATTTTTTATAAGGAAATGAAAGCTCCCTCCGTATTCTGTTATTTTTTATTAAAATCACAATACACGATTTTCTGGAAACAATTTCAGCAGGATGTACATTTTTACGCTGTGCTCATCAATATTCAGAAGCAGGAAACGCTTGAGCTTTGGCCGTGCTGACTCAAAGCACATGGTATCGCATTGGGTTAAAAAAAACTTATATTGGCGCGGGTGGAAGACGTGATTATGCGCGCTGTTTTTACGTCACTCTCTTGTTGCCTTGCGTGATTTTGAAAATTTTCTATCACTCAATACTGTGGCTCAACCAGGTACAAGATGGAGCATGGATATGAACAATCGAGTTACAGTATTCATAAGATTATTAAAAAATGAAGGCCATTATTCTCTACGACAGTAAAACACCAAATGGTTCTACTGAGGCGATTACTGATGCCATTGGGCTGAGACTTGCGGAAGCTGATGTGTTTGTAGAAAAAGCAAAGTGCAAAGCGATGGCAGACTACAGTTTTGTCAAGGATTATGATCTTGTCATTCTTGGCGCGCCGGTGTACTATTTTATTGTCGCATCACATCTTTTGGGAGCTTTGATTCATGGGAATCTGAAAAAAAACCTAAAAAGAAAAAAAGTAGCACTGTTTCTGACATGCGGTAGCTCGGAGACTATGGCGGCGGTTCTTTATTTGCCGCAATTAAAAATTCATCTGGTAAGCAATAAAATTCTTGCTGAAAAAACTTTTGCACCCGATGCTCTTTCAGATGGCGATGTTCTTGATTCGTTTGTTGATGATATGCTTTATCAGTACAATAAAAGCTTGAAATCAAGATTTTTGTCGTTGATATGGAGTGATGAGGCCCTGGAGTTGCTTCAGTCCCTTCCATTTTTTATGCAGGGGAAGATCAGGACAATGGCTGAAGAGTATGCTGAGGAGAGGGGATACAGGGAGATCACCCTTAAAGTGCTTGACGAAGCCAGGGAGAGCCTCGGAAGCACATACTGCTGATCCTGTTGAATACGAATAAGCCTGAGTGGTCAGATTTTTCAGGGGATTTTTCTCATTTTGCTTTCTTGTTGGAAGAGCTTTTTCCAATAAACTTGTTCAGGAATACGACAATAACTACACCTGAGAAGAAAAAAAGTACAGGCGCAAACAAGGTAGTGTAATGAGTAAATTCAGGCATGGCTGGTATAGCTGTTTCGGGATTGTTTATGTTTCGGGTGGTGTAATGGTGTTCGGAAGCAACATGGTATTTCCTTGAGCTTCTTTCTGAATGCACCAGTTGTTTTGATCTTAAGTTCTTAGCCCTCGTATGATATTTTTTTGCTCTTGAGGTGGAACCTGCCGTCAAGATCGAGTTTATTCATGTTACGTCAAATGTGCTTGACGTTTTCCTGCTCAGGAGCAGCTCATCATCATTTCTATCGGTTCATCAAACTGTTCAGTAATCCCGTTATTAAAACTTTTTTTGGAACAAGTGTGATATAAGATACCTGTTTCCATAGTAACGGGCTGCTGGCTAATGTACAGGCTGACGTCCATCGAGCAGATTCAGACTTTTGTACCGTTGTGAAAAGAAACTGTTTTTTTATGGTGTTGACAGCTGGTTTTCATGATTTGCTGAAATTACGAAATTCTGCTTGCTTTAAAAGGGTTTTCATGATAGAGGATCTTTTGAGGTTACTCTTTTTGGTTACATTGTAACCGTGCTTCGAAAGTTCATCATTCAGGGTGGAAAATATGTTTGCCTGATGCGTGTAAACCTGTAACTTTTCTTATTACGGTCTTTTTTTTATGATATGCGCCACATATGGAATATGATCAGTTATAAGGCGAGACATCCTCTTTTTTATAATTTTGACAGTGATCTATATGATGACCGGCAGCATAGTAAGCAAAGTCTTCAGACAGAGTGATATTGGGAGAAGGTCAATAGTTGTATTTGTCTGAATGAGGTTGTTGACA
>JAAXWX010000077.1 GCA_013334755.1 Chlorobiaceae bacterium | reverse complement strand
CGGCCATCGGTGATCAAAACAAACATGATCTGTGAAATACCTTTGGTTCGAGCCTGTTTCGCAGTCTCCCATCCGAGATAAAGCGCAGAGGCAAGCGGTGTACCGCCACCCGTAGGAAGAACATCAAGTTCACGTTTTGCCCGGTCAACACTCTGCGAAGGTGGTAAAAGAACCTGAGCCTGCTTGCCACGGAATGAGATCAGGGCAACCTGGTCACGATGGACATAGGCATTCTGCAGAAGACTGGCAACAGCTCCCTTGGCCTGACGCATGCGGTTCAATGCCATGGAACCAGAGGCATCGACCATGAAAATAAAAAGCGTTCCTGACTTGTCACGGAACCGCTTGATTTTCACATCATCCTTTGTGATAATGAGCGCCGTCTTGGGTCGTCCTTCCATCTTTTTGTCGCGCCTTCGGGTCTCTTGCCAGGGTGCGGCAGAAATAAGGGTAGGAATAAGCGCAACTTTATTGGTACGCATCTCACCAGGCTGTGCTCTCACAAATCGTCCACGCTTATTGTTAAGCGCTTCGCCACGACTGCCGGTAGTAGTTTTCTTTTTCGATGCGAGAGAGATGTTGAGAATGTTATCCGGCAACTCCATTTCGATAGCATCCATCATCAGCTCCTCGATCATGTCAGGCGTCTCCTTCTGCTCCTCTTCTGCTTCAGCATCCGGTGTATCGGCCTGAGACTCTTCATCTTCCGATTCCGGCTCTTCCTGCGGAGGAGGCTCCTCCTCTGGAGGCGCTTCATTCGACTCGGCTTCCCTTTCAGGCATTCGGGTAGCACGGGGAATAAGAACAAGCTTGATGGCAAGCTTCATATCCTCTTCCTCGACATCACTTCGCTGTGCAAGCGCGGCACTTGCCAGTGCCGCACGAACCGTAAAGACATCAACACGATTACCCTCAACCCCGAGACTGAGTGCTGTCTGAATCAGTGCCTGAAGCTGTTCGTTCGTTATAGAAACGTGCGGAAGCTGTTCTCTTGCAGCCTGGATAAGACCGGTAAGCATTTTCAGCTCGTCACGGGTATCTTCAGCATCCCTCGTGCCAAGCACTGTGTTAACAATCTTCTTGCGCGCCCTGTAATCATTCTGTGCGGTAAAAGGCACAATGATGCCGATCCTGTCGAGCAATCCCATACGAACCTCACCGTCGGAAGGGTCATAGGTACCGACAAGCATGAATTTAGCCGGATGTACCTCACTGAGTCCTTCGCGTTCGACAAGGACTTCGCCGCGCGAAATGGCATCCATGATATGCGATACCGCCGAGCTGTCGAGAAGGCTTATAGAATCGACATAGAGCACTCCGCCGTGTGCCTTTGAGAGTACACCATGCTGAACCACTCTGACACCGGTAGCAAGGGTTGCCTCCAGATCGACACCTCCGATCAGACGATCTTCGGTAACGTTCAGGGGAAGTTCCACAAAGGGGGTTCCTTCGGGAAGAATACCTGCAAATGCCCTGGCAAGCGTCGATTTTCCCGACCCCACGGCCGAAGGAATAACAACACCGCCGAGTTCAGAATCAACGGCCAGCAGCATCAGTGCCTGCTTGGCCAGATCCATTCCTACAATATCGGTAAAAGCTATCATTATACGGCTTCGGCTTCTCCGAGGATTTTAGCGAGTTCACGATCAATTTTTTCACCGGCATCAAGAGTCTCAAGTGGATCCTTGCGGAGACGATGGCGC
This sequence comes from Chlorobiaceae bacterium, assembly GCA_013334755.1. Lineage (GTDB taxonomy): Bacteria > Bacteroidota > Chlorobiia > Chlorobiales > Chlorobiaceae > Chlorobium. Next base: position 3,587 of record JAAXWX010000077.1, on the reverse strand, counting down.
AGGCAAAGGCCCGCAATCTCTTTGACATGCTTCATGGTTACAACCGTCTCCCCCCGGAATGCGGCATGGGCAAATGCTGTACGGGTAATGGTAAGTTCACCGCGGTGACCGTCAATACCAAGATTCATACAGAGTTTTGCAATATCGGTAAGCACGCTGTCATCCATCGTAACAGTAGGAAGCAACTCTTTAGCTGTCTGAATCTTTTTCTGCAACTTCTGCTGTTCACGACTGTACTTTTTCATAAAGACATCCGGGTCTTCATCAAAATCCCGACGACGCTTGACAATATCGACTCTTTTTGCAATATCAAGAATCGTGATGATACGGGCATGCAGACCAAAACGGTCAAGGAGCTGAGGACGCAGTTCACCTTCTTCAGGATTACCGGAACCGACAAGCACAAAACGTGCAGGATGGCGGATACTGATACCTTCTCGTTCAACCACGTTTTGACCGCTTGCAGCGACATCAAGCAGAACGTCTACAAGATGGTCATCAAGCAGGTTGACCTCATCAATATAAAGAAAGCCGCGGTTCGCCTGGGCAAGAAGTCCTGGCTCAAATGCTTTTACACCACTCGTCAGAGCCTGTTCGATATCGATGGTACCGCAGACTCGGTCTTCAGTGGCTCCAAGCGGAAGATCCACAACAGGTACCGGAATTTTCTCAACCTTGATGGTGGCAGGATCAATCGCTTTGCGCCCTTTTTTCGCATCTTCACCTTCGATATACTGATCAGGAGTACGGTTGTACGTATCATCCTGAACCCTTTCAATCAATGGAAGCACTTCGGCAAGCGCCCTGACTGTGGTACTTTTTCCTGTACCCCTGTGGCCCATGACCAGCACTCCTCCGATTCTCGGATCAATGATATTGAGGATCAGACTGAGCTTCATTTCCTCCTGACCGACAATTGCTGTAAAAGGAAAGGCCTGGCCAGACTTCTTCTTTACAGCAGGCTTAACTGCTTTTTTTTGTTCCGGAGTTGCCGTGACCGTTGAACTCGCCTTTGCCTTTACCGCAGCAGTTTTCTTTGCAGCAGTTTTTTTTGCAACCGATTCAGTCTGAGTCATAATTGATCGTTTAGTTGATACCTACTCTCTGTGAACAAGGAAATCATTCACCGAAAAAGGCTGACTGTTTTTATGATTTAAATAAAAGAGATTGAATTTATGCTTTTAGAAAGACAATAGAAAATGGTTTTCAAAAACGTCTTCACTGCAGCGCATTTTCTGCCGCCTCCTTGATCGTTTCCGAAAGGGTCGGATGCGCATGAACCGTACCGGCAAGCAGTTCGGCAGTAACCTCAAGCCGACGTGCCAGTGTAAGCTCTCCGATCAGTTCAACCGCTCCATGTCCCAAAACATGCGCTCCAAGCAATCGACCATCAGCAGCGTTAAAAACCAGCTTCACCATTCCTTCAAGATTACCGTAAGCATTGGCTTTACCTGATGCGGCAAACATTGAACGTCCAACCATTACCGTGTAACCGCGCTTTTCTGCCTCTTTTTCACTGAGACCGATGCTGGCTACCGAAGGTTCTGCATAAACACATCGCGGAATCATCGTTTCATCGAGCGCTCCGGGAGATCCTCCTCCAATGGCATCTATGGCAAGAGCGGCTTCAGCCGAAGCCTTGTGAGCAAGAAGCATGCCCCCACGGACATCTCCTATGGCAAAGATATGGCTGACGGAGGTCCTGCATGCGCCGTCCGTAACGATAAACCCCCGCGAACTTTGCACCCCGGCATGCTCAAGACCAAGGCCATCACAATTGCCGCTCACTCCAACAGCAACAAGAAGATAGTCCGCACTGACGGGCTGAGGCTCCTGGCCTTCCAGAACAAGTTGAGCGTTTACCCGCTCCCCCTCGACTGCCACCTGCTCCAGTTTAGCACCAGTTGCTATAGTAATTCCTGCTTTCTGAAAAGAACGTTCAAGAGCCGTTGAGATCTCTTCATCCTCAAGGGGAAGCAGACATGGCATCATTTCCACCAGCGTCACCGCTGTGCCGGCCATGGCATAAAACCAGGCCAGTTCAACACCTATGGCTCCGCCGCCTACCACAATCATGGATTCAGGCAGCGACTTAAGGGCCAGTGCCTCCCGGCTGGTAATGATGCGGTTACCGTCCGGTTCAAGTCCCGGAAGCTGACGTGGATGGGCTCCTGAAGCGATTATGATATACCGGGAACGGACAACATTAACACGGACACCGTCACGAATAACTTCAAGATCGTTAGGGGTACTGAACACTGCTTCACCCTGAAGAACCTCAACTCCTGCCTTGCGCAGCATAAAGCCGACCCCTTTTGACATTTTCAGAGCAACATTTCGGCTGCGCTTGACTGCTTCGGCAAGGTTGATAGCCGGACTCTGCACCGAGAGTCCGTAGGTTCCGGCTTTTTTGAGAAAATCAAACAGTTCGCCACTCCTCAGCAGGGCTTTCGTGGGAATACATCCCCAGTTGATACATACTCCGCCCAGGGCTCCCTTTTCGATAATACAGACTTTCATTCCGGCTTTAGCGGCACGAAGAGCTGCATCATAACCTCCCGGACCGGATCCGATAACCGCAAGGTCCACCGTAAGACCCTGCCCTTCAGGCAGCTGTTGAGTGGAATGCATAGAAGTTATGGTATGGTTTTGTTATACTGATGGGCATCTCAAAAAAACATTTGCGCTATAGTTCAGAAGTGTATTCAATCTAAAAAAGTACCGTCGGAAGGGTCCAAGTATCGCAAAATGCAAAATCAGCCGCAAATAAACGAATCAGAACAGAAGGAGGAGCTCTCTCCTGAACCAAAAAAACTCACCCTTCAGGTAAGCCGGGTGCAGACGCCAATGCGTATTGACCAGTACCTGACGCGGCAGGTTGAAAACGCTACACGCAACAAGGTTCAGGAAGCGATCGAGGAGGGACGGGTACTGGTTAATGAAAAAACCGTCAAATCAAATTACCGCATCAAATCCTGTGATGTCATACAAATCACTTTTCTGCGCCCTCCGGCACCTGAACTCGCACCGGAAGATATCCCTATTGCTATTATCTATGAAGATGAGGATCTGATGGTCATCAATAAGAAGCCCGGCATGGTGGTTCATCCGGCATTCGGTAACTGGACCGGAACACTGGCAAACGCAATCCTGCACCATATCGGCATCGGGGCAGAAGAACTTGACAAATCGTCACAACGGCCAGGTATCGTACACCGGCTCGATAAAAACACCTCCGGACTTATCATTGTTGCTAAAAATCCGGTTGCACTGCACCGTCTTGCCCGTCAGTTCGCTGACAGGCAGGTCATGAAAATCTACAAAGCGATTGTCTGGGGTGTGCCCGATCCGCCGTCCGGCACCATAAAAACCAATATCGGCCGTTCAAAAAAAGACCGGAAGGTGATGGCAAACTTCCCTTTTGAAGGTAAAGACGGGAAAACCGCAGTCACCGACTATACAGTCACGGAGAACCTTCACTGGTTTTCCGTTCTTTCACTGACGCTCCACACGGGCAGAACACATCAGATCAGGGCACACATGCAGCATCTCGGCCATCAGATCCTCGGCGACGAAACCTATGGTGG
>JAAXWX010000076.1 GCA_013334755.1 Chlorobiaceae bacterium | reverse complement strand
GCGAAGAGCCCTGTCGTACTGTAACCGAGCGCAGCATAAAGATTTTTTGAAAAGCCTTCCCAGATCTCCTTGAAATTACGATACATCCGGCAACTGACCACATCGGAACCGTTGAAAGCCACAACACTGCCGCCAGCTTTTTTCACAGCCTTACAAAGCCAGACATCTTCAACAAGGGCATTCCTGACAGCTTCATGACCATGAATACGATCATAAAACTCCCTGCGGAAAAGAATAAACTGGCCGTTGGCAAAACAAAAAGCAGGATTGCGGCTTTTCCGAACAAGCCCTATCGGCAGGTAGCACATGAGAATAACATGTACCAGCGGCACGACAAGCTTTTCCCAGAATGAATAAAGCTCCTGATGAGGCATCAGGGAAAGCATGTCAGCTCCAGATTCCTGCATGGCACCAACTGTTCGGTGCAGGGAATCAGGCGCATGCATGGTATCAGCATCTGTAAAGAGCAGCAGCTCCCCCTTTGCCAGATGTCCAAGCTGTGAGCACGCCCAACTCTTGCCATGCCAGCCTTCAGGGAGCGGTTCACCCTGTAGAACCCGCAACTGTCCATTCGACTCCTTTACAAGGCGACCTAACAGCTCCGGAGTAGCATCGGTTGAGCCGTCATCAAGTACAAGAATCTCAAATGGAGCGTAGTTCTGCCGCAGAAGCGATCGCACGCATCGTTCAATATTCAGCTCTTCATTACGGGCCGGGACAAGAACCGAAACAAGCGGACCCGCATGAGGGACATTCCCGGGAAGGCCCGGCAGGTCGATCAGGTTTCTCAGCAGAATTCCTAAAAAAACCAGCAAGGAAAGCAGGACGGCTATCTGATAGATAAAGAGCATGGCGTCGATAAAAAAGGCCGCCCTTGCGGGCAGCCTGCAGAATTAAAACTATGGCGAACTCGATCAGTCGATCAGTTTATTGATGTTATACTCAAATATACCCTCTGCGCCGGCCCGTTTGAGTTCAGGAATGAGCTTACGAACCGTTTTCTCGGTAACAATAACTTCAAGTGCCACCCACTGATCTTCAGCAAGACTGGATATCGTCGGTTGACGCAAGGCAGGAATGATGGCTATGATCTTGTCGAGTGAAGATTTCGGAGCATTCATTTTAAGACCAACCTTGCCCTGGGCGTTGATGGCTCCAAGCAACAGCATGGCCATGTTCTCAATCTTTTCTCTTTTCCATGGATCGTTCCATGATGCCTTGTTGGCAATCAGTTTCGTGTTTGACTCAAGAATGGTATCAACAATCCTCAGCTTGTTTGCCCTGAGCGAAGATCCGGTTTCAGTCACTTCGACAATAGCATCAGCAAGATCCGGGGGCTTGACTTCTGTGGCCCCCCAACTGAACTCAACAGAGGCGTTAACCCCGTTTTTGGCAAGATATTTTTTGGTAATATTGACCACTTCGGTTGCAATATGCTTGCCTTCGAGATCTTTGACCGTCTTGACTGTCGAATTTTCAGGAACGCACAGAACCCAGCGCACCGGCCTCATGGATGCTTTCGAGTAAACCAGATCAGCAACCTCGACGACATCAGCATCAGTTTCAATGATCCAGTCCTTGCCGGTCAGCCCGACATCAAAAGCGCCGAGCTCGACATAATGAGCCATTTCCTGTGCCCTGATGAGTATCGCTTCCAGTTCATCATCATCTATTGAAGGAAAATAGGAACGGCTCTGGACAGAAAAATGAAAACCTGCCTGGGCAAAAAGATCAATGGTGGAATCCTGCAGACTTCCTTTCGGCAAACCAAGCTTGAGCACCTTGTTTACATTACTCATAACAAAAACTATCTAAAACGTTATAACTCCTTGAGTTGAAAAAAACCATCTTTGAACACTCCATAAGGCAGACTTCCGTCAATCCATGTCCCGAGATTGACATATCTGCATCGACCGCCTGAAAGCTCCCTGATTCCCTTGACATGATTATGACCACATAAAAAGTAATCGAAATCCTTTTCAGCCGCCAAAGATTCAGCAAAGTTCAGCAACCGATCCGTTTCAAAAACAAGATCTCCCGGTTTATGCTTGCGACTGAGCTTTGAAAACATTTTCATGATTCCTATAGCGAGATCAGGATGAAACCCCGACAATAGAGCAAGGTTGAAGCGGTTCCTGATAAAACGCGCAAACAACTTGTAGCCATGATCGCCTTCCCCCAGACCATCACCATGAGCAAATATGAATGTACGGCCATCGTAAAGCAATTCATTCATGCCATACATCGTTTTTATCCCAAGCTCATCGTCAAAATATCGTCCGAGATAAAAATCATGGTTGCCCGCGACATAAACGACCTCAATGTTGTGACGCACCAGATCAGACAATAAACAAAAAAATCTGGTAAACCCCTTTGGGATGACATGGCGAAACTCCATCCAGTAATCAACTATATCACCAAGCATATAAAGTGAACGACCTTCCGCCTTTATAATGGCAAAAAGTCGTTCGAGGTTGTCAAGCTTGAGCTGCTCGCTTTTGTCGTCCTGCAGTCCCAGATGAATGTCGCTGATAAAATAAATAGCCGGCATTTCCTCCTTCTTCATGCGTTCATCTCACAAAAACCTTGTAGCGACAATGACAGCAAAAGGAATAGTCAGATTATCGACCTCCTTGGGGCTCAATCCTTCTACAATTGTGGCAATTAGTGCGATAACCACGATTTTCCCCACATTAAACGATTCAGGCACAATGAGATGGACAAAAAAGAGACCGGCGAAGACACTTCCGGCAAGGAAGGCCAGACTTCCTTCAACACTTTTATCGCTGAGAATATGATATTTCATTTTTCCATACCTGGTACCGATTATCGGTGCAAGACCATCGCCCCAGCCAAGCATTGCCATAGCCATAACCCCTGCAGGCTGTTTGTAGTAAACGGTTCCGCAGATCATGGCAACAATGACAAAATAGAGGGTTCCTTTAAGCAGCTCGCGTTTATCACCGGTACGGGTCATGGTTTTAACCGCCTGGTCATCATCGGCGGCAAAAAGCCCTTTCTGGATAAGCAGCAGTGTCCAGACAGCAAAGACGGTTATATTCAGGAAATGTGACCAGTCTCCCTCCACATCGACAAAAAGAGGAAGAAAAACAATAGCCGATCCTGCGCAGATATGGGTGATCTTGCGGCTGATGTCGCGGGGAAGAGCGTGATTCGTCACCAGATAATCCATAAGAGGAGGAACGCTGAACACATAGACAAATGTCATCAACGTAACCAGCGCATTATGCCATACCACTGGAAGCGAAAAAAAGGTTGTATCCATAAAAACAGCTCCTTGGTGATTTAAGGTTAGGTCTCTGTAGAAAGAAATTATTGAACATTGATATACTTCAATCCAACCATACCAGCAACAAGCAGATTGTTGAGTAAAAACAAAATATTGTTGGCGACCTGAAACCGGAGAAAGGCATTGTGCTCCTGAACATCACTCTTGCCGATTGCATTGCCGAAACCATCATCAACAGCCCCCTGCAAGAATGAAATCCCTCCTTTGGGATCACGCAGAAGCTGCACCTGAAGAACAAGATTCAGAACAAGACCGATAAGGACGAAAACCGTAGGGATCAGAAACCCCTCTGAAAAAGAAAAGTACGCAAGTACAGAGAAAACGATATCAATAATGATAAAAGAGACCAGAAAGGTTTTTTTTGCTCCAATCATGACCGTCAGCGACTTGAGACCGCCATCTTTGTCTCCTGCGGCCGACTTGAAATCATTGAGGATAATCAAGGCTACCGCCATAAAAAAGTTCAGGCTGGCGAGCAAGACAGCTTCCGGACGGATATCACCGAACAGGGCATTAGCTGATATAAAAGTGACGAAGCCATAGGAAAATCCTACTGCCGGGGCAGAGGTGAGAATATTTTTTTTCAGTTTGAAAGGAGGAGCGGAATAGAGATAGGCGACAAGAAGAGCAGAAAGTATAGAGGCAACAATAACCCATCCACGAAATCCTCCAATATGCACTCCCATAAAGATTCCAAGTCCTATGGCAAGCAATAGAACGATAATGCTGTTCCACAACCCCTCTTTTTCACTTAAACGGCCGGAAGGTATCGGACGTGTCGGCTCATTTACCCTGTCAAGTTCCAGATCAAAACAGTCATTGACCGACTGGCTGAATCCGGTACCGAGCGGGCCAAACATCAAAAAAATTGCCAGCAGTAAAAGATAATCGTGAACGGTACCACGCATGGCTCCTGAAGCCATGACTCCTGCAGCAAGACAGGGAAAAACACTTATCCAGGTAACAGGATCAAGGAGTTCGATATGTGCTCTAACTTTATCGGTAAATCCAAGTTTTGCGGGAACTGACATGCGTTGCTTATCTCCGAAGCCCAAAGAGGGGCCGGTTAAATGATAGGTATTAAAAACAACAATTTACAAATACCGCTCAAGATAAAAAACTCCAAATAAAGAGCGGTTTTAACACTTATCGAGGCACCGGCCGACCTTTAAGAGTTGCTGATGTGGCTGAGGTGACAAGCACATGCACCAGATCACCCGGTTGATAGCCTTCCCGATCAAAAACCACTGCCCGGTTACCTGCAGTTCGACCCATTAGCTGTTCGGCAGAACGCTTGCTTTCGGATTCAGCAAGAACTTCAACAACGGAACCGATCGCCTGTTGAAAAAGCTCGGACGAAATACTGTTCTGCAAATCGATAATCTCCTGCAGTCTTCTTTTTTTCACCGCTTCCGGCACATCATCCGCCAGAGTTCGTTCAGCAAGGGTTCCCGGCCTTGTTGAGTAAAAAAACATGTATGCCAGATCAAAACGAATATCGGCAAGGAGCTGTAGCGACGCCAGATGATCCTCCTCCTGCTCACCACAAAACCCGGCGATAATATCGGTTGAAAGCGTAACGTCAGGAATAACCGAACGGATCAGTGCTATTTTTTCCCTGTACTCTTCAATAGTATGTCCCCGGTTCATTCGTTCAAGAATAACTGATGAACCGGATTGCACAGGAAGATGAATATGATTGCAGACATTAGGACGACCGGCAATTGTATGCACAAGCGCCTCTGAAATATCTTTCGGGTGGGAGGTGGAAAAGCGGATTCTTGCCCGGGGCGCTTCACGGCTGACTGTATCGAGCAATGCAGCAAAGTTCCTGCCTTGTTCAGGATCAAGGTAAGAGTTAACATTCTGTCCGAGCAGGGTAATCTCCCTGTACCCTGATGCAGCAAGTTTCCGGACTTCACCAATAACTGCACTGAAGGGATGACTCCGTTCCCGGCCTCGGGTAAACGGCACAACGCAATAGGCACACATATTATTGCACCCCCGCATGACAGGAACAAAAGCACTGATCTC
>JAAXWX010000075.1 GCA_013334755.1 Chlorobiaceae bacterium | reverse complement strand
GCCATTTTTCAGGCTCTTACCCACTTCAGCTTTTACTTTCGCGCATTCTTCAGTGGGCTCCTAATGTATCACCCTCCCCCTTAACTTCCAAACACTTTCTTTGCCTTTTCCCATAAATAAATCGAAAAAACCAGTTTATTGTTCCGGTTCAGTGTAGACAGGTGCAAATGACGGCATCTCAACAACAAGATCCATCTGATGAGCAACGTGGACGTACTCTTTCGCTGCTGCCACAAAACCGTGAAAAACAGGATGCACTTTCTGTACCCTTGATTTAAGCTCCGGATGGAACTGCACACCTATAAACCAGCGGTGATCCTTCAGCTCTATGATTTCAACCAGTTCTCCGTTCGGTGAAGTTCCGGAAAAAACCATACCATTTTCTTCAAAATTCTTGCGATAGGTGTTGTTGAACTCGTAACGATGGCGGTGCCTTTCGTTGATAAGAAACTTGTGATAGACCTCGAAGGCCCTTGACCCCTCGGTGATAATACAGGGATAGCTGCCCAGACGCATGGTGCCGCCCTTCTCCTTGACCTTTTTCTGGTGTTCCATGAGGTCTATAACCGGAAAGCGGGTGCGCTTGTTGAACTCGGTTGAATTGGCATCCTGCAGGCCGCAGACGTTACGCGCAAATTCAATGGATGCACACTGCATGCCAAGACAAATCCCAAGAAAGGGGACATTGTGCTCCCTCGCGTACTGGATATATTTTATCTTCCCCTCGATACCCCGATCTCCGAAACCAGGGGCGACGAGAATACCGTTGACCCCTTCCAGTTCCTTTGCAAAATCAAATGCACTCAACTCGGCATCCTCTGCCCTGAGCAGCTTGATGTTCACCCTGACGTTGTTGCTTGCGCCGGCATGAATAAAGGATTCAAGTATGGACTTGTATGCATCAGGGTATTCAGTGTATTTGCCGCAGATACCAATGGTAACCTCACCATCCTGCGGCAACTTGACCTTGTTGCAGAAATCCCGCCAGTAATCAAGTGTCGGCTCCTTGTATTTCTTGAGCCCGAGCTTTTTTAGAACGCGCAGATCAAGTTTTTCCTTGAGGAGCAGAAGCGGCACCTCGTAAATTGTGTCGCAATCGTTAAGACCGATAACGTCAAGTTCGTTGACATTGCAGAAATGACCGACCTTGTTCTTGATATCACGTGAAAGCGGCTTTTCACTGCGGCAAACAAGAATATCGGGCTGAATGCCAACACCCAGCAGCATTTTCACGCTGTGCTGCGTCGGTTTTGTTTTCAGTTCGCTTGCAGCCCTTATATAGGGCACAAAAGTAAGATGAATATTCAGCAGGTTGCTGTCACCCATCTCAAGCTTCATCTGGCGCATGGCCTCAAGAAAGGGCAGCGATTCAATATCGCCGATCGTGCCGCCAATCTCGGTAATAAGCACATCAAGGTCACCGTTTTTTGCCTGCTCGGCCATACGATCCTTGATCTCATCAATCACATGCGGCACAACCTGAACGGTTGCACCAAGATATTCACCACGCCTTTCCTTGTCAATGACCGATTTATAGACCCTGCCCATGGTAAGGTTCGAAGACTGGGTAGTAGGTTCATCAAGAAAACGTTCGTAGTGACCAAGATCAAGGTCGGTCTCAGCCCCATCATCGGTCACATAAACCTCTCCATGCTGGTAAGGTGACATGGTACCCGGATCAACATTGATGTAGGGATCATATTTCTGTATGGCCACCTTCAATCCTCGTGACTTGAGCAGCATCCCGAGAGAAGCCGACAGAATCCCCTTGCCGAGCGAGGAAATAACCCCGCCGGTCACAAAAATATGCTTCACATTTTTCGGTCGAGCCATGAAATCGTCCCTTGTTGATTAATGGGAAATAATAGCATCAGTTATTGCACTGCCTTATGTGAACCATCACAGAAAGGCAGCTTTGCCGACAGTCCGCAACTGCATATTGCTACGGTTTTTTCCTCTTCGATCTCAACTTTTGCCGGATGAAGACCACTGCCTTTATGCGAACCATCACAATACGGCTGGTTCTTTGAACTCCCGCAGGCGCAGTAATATTTTGTTCCCGGCTGCTCTTTTATGATATAAGGCTTTTTCTGTTCCATGTTTCCTCTGCAGGTAAACTAGTGTGACTACACAAAAAGATCAATCTGGCCATCGGGATCTTCGACAGGAAACTCAGTATCTGTCTCCTCATCGCTCTTCGGTACTCGTGCAAGGGCTGAAATAATATCCCCGGCCATAAGCCTGATAAGCCTTACTCCTGAAGTATTCCTTCCGGTCAACCGGATGTCGGACACATGCTGACGATTCACGATACCATGTGTTGTAATGATGATAAGATCATCGTCATCATTGACATCAAGCAACCCGACAAGAGCTCCAACCTTTTCATGGGCCTTGAGTGTAATGACTCCACGTGCACCACGCCGAGTCAGGCGGTAATCCTCCACACGGCTTCGTTTGCCAAAACCGTTGTCGGTGACCGCAAGCAGAGACGTATCGAAACGCTTGGTAGTCACCATTGAAATACATTTCTCGCCCTCATCAAGCGTTATTCCCTTTACGCCCATGGCAGTACGGCCCATGGAGCGGATTTCGGCCTCGGCAAAGCGGACAACAAAACCGGAGCTCTTGGCAAGAATGATCTGATGCTCACCGTCAGTAAGGCGGGCATCGAGAAGTTCATCGTGCTCCTCAATGGTGATGGCCGCAATACCGTTCTTTCTCGGATGAGAAAAATCATCGAGAGGTGTTTTTTTCACGATACCGTTTGTAGTCGCCATGACAATGAAACCCGGCTCATCAAAATTACGGATATTGATGTATGCCCTGATTTTTTCACCAGGCTGCAACTCCATGATATTTGCAAGAGCCCTGCCCCTTGCCGCACGACCGGCTTCAGGTATCTCGTAGACTTTCAGCCAGTGACAGCGGCCTCTGTTGGTAAAGAAGAGAATATAGTTGTGAGTTGAGGCAATGAACATGTGCTCGATAAAATCATCATGTTTTGCCTGTGCACCCGCCACACCTTTGCCTCCCCGTGCCTGGCGGCGATAGCCTGAAACCGGGAACCGTTTGATGAAGGCGTCATGGGTAATGGTGATCACCACATCCTCCTGGGCAATCATGTCCTCAATGGAAAAATCCCCTTCCTGCGGCACTATTTCAGTCCGGCGGTCATCACCGTAGACCTCTCTTACCTTCAACAGCTCTTCACGGATAATCTGCATCTGCTTCTCCGGACTGCTGAGGATAAATCGAAGCTCTTCGATAAGGGCAAGGATTTCCTTGTACTCCATATCAATCTTCTTACGCTCCATGCCCGTCAGACGCTGAAGGCGCATCTCCAAAATAGCCTTCGCCTGCAGTTCAGACAGACCGAAGCGCTCAATGAGCCTCTCCTGAGCCGTTGAGGCATCAGGAGATTCACGAATAGTGGTAATGACCTCGTCAAGATTGTCAAGACAGATCTTCAGACCTTCAAGAATATGAGCCCGCTTTTCTGCAGTATTAAGGTCAAATTGCGTACGGCGCAACACTATCTCGTTACGGTGCTTGATGTAATACTCCATCATCTGCTTGAGATTGAGCACCCTCGGCACGCCGTCAACCAGCGCCAGCATGATCACCCCGAACGTATCCTGCATCGGGGTGTGCTTGTACAGATTATTAAGTACGACCTTTGCTACTGCATCCCGCTTCAGCTCAATCACCAGACGCATGCCATCGCGGTCGGACTCATCACGGATATCGGCAATACCCTCAAGTTTTTTATCGTGCACCAGCTCAACGATTTTCTCGATCAGCCGCACCTTGTTTACCTGATAGGGAAGTTCGGTAACGATAATGGATTCGCGGCCGTTCTTCTGGGTCACCTCGACGAGAGCCCTTGCGCGGATCACCACCTTGCCCCTGCCGGTCAGGTAAGCCGAGCGAACACCCTCATAACCATAAATAATACCGCCGGTCGGAAAATCCGGGGCAATAACATACTTCATGAGATCGACAACTTCCAGTTCCGGATTTGCAATCAGGGCTATCATCCCGTCAACAATCTCGCGGAGATTCTGGGGAGGGATATTGGTTGCCATACCGACTGCAATCCCTGACGAACCGTTAGCAAGAAGGTTGGGAATCGCTGAAGGCAGAACGGTAGGCTCCTCAAGGGAGTCATCAAAGTTAAGGGAGTAATCAACAGTACCCTTGTCAAGATCCTTCAGCATTTCACCGGCAATGGCCTTCATGCGTACCTCGGTATACCGCATGGCAGCAGGAGAGTCACCGTCAACTGAACCAAAGTTTCCCTGACCGTCAATCAGGGGGTAGCGCATGGAAAACTCCTGCACCAGGCGCACCAGACTGTCATAAACTGCCGTGTCACCATGGGGATGGAACTTTCCAAGCACTTCACCGACAACACGGGCAGATTTTTTATGGGGTTTACCTGCCTGCAAACCAAGCTCGTGCATACCGAAAAGAACCCTCCGGTGAACCGGCTTCAGGCCATCCCGCACATCGGGCAGTGCACGACTGACAATGACCGACATCGAATAATCGAGATAAGAACCCCGCATTTCTTCTTCAATACTGATCGGGACTATTCTTTCACGCTGCATAGGTAAATCCTGAGTGATAATTGATATAAATAACTCAACGGAGTAATGTATAAAAATCCGTCGGAATTCTTAACGACACAGTGCCCGCAAAAAGAGCTAACTGCAAAAAAACAGGTAAAATATCAGTTCAGTGTAATTACCGGGGCATCTGACCAGAGGGATTCAAGATCGTAAAAATGACGTTCATCAGGCATAAAAACATGCACAACAACATCGATATAATCCAGAAGAATCCAGTGCATGGAATCCATCCCCTCAACATGCATCGGACGCTCGCCATCCACCTTGAGCTCATCAATAATATGCTCCGCCGCCGCCTTTGCCTTGCGATCAGAATCAGCGGTCACAATCACAAAATAATCTGTAACCGAGGTCAACCCCCGGAGATCAAGAATCTTCACCTCTTCACACTTTTTCTCCAGCGCCAGCTCGGCAGCTCGCCTTGCCAGCAACTCACCAACTGCAACCTCTTTTACCGGAGCGGCACTTACATTCTCTTCCTTTTTCAAGCGACTCATAAACCTCCATCCTTCATATGTGAACTATATTTTACAACAACTTACCGCCATCCGGCAACAAAACAGATGCAAAATGGCAATAATAGCAACTCTTCAACATACGAAAAAGCCAGCTCACTGACCGAAAAAAAAGCCAGGGAGCCCCGAGGCCGGGTCTGGCTGACCGACAAGACGCGCCATTAAAAATATGGGGTAGCTATTTTTCTCTTTTTTTAA
>JAAXWX010000002.1 GCA_013334755.1 Chlorobiaceae bacterium | reverse complement strand
TCAGGAAAATAACGCTGTGCCACAAAATGGCCCGGATAATTGTGAGGGTATTGGTACCCTGCACCGTACCCTTCTGTTTTCATGAGTTTGGTCGAAGCATTGCGCAAATGGAGCGGCACCCTCAGATCCTGCATCGATTTTGCCTCATTCATGGCTTCATTGATACCTTTATAACTTGCATTTGATTTGGGCGCGGAAGCAAGGTAGGTAACACCCTGGGCAAGATTGATCCTTGCCTCGGGCATGCCGATCAAGGCAACCGCATGAAAAACCGAAATGGCAAGAGTTATAGCATAAGGATCAGCATTGCCGATATCCTCGCTTGCAAAAATAACCATCCTCCTTGCTATAAATTTTGGATCTTCACCTCCTTCGAGCATCCGGGCAAGCCAGAACAGTGCGGCATCGGGATCTGAACCCCGCATGGATTTGATGAAGGCGGAGATGACATCATAATGGTTTTCACCACCCTTGTCATAGATCGGCGCCTTGTACTGCAGTGCACGCTCAAGCAATTCCCGATTCAATAACGCTTCTTTAGCATCTCTTGGAAGAAGGGAGATTGCCGCTTCAACAGCGTTCAATGCCTTGCGTGCATCACCTCCGGAAAACTGCAACAGAAAATCAAGGTCAGCAATCTCAATGGAAAGTTCTTTTAAAACACGATCCTCTTTCAGTGCACGACGGATCACCATCTCAATTTCCCCATCCTCCAGAGGTTTGAGAATATAGACCTGCATTCGGCTCAAAAGTGCTCCGTTCACCTCAAAAGAGGGGTTTTCGGTTGTTGCTCCGACAAGAACTATAAGCCCTTGTTCAATCGCATGCAGCAGCGTATCCTGCTGCGACTTGTTAAAACGGTGAATTTCGTCGATAAACAGTATGGTCCTGCGGCCTGCAATCCTTGATTTTTCGGCAAACTCAAGTGCCTTGCGGACCTCCTTTACCCCGGAGTCAATCGCTGAAAGCTGTTCAAAGCGGTAATCAAGTGATGTGGCACAGATTTCGGCGAGGGTTGTCTTGCCTGAACCAGGAGGGCCCCAGAAAATCATTGAGGGCATCTGGCCACCGGCAAGATATTTGCGGAGTGGCCCTTTTGAACCGACAAGATGCTCCTGCCCGGCCATATCATCAAGCGTATGAGGACGAACCCTTTCTGCAAGAGGTTTAAAATAATCCCGGGCGGTTGAGAACGCAGTATGTCCGAATAAATCAGACTGCATGTTTTCACTCTCTCCCATTTAAAATCCCTGTTCCCGAAGCCACGCTTCATCAATCCTTGAATCCTTCAGGAGCGATGAAGAGAGTGTTCCAAGCTGGCGGGCTACATATTTACCAAGAATATCAAACTCAAGGTTCACCTTGCTTCCACATTTAAGCCCATTAATGGTGGTGTGAGCAAAAGTAAACGGTATAACCGCTACAGCAAACAGCGTTACATCAAGCTTTGCAACGGTCAGGCTGATACCGTCAATCGCAATCGATCCGGCAGAGACGATAAAGGGGGTGAACGCTTCAGGAAATGCAATCCATATTTCCCTGCTGGAACCAAGCTCCCTGATTTCCTGTACAACTGCTGCACAATCAACATGACCAAGCACAAAATGACCACCGAGACGATCAAGAGGACGAATCGCCCGTTCAAGGTTTACGAGAGTTCCATGATGCAAAGAGCCGAGTGTGGTTTTGGAAAGCGTCTCCTCGACGGTATCGACTTCAAACCATCCATCTCCAAGAGAGACAACGGTTTGACAAGCCCCATTAATGCTTACGCTCTCATCAACCGAGAGATTCGCAAACTCTGTGAGATTACTGAACTGCACCCTCAGCCGTAAACCACCCTGCCTCCGTGTAACACCACCAATCCGCCCAACATCCTTGATAATTCCAGTAAACATTTCATAGTTATTCACTTAAAAAAAACACACGGCATCATGTTGAGAATCAGAACCCGGTTTTTCTGCAATATATCACCCTTACCGGTAGACAACAAACCCTGCTGCAGGAACCGTGATCCGGACAGCAGAACCTTGGTGCGGTAAAACAGGAACACTCTGTCCGACCTGTAGTGCATCCGTTGAAAAAAGACAGCTCATGGTACTGCCCGCCATGGCATGAATACCGCTGTCAACCAGAATCCAAAGTGTTAGCGGGCGTTCTGTATCGGTATTAATTGCACAAAGACATTCCGATTCTGCAAAAATCCGTGACCAGGCAATCACCCAATGCAGCTCTCCGTTGATCGGCTGCGGATAGTAAAATTCCCCTTCTTTTCCACTCTCTGATACCGGGCGCAGATATTGCCTGCCTCGAGAAAGAGCAAGGTGCTCACGACGAAGAGTTGTCACCTCCTGTACAAAACGGTAAACTATATTGTCCTCATTAAAAAAATGCTTTCCGGTACTCTGAAATGATCCGAAAGTTCCTCCAAACATGCACTCCCGCAAAAAAACATCACTGTAGGAATCATCGTCTGTTCGCTGATCAGCACCATTAAAACTCTGTTCCGTTCCGTAATAAATACAAGGAATACCTGCAGATGTCAGATTGAGACCCAATGCAGCAGGCAGCAACCGGGCACTTCGGGCAGCATCTCCTGAAAAACGGAACTTGTGGCGGACACCAACCTGGTCATGATCATCAAGCATGGTGACGATATGCTTTGAATACCACTGATGACTCCGCCGGTTATCAAGAATACTGTTGCGGAAAAGATCAAAATACCCTTCCTGCTCTCCGGTATCGGGATTTCCAGGACTTCTCCACCCTTTGACCAGAAACTCAAGTTTATCGGGAATATCGTCGATACCAAGCGCAGCATCGAGACCTGTTGAATCGAGAATGGAAGCCGCATATGCTCGCCCTCCTGTTATTTCACCAATAATTATAAAGTTTTCCTTACCGATGGATTCCGCAAATTCATGGATAGCAGTTACAAAAAACCTTACAGCTCCGGGCTCCATATGTTTCACCGTATCAAGCCGAAATCCATCAATATCGGCAAAAGCAATCCAGAAACGATAAACATCCGTCAGATAACGAAGCGCGGATGAAGGAGTAAATTCCATGATACGCCGTTCGAGATCCTGAATTTCATGAGGATCACGGAGAGCATCACCAAGATGAATATCCTTGAGCGTACAGAAATCACCATCCAGAAACTCCGGGAAGGAATCCCACTGCCTGATCTCGCCGTGGCGGGTCCAGGTATCAGGCGACTGCAGCTCTTCTGGCCAGACGGCACCTTCAGGCCAGGCTCCGTTATCAGTGCAGGCAGGAGCTGCCTTGAAAGGAATTCTGCCCGCTTCGCCGCAAAAACTCCGGTAGCCGGTGACCGGCCATTCCTTTCCCTCGTCATAGAAATAGCGTTGATTACCCTCATATGCAAACACATCCCCGGCATGGTTGATGATGATATCAAGAATCACCCTGATACCCATATCATGCGCAGCCTTGACAAAATCCTTCAGTTCATCCCTGGTGCCGAAATGAGAATCAACATCAAGAAAATTCTGGATACCATAGCCATGATAATCATTGCTTCCCGTTACCTGCCTGAAAACAGGGCTGACCCAGATAGCTGTTATTCCAAGTTTTTTAAGATAACCCAGCTTCTCCTTCATTCCGGCAATAGTGCCCCCGCACCAGTGCTTTCCAGCTTCGAACCAACTGTCCCATTCCGCAGTTGCAGAGTCTGTCAGGGGATTAAAAAGGGGTGTCGTATGTTTAGCATCCTGAGAGGCAACAGGAGTTCCCTCTGCATCGCAATAACCCCCAAACTCCCTGCCATCCGAAAAGCGGTCAAGAAAAAGAAAATAAAGCACGTCATCCGACCAGGATGCCGGCGATGGATAAAAATTCCGATTTTTCAGCAGTGCTTGAAAATCAATATCCCTGAGCCGCCGTTCAACAACAGCAAACGTTTTATCCATAGATCTTACAGCCATAATAATGTGGATTTTTATGGTTAAAACATGGCAATCATATGGCACGAAAAATATCGCAACAAACAGTATTGTAAAATTACAGCAAACTCTCTTTGCCTGTAAAAAAAAGCCGGCAGGGATGCCGGCTTCACGTACCTATAATGCCTGAAAAAATTATGCGAGAACCTTGATGGCCGCACTGTAATCAGGTTCCTGTACAATTTCAGGAACTTGTTCTGTATAGCGTACGATCCCGTCAGCATCAATAATCACAATGGCACGGGAAAGAAGACCCTTGAGAGGACCGGAAACAAGCGTAACACCATAATCCAGACCAAATTCCGGAGAACGGAACACGGAGAGTGGAACAACATTTTTTATTCCTTCAGTTTCACAAAAACGACTTTGCGCAAAAGGCAGGTCAGCAGAAATAGAGAGTACGACCGTGTTGTCGAACGATGACGCTTCCTGGTTGAAGCGTCTGACTGATGCAGCGCAGACTGACGTGTCAAGACTCGGGAAAATATTAAGAACGAGTCGTTTGCTTGCAAAATCGGCTGGTCCTGCCTCAGTGAGATCTGTTTTCACCAGACAGAAAAAAGGAGCTTCTGATCCTATGAGAGGAAGAGTTCCGACGGTTTCAACAGGAGTGCCCTTAAAGGTAATCTGTGCCATAAAAAAATGGTTTCCGGTTAAATAAAATGTGCGACTCAGGAGTCATTTCGATAACGTAAACGGTAATAACACTTGAATAGACGGAACTGGAACAAAATTCAAAGTGAATGCGTTCACTCCAATGCAAGATTATTACACTTCAATACGTTAAAAAAGGCGTCAGTTCCACAAACCACCTCCTCTTGAAACACTGAAACGACCAGCTCCAAGAAAGAAAACTGCAAGCGAACCAAAGAGATAGAGTATCGGTAGTTCAAGAGCATATCCACCATGTGCAGTAACCGAAAAAAGTTCTTTGGTATGAACAAGGTAGATTGCCATAACCATGACAAATGCCTGAATCAAGGCCGCCTGCCTGGTATAGAGTCCAAGTACCATGAAAAAAGGAGCCAGTAGTTCACCGACAAGTATGCCATGTGAGAGATAACCCGGAAATCCTGCTTTGAGCAGCATCTGCTCCACAAAGCCGTATCCGTGCTGAAGTTTGTTTACTCCATGAAAAAGCATCAGGGTACCGACCGAAACCCTGAGAAGCAGCTTGCCAACGTCACTGTTATTGAAAAAGCGGTCAAACATACCTACCCTCCTTTTTGGATATTTTTTAACCATCAGAATCTCATTAAATCATGACCTCGTTTCGCAATTTCGGCTTGCCGATTCATGTTGCAACATATGCCTCAAGCAGCACATCATGACCGAAAAACCGAGGGGGCTCGAAACGCAGATTTACTGCCTGATCCGGCATACTGATACCAAGAGGTGCAAACGCACTCAGGGCATCACCGCCGAACAGCTTCGGAGAAATAAATATAAGGATTTTATCTACAAGCTTTTCACGAATGAATGACGCTGACAAACGGCTTCCTCCCTCAACAAGGACTGAGAAAATCTTCCGTTTATGAAGCTCCAGCAGCACCTGCCGGAGATCAAGCTTGCCTACATGCTCATCAACGAACAAAACCGTCACCCCTCTTTTCTTCAACTGAGCAGCCTTCGGCAAGCTGGCCAATGAAGATGATGCGATGACGATGGTTGGAGCTTCGGAACCGAATATTTTTGATTCAAGAGGTAAACTCAGCCGAGTGTCAAGTACAACCCTGACAGGATTGCAACCGGCACAATGCCGGACGGTCAGTTGAGCATCATCAGCTCGAACAGTCGCCTCACTGGTCATGACTGCATCATACGTGCTTCGAAGGCGGTGCACCTCACGCCTCGATTCTTCACCGGTAATCCAGCGGGATGCTCCAAGAGAGGTTGCGATTTTACCGTCAAGGGTCTGTGCCAGTTTCAGGGTAACAAAGGGCAATCCAAGAGTATGGCTTTTGATGAACGCTTCGTTACATTTAAGGCAATCTGCTTCAAGCACCCCTTCAGTCACGGAAATCCCCGCTGCATGAAGCATTTCAATGCCTCTGCCTGCAACTTCTACATAAGGATCACGGCACCCGATGACTACGCGTTGAATTTCCTTTTCAATAATAAGATCGCAGCAGGGCGGTGTTTTTCCGAAATGGGAACAAGGCTCAAGAGTAACGTAGAGTGTTGACTGATGCAGAAGCTCTTCCTCAGCAACTGATGCTATGGCAAGCACCTCTGCATGAGGGCCACCAAACTGCTGATGGTATCCTTCGCCAATAATCTCCCCGTTATAAACGATAACGGAACCCACCATAGGATTCGGGCTTACACTGCCGGCACCCATCAAGGCAAGTTCAAGGGCACGCCTCATGAAAAATGCATCATCATACTGCGGCATACTCACCCCTTTAGATCAACCTGAATAGTAACCTGCACAAGCTTTATACCGGAAAGCCTGAGGAGTTCGTCGATATGCTCGATTTTATAGGGTTTATCGTAGTATATGGTTTTTATACCTACATTAATGAGTACTTTAAGACAGTGAATACAGGGACTGGCCGTAATATAGATATCAGAATCCTTTATTGACACACCGTGCTTCGCCGCCTGGGCTATGGCATTGATTTCAGCATGAATTGTATTGACGCAGTTCTCTTCCACAGTGCCATCAGGATGAATGCTGCGATAAATACGGCAGTTGGTATCATTACAGTGAGGAAGTCCGGATGGCGCACCGTTGTACCCGGTCGAAAGAATGCTGTTCTCCCTGACGATTACCGCGCCTATATGGCCCCTGGTACAGGTGGCTCTGCGTGAAATTAAATGAGCGACACTCATAAAATATTCATGCCAGCCAAGCCGCTTCTCAGCCACTGAACACTCCGCCTTTTCTTCACCCGGGCAACAGCATCCGCTCTTCGTTTCTTCCGGCATAACCCTCTTTTTTGATACATTGTGAAAAAAGACTCAAGATTTCATGTAAAATAGAGAAAAAGATCGGGCTCACGCAACCTATTCATCAGTCATGATCCGTAATTACTTTACGCTCTACCATACGGCACTTGAATTACATGAACAGCTTGCAGGCGGACATTTGGCAGAGATCTACTCGGAACATAAAAACGAAGTGTGCCTTGATTTCGTAACACACAACAGTCAGCACCTGCAGATTATCGTCATTACTCATAATCCCCTGCTCTGTCTCTCGACAAGAGACGGTGAGAAAAGAAAAGCACGTCATTCAGCAAGCTTGATGACCGAACTCTTTATGCAACCGGTTACAGGTGTTGCAATTTCACCCTCTGACCGGGAAATCCATATTCATTTTTCCAATGAAAGCTTCATTGTGCTGCAATTGTTCAGCTCAAAAACAAACCTCTTTCTGGTCAGGGAAAACCGTATTATCGATGCATTCAAGCATAAAAGCACACTTGCCGGCCAGCAATATCAGCCAGCTCATGACTCACCTGGAATTTTAAGATCGCTTGAAATTCTTGCCCTGAACAAGGCAACTTTTCTTGAGCAATTCAAATCCCTGAAGAACGATAGTACTCGCGAAAGAGTTTCTGCTGCACTTCCAGGCTTTGACCGGACAATAATGGAGGAACTTCTGGGACGGGCAGGAGATGAAGAGAGCCCGGAAGCGCTTTTTATTGCATTTCAATCGCTTTTTTTCGAATTGCTCGACCCGCAGGTCACGGTTTCGGAAAAAAAGAATGGGGAACCGAAATTCACCCTTCTGCACAACGCCCTTTCGCCCAGTCGCTCTTTTGACTCCATGCTTGATGGACTTGCCCATTACAGCAACACCATGCGGCACTTTCTTGAGACAAAAGAAGAGCTGAAGATGTTTCGGACAAAACTGATGCGGCAACTGAAAAAAAAACAGCATGCGCTTGACGGATTTAATCCGGAATTGCTTGAAAAGTATGCCGGGAACTATGAGCGCTGCGGCCATCTCCTCATGGCAGCACTCTACCAGCCGAGACCAGAACGAAAGAGCATCACTGTTGAAAACATTTTTGAACCTGGAGCGCCGGAAAAAATAATTCCATTGAAAGAGGCTTTGACACTTCAGAAAAATGCTGAAGAGTATTTTTCAAAAGCTTCAAAAACCAGAGGAAAGCTCAAAAAAATGGAAGAGAGACAAACGCTGTTACGGAAAGAAAAGGAGCAGCTTGAAACGCTTCTTGCCACAACAGAGACCATTTCCAGCCCCAGAGAGGCCCGGCGTTTTATTGAGCAAGCGAACTCTCAAAAAGGCAAATCCAACACTCCAACGCTGAAAAATAATCGCACAGCCCCGCCATTATTCCGAACTGTGAACCTCTCTGCATCAATAACCCTTTTGGTAGGCAAAAATGCAGCAAATAATGAGCTCCTCACTTTCAGCCACACCAAGCCCAATGACATCTGGCTCCATGTCCGCGGAGCCGCGGGCTCTCACTGCGTCCTGAAAGGCACAACACTCCACAACCTCGTGGCAATCCGGCAAGCAGCCGAAATTGCCGCATGGTACTCCGGAGCAAAACATTCAGCACTTGTTCCGGTGATTTATACTCTGAAAAAATATGTCCGGAGCGGTAAAAAGCTTGCAGCCGGCCAGGTTATCGTTGAACGCGAAGAGGTTCTGCTTGTGAAACCGTCAAACAAACTTTTCACCGATCAGGCTTGATCAAAAGCAGCGGTATGGAGATGTTTTGTCGGATAGTCCTTGAAACACTGCCGAACAGAATTCTTTCCGGTAAACGATGGCCATGGGCAGCCATGGCCACAAGATCATAGTTATTTTCTTCAATCTCCCTGAGAATCTCCCTTTCCGGTTCTCCGCTCCTGATAACAACACGCACCTTAATTCCCTCTGACTCCAGTTTTGTCCGGTAACGATCGAGGATCAGTGTAGAGTCCGCACGAAGAAAGCGCTCCTGGTCAAGGGTGTGGGAATGAATGACATGCAGCAGATGCAGCGTGGCTCCAAGCTGAAGAACAAGTGCCGATACCTGTTCGACAAGAGAATCATCAACAGGGGAACAGTCGATAGCTACAAGAATCTCTCGGTAAACTTTCATCTCAGCCTCCTCCGGTCATGGTCGTATATAAAAAATAGCTGTTGAGAGCAATAACAAGGGCAGAAACAATCAAAGCTGCAATAAACTCGACAGTACCACTTCTGAAACCGCCCATCACCGTCCTGTTGCGGGAGAGTATAAGCAAGGGAACAAGGGTAAAGGGAAGCTGTATACTCAAAATCACCTGACTGAAAATCAGAATGCGAAAGGAGTCTATACTGAAGAGAATGACAAGCAGTGCCGGAATGGAGGTAACAAAAACCGCAACCCGGTATAGTGTGCTTCGGGGATCTGCGGGCTTGCCCAGAAAACCCGTGATTACATCGGCTTCCGCCATAGAGGAGGTGATGGAAGAACCTACACCTGAAAAAACAAGAGCAACAGCAAACAGCAGACCGGCAAGCACTCCGGCAATCGGCTTTAGTGTAGCCGATGCCTCCTCAATAGTGTCAATAGAAATATGGTCATGATAAAAAACTGCTGCAGCGACTATGATCATGGATGAGTTCACTACCCACCCGAGCGTCATGGCGAGAATGGTATCCATCTTTTCATACCGGAGCAACTCCCTCTTCTCATTCTCTGAAATTCCCCATTGCCTGCTGTGAATAACATTGGAATGCAGAAAGATATTGTGAGGCATAACCAGTGCTCCGAGAATAGCAAGTGCGATATAAATGCTCTCCCGGCCGACCTTTGGAACAACAAACCCTGAAACTATTCCGGACCAGTCCGGCTTGACAATAAATAGTTCGACGAGATAACACAACGTGATAATACCAAGAAAACCGACAATGATGGTTTCGACACGGTGATAACGCTGACTGATGATAAGGAACACTTCCAGAAGAAGCGTCAACCACGCTCCCATCCAGAGCGGAATACCGAAAAGCAGACTAAAGCCGATACCACCTCCCAGAAGCTCGGCAATATCAGTTGCAACACAGGCAAGAACAACACTAAAACCAAGAAACAGTGAGACAGGTTTTGGAAAATGATCGCGAATGTTGACAGCCAATGATTTTCCAGTAGCAATACCGAGCTTGGCCGCCATGTGCTGAATAAGCACAAGCATTAATGTGCCAAGGGTGACGACCCATAACAACTCATAGCCGAACTTAGACCCTCCCTCGATATTCGTCGCCCAGTTGCCAGGATCGACAAAACCGACCGTAACCAGGAACCCCGGGCCAAGAAAACCGAGAAGCGTTTTGAGAGAAAAAGCCTTCCTTTCTGGTTCCCGGATCAGGCCGTATGCTTTTTTATCCATTTGTCATACCGATTCATCCAGATCTCCAGATATTGTTTGCTCGCCGCGCCAGTGTCTGCATCCTTATCATGGAAGGCTGCAGACAACAACGGCAAAATCAGGGTGACTCATGAAATTGAAAATGCAGTTTCATCCCTTTTCTACTCAGCAGAAAGGGGCTGCTCCGGACGCATCGCTTCTCCAGCTTTTGCCTTCAGGGTGCGGAACTTGTCGCTGACCGCCTCGATTTTAGATTCCCATGCCGGATCCGGTTTCATTGATTCTGCTTCCTTGAGAAAGGTCAGCAAGGTCGAGGTGCAGGCGACCGTATCGAAGAGGATCCATTTTGCCGATATGCCAAGAAAAATAGCCAGAATAAAAAGAGCAAACTTCAAAAATCCCAAGGAAGAGGGCAGAAGCAAGGCCAGGATTCCAAAAGGAATCATGAAGAGAATCGTCATTAAAACAACAAAAACATAGCTGAGCAGTGTAAGTGCCACGGCATTTTTCAGCAATGCTTTCCATGACTGACAGTAAATGATTAAGCCTGATTTTGCAGCATCAAAAACATTTTCATTTGCCGTACGGAAAGTATAGGCAATTACCGACTCGTCAATATAGGTAAGACTGAAATTCACGATTCGCTGCACAATGCTTGCAAGACCTTCAAGAGACGGAATGGGCAGGATGTTCATGACGTTAAAAAGCGTACGATTCAGCGAAACGAGAACCCCTTTTACCAATTGGTCAACAAGGGCAAGAACACTGACCTCCTTGTAATATTTCATCACCCGCTCTTTTGCCCATGCCGTCTGTGAAACCCCCGACGGGAAACTCCCTTTCTGTGCAATTTCCGTAATCAGGGCAATATGGCCCGCCAGCAGGAGATAAAGCACATATTCGCGCAGCAGCCTGAAGCCAAAACCACCAGCAAACAAGGCAATAAAGAAAAGCACCACTGCTGCACCGCTGCCGAACAGACTGCCGATAAGTACAAGAATCGCAAGAAACAGTGCAACAACAGCCGCTATTGCACTGTATACCATTGTTCGGTAAAGAAGATAGACTTTTGTTTGTGCCACAATTTTCATGGCTTCACCAAGCTGCAGACTCATAAAAAGTTGTCTTTTTTTCGTTATCAATGGATGGTGATGATGACAGACTTTCTGTTGTCATCTATCGTTTATATCATCAAAGCCTTTCCGGAATAACTGCTTCCCACAATTGCCGGTAAGTTACCGGTTCAATAGTTCCTGCATCTGTTCAAGCAGTTTTTTCTTTTTAATAGGTTTTGTTATGAAACCATCACACCCGGCTACTCGAGCTGCCTCCCTGTCCTCTTGTGAAGTAAACGCCGTCTGGGCGATGACCGGCAGCCCCGGACGCAGCCGTTTGATCTCTCTGGTCGCATCATATCCATTCATGACCGGCATATTAATGTCCATGAGGACAAGATCAATCTCCGGATGGAATTCAACCAGGTCCACCGCTTCCCGGCCATTGCCTGCAGACAATATAGTAATATTTGCCCCGGTCAGGCTCTTCTGCAGCAGCAGCCTGCTCACCTTGTCATCTTCAGCTATGAGAAGCGTCAGATTTGCCGGTGATCCAGCTGATTCCTGCACCTCAGGAGACAATACTTTCAAGGAACCTGGAAAAGTATATGGTAGAGTAAAAAAGAATTCGCTTCCTTTTTCCTTAACTGATTCAACCCGGATTGTGCCGCCAAGCATCTCAACATATGCCTTGGAAATACTCAATCCCAGACCTGATCCTTCATGGATCCGGGTCAGGGTGTTATCTGCCTGCCGGAATCGCTCGAATATGGTCTCTTTCATGTCAGGAGGAAAACCGATTCCTGAATCGATGACATAAAACTCAAGCATGTTTCCTTTTCTTGTATAACCGAAATCAACGCGTCCTTCAAGGGTAAATTTCAGTGCATTCTGGATAAGGTTTGTCAAAACCTGGGTAAGTTTTGAGCTGTCGGTTTCAATGATGCTTTCATCATCAGTAAGGCTCTTTATACAGGTAAGGTTCAATCCTTTGTTTTCGGCCTGGAGTTTGAAAAAAGCATACAGATCCTGCAACAACCGGTTGACCGGGGTTTCAGTCATCTGCAACATTATCTCACCAGCTTCAATACGTGAAATATCAATAAGGTCGTTAATCAGTGCAAGCATGCGCTGACCGCTTTGGTTGATAAGATCTATATACTCAGCCTGCTCCTCCCCTGAAAGTTGAGGTTCCTTCAGCAGTTCTGAAAAGCCGAGAATACCATTCATCGGGGTTCGGATTTCATGACTGATATTGGCCAGAAACGCTGTTTTCAGCCGGTCGCTCTCCTCCGCTTTTTCTTTGGCTGCCACCAGGTCAATCCAGAGCTTTTTCTTTTCAGTAATATCTTCCTTAACAGCTACAAAATTAGTTATTACACCCTCATTATTCACAATGGCCGAAATAACAGCCTCTTCCCAGTATAGTTCGCCATTTTTCTTCCTGTTGTGAAATTCTCCATGCCATACGTCACCTGAAAGAATCGTCCGCCAAAGCTCTTCATAAACTTCCTTCGGCATCAGACCTGACTTGAGAATTCGGGGATTTTGTCCTGTTGCCTCTTCTACAGTATAGCCAGTATGCTGGGTAAACGTAGGATTGATGTATTCTATATTACCAAGAGGATCAGTAATAACAACCACAGTTGGACTCTGCTGAACGGCTACACTCAGTTTTTTCAGCCTTTCCCGGACCAGTTTGCGTTTTGTAATGTTAGTACTTGTACCAATAATTCTGAATATATGACCGGTGTCATCTCGTACCGGATTAAGGACGGTTTCCCACCAGGTCTCTCTGCCCTGGAAAAGCAGCCGTTCTTCATACTGTATGATTCGCCCATCACGAATGCAGGTATCATAACGCTGGATTATCTCTTTGGCAGCGACAGGATCAAGCAGCTTTTCCGGTGCTTTGCCCATGATATCATCATTGTTGACGCCCATCAGCTCTTCATGCAGACGGTTAACTCCCTTGTACCGGTAGGATCCATCATGCAAAACATCAACGACAAAAATAGAATGATTAACGGTATCATAAATATTCTGAAGAAACCGCCTGCTTTCGAGTAATTCCTGCTCATATTGTAAACGAAGCTCATCATTGACCTTTCGCTCCGTTATATCACGGATCATCCCGATCATTCCGAAAGTATCCCGATCCTCGTAGTATTGTAAATGTATTTCACCGTATAAGAATGAACCGTTTTTTTTCTTCAGTTTAAATTCGAAAAAACTGTCTGTCAATTGATCCTGCAAAGTCTCATTGAATATGACAAGCGCTCTGGGAATATCCTCTGCGACAAGATATTCGGTAAAGGAATGCCCGATCACCTCCTGAGGCATATAACCAAAAATCTTTTCAACAGCATGAGAAACATAGGTTAAAAAACCACTCGAATTTGTGACAAAAACTACCTCCGCCATCTGTTCGGTTATGGAACGAAGCTTCCTTTCACTATCCAGCAATGCATTTTCAGTCAGTTTGCGCGCTGTTATAACATCGAATACCGCTACAAAGCACCCTTTTTTCGAACTGTATGCCGTAATATCAAGCCATAGATTCAGGGCATGAATGTAAATTTCAAAACGGTCAGCAATTCCGCTCAAAACCACTTTTCCGAACTTTTCTATAAGCTCCGGATTTGTCTCGGATAAACCGGGAATAACCTCAGACACTTTTCTCCCGACAAGGTCTTTCAGGCCAGTGAGTATTTTGAAACGTGAGTTAACCTCTTCATGAATGAAATCCACAGGACGGCCTTCCTCGAAAATCATCCGGCAGTATGCAACACCATTGAGTATATTATTGAAAAGTGATTGGTGACGTTCATTACTTTCTAAGAGCAGCTTTTCCATCTGCTTCCTTTCAGTAATATCCATTACAATGCCGATCATTTTCTCCGGCTTGCCCTCTGCAGTGCAGATTGTTCGTCCACTTGATAACAGCCAGCGATTCCTCCCGTCATGATCCCTCACACGCCACTCAGTATGCAATTCAGTTCCGTTAACAGCTGATTCCCGCACCTGTATTTCAACTCTTTCAAGGTCATCAGGATTCAACGTCGAACGCCACAGTTCATAGGACGGTGTACTGCATTTAGGATCAAGTCCATAAAGTGCCCATAACTCATCCGACCAGGTGTGTCTGTTCGTTTCGAAATCCCAGGACCACGATCCGCATTTAGCTGCCTCCTGTGCCATTCGCCTGTGCTCTTCACTCTGCCGTAATGCACCTTCTTTTTCAGCACGTTCTATAATATCTGCAGTCTGGCTTGCAAGCAGATCGATCAGAGTAAGCACTCTATCATCAGGACGGCAGGTTGTGCGGAAAAAGGTGGAAAGTATTCCAAGCAACTCTCCGTTTCTATTTCTAAGTGGTGTGGATTGAACTGCCTTTACACCAGAGGCAATATGCTCTTCAAGCCCCCGCTTATCTCTGATAAGAGGGCTTTGAGAGATATCCTCAATTATGATCTGTTCATTCCGCTTAAGCGCCACATTGCACAGGCAGTTCTCATCGCCTGTATTTTCGCAAAATTCAGGAAGAGAAGGATCAAAACCTTTTTGACAGACGATTTTCAAGTAACCGGTTTTCGGATCTACAAGACGGATGTTTCCCATTTCAGCACCAGTCATCGACAAAGCTGCTTCGGTAACTTTTCCGAAAATCTCCTCCAAATTGCCTTCCCGAACGAAAAGTGCCGATATTTCATATAGTTTTAAGAGCGCTTTATGATCGGCATCAAGACAAAATTGTGCAGCTCTTAAATTATCACCGGAATTCTTGAGCATGGTAATGTCCAGGGAAAAAACAACCATTCGCTCTACTTCACCATGTGAGCTCTCGACAGGACAAATCGTATGAAGCAGCCATTTTCCGTCTATTTCACCCTCAAAGGCAAGCCTTTTTCGAGTACGCAGCACTTCTTTAACTTTTTTTCTGCGATGTTCCGCAATCTCAGGAGGTAACAAATCGTAAACGCTTAAGCCACAACACTCTTCGGGACTTCTGCCAAAACGTAATGCGAAAGATTCATTAACTTCAAGAAGTATACCATGACGATTCATGAGGAACAGTGACTCGGGAATAGCATTGAACAGGGAATGAAGATGTTGTTTGGTTGGCTGTTGAGTAATGTTTCTGATTCCCGAAAGCGCATCATTTCCGATACAAGATGAATTTTTTGGATTATGGATATTATCCGTCGAAACGGCACCAATCGTTCTGTTATGAAATATTATTGCAGCTCCAGAAATTTCACCCGCATCATTATGTATGGAAAATATTTTAACGGCAATATTCCTCTCATCTCCCTTACTTGTGATAAGAATAGTGTCAGTATCAAAATTAAGGGCATCTTCGCCTGAAAAAACCTTCTCAAGAAACCTGCCTGAATTTTTACGTGTTTTATGGTGCAAAAAAGAAACAACCTCATATATATTTTTGCCTTGTACATCATCATTGATCCAGCCGGTCAATGCTTCAGCTGCAGGGTTAAAAAATTCAATCCGGGACGAAGTATCGGTTAGAATAACGGCATTATCGACAACATTGAGAATGTCGACAGATAGCCTGACTGATTGGGAATAGGAAAATCTCATTGCATAAACCTTTGTATTTGAACATTCAAGGTTTAAAATGGAAGCGTGCAACCGCAAGAAATAAAATCGGAATATTCAGGGGTGTTATTGTCAATAACTGATAAAGATAGTTTATCCAGCGTATCTTTACAATATTGCTATTCTTTAATACATCAATTATTCAATATAATTAACAGATTCTGCCGGTTTCTTTGACTGTAAACAGGTAAAGCTGAAAAATGGAGAGTACATGCTACACCTGTATTTCATACCAGAAACTTCCACTATGACAAACTCTGAATTATCAATGTATACCTGATTTTGAGATACTGATAAATTTCAGAAAGAATATAAATCAGCTATCTTTCAAGATATTAATGACTAATTGAAAGGAGTGGAGAGAAATAAACTACATGCGGCTCAACCTCTGAAAAGTACTGAAAATCTGAAGATGATATTTGTGGCTCTTATATTTCTTTTTTGCTATGCTTATAAATTTTCTCAATCATACGTGAATCTCCATGGAAACCTATAAACTTGTCTTACCTGAGCACCTTAACCATTATGGCTTTCTGTTCGGAGGCAACCTTCTTAAATGGATTGATGAGGTCAGCTACATTACCGTTTCACTTGATTATCCAGGCTGTAACTTTGTAACCGTAGGTATGGACAAGGTTGAGTTCAAAAAAAGCATCAGGGGCGGCTCTATTCTTTGCTTTGTAACTGAAAAAAGCAAAATCGGGCATACATCGATCGAGTACACCGTGCATGTGTACAAGAAAAGTATTGAGACTGGTGAACGGATTCTTGCTTTCAGCACGCATATCACCTTTGTCTGTCTTGATGAAAAGGGTATAAAAAAAGAACTTTGTTGCGGCTATATGGAGCGCGGAACAGAAAACAACTGCATCTGACAGATTTTTAACCTGCTATCGGGATGTATTGAATACTGCTCCACTTAAACTTGACACAAGAGCGATCCCGACAGCAGCCATAATGGTATTGGCAAGCCACATGGAGATCATTGGATCGAGCAGACCCCTTTCGGCAATTTTCTCACCGGAAATCATCATCATCCAATAGATCACAAATAGGATAAGCGACATGGCAGCTCCTATTCCAAACCCTCCTCGCCTCGCAAGAACGCCAAGGGGTGCGCCAACCAGAACAAAGACAAAGCAGGCAAAAGATAGAGCATATTTTTTATGATATGCTGCCATATAACGGCGGTACATTTGACGATTTGATTCGATGCTTATGAATTCCCCGTCAAGTTGAGTGAGCTGACGATCAATAAAACCTGCAGCTTCAGTACTGAGTTTACCGGACGAGTTCACTGGATTGAAGCGTTTATCACCGCTGCTTGAGCTTCTTTGCGCTACCCGATGCTCTATCGATTCAAGCGGCACTGAGATCCTTTTTTCGGCGTCTGAGATTCTTTTCCTGATTTCATTGCCAATGACCAGCAGTTCATTTGCAGAAAGTTCGGTATCACCTGACCGCATTCGATTTTCTGAAGAACGTGAAAAGCCGAACCCTGATGATTCAAAAACAAATCGATGTTTCTTAAAACTCATCTTGCGATAGATCCTGTGATCCGGCTGGTGGACCTGATGAATTTCGCCGTTGAACAGCGTCATAATCAGATACTGATCATCGCCAGTAAATGATATGACACCCTTTTCAGCAGTCACCATCGTACTGTATTCCCGACTGGTACCATCATAGATCACAATACCCTTCAGCTCTTTTGAGCGTTCATCAGACTTACGAACAAAAATGGAGTAACCATCTACAAGAGTTGAAAAGGCGTTTTCAGCTAATCCAAACGCCGGTTTCGAGCGCGCAATATCGGCCATCAGCGATTTTGCATAATAGTTTGCCTCTGGCAGCACGACGTTATTGAATCGTTCGACAAAGAGTGAAAGAAAAAGACCGGCAATAAGAACCGGAATCATCAGCCGGTAAAGAGAAATACCGGAGGCTCTGAAAACGGTCATTTCAGACGTGGTCGTCAGGGAGCCAAAGGTCATGACAACGGCAACGAGAACTGCCATAGGAGCTGCAAGCCCAACCATCCATGCAGATTGCAGCACAATAAGTTCCACGATGGCCGAAAACCCGATACCTTTGCCGATAAAACGATCGGCGAAAATGGCAAAAAACTGGAGTACCAGGACAAAAATAATCGTAATAAAAGCAAATAAAAAGGGCCCGATATGCGACTTCAGTATATATCGATCGATAATTCTCATAAAAGATATGTTCTTTCACTCCTGCCCGGTTTCAATTAGAGTGCCAGCAGGACCACGCCCGACCTGACATAAGATAATATAAAACAAAAAAACAACGGGAGAGCTCACGACTTGTCAGGGTGACTGTTACGCTCATATAACACCTATTAAAAAGATAGCATCAATTTCCGAAAGCACCCTGAAGCGTCTCAATGCAAAATCCCTTGAAGAAGGTATTGCCTATCAAACCCTGATTTCCAGCCTCATCGACAGGTATGTTGCAAACAAACCGTCCCGCACGCGAAGCAGGGTTCCTGCTTTCCTGTACGCCCGACTTAAAACCTGCTGGAATCATGTAATTATTTATTTCTCTGATGCTTTCCGGAAACACTTGCAAAGACGCACTATTCAATCAACCTTCAATGTCAGTTTATGTTGTTCGGTCAATGTCCCCGTGTTTCCTCCTTATAGCAAGATTTGTGAGCAAACGAGATTCTTTCTCTGGCTTAAGCAGGGAAAGTCCCATACTCAAGACTGCAGTATATAACACGTTTTTAAAGCTTTTGAACAATGCAAGATGATGGTTGAACTGGAGATTCACCTTTGCTTTTCCATACAAATCTTCGTACAATTATCACAAGCAGTATCCGAAATAGTACCCTTGACTGAACCTTTATAACTCGGATATGATGAACAATAGCCACCGTTTTGTTTTACTTTCGCATACTGAATACCTCAACCATCTAAAACAAGTCGATACTGAATACAAAATAGAATTCAATAAGGCAATGCCACAACACTCCAAAGTTTTTCACCTTTCGTTTGATTTTTTACTCACTTCAGTTGTAAGACAAAACTATCATGCCACGTTACACGCCTGAACAGCTTGCCAAACGCAACGCATCTGTATGGACTGAAATCCAGATCCTTCTGGCACCGGTTCAGTTCGTCATCTTTTTGACTGGTGTTATGTTGAACACCCTGTACGCCAACAATCTTGCCTCCATTGACTTTTACTGGATAAGCGTCGCCATTCTGTTCAAAACACTCTTCTTTGTCATACTCTTCATCACTGGCATGTACTTCGAAAAGGATCTTTTCGGCAAATGGGTCTTTTCGAAAGAGTTTTTCTGGGAGGATGTGGGCAGCTCGGTTGCGACCTTCTTTCATTTCCTCTATTTCGTGCTTGCCTGGAAGGGTTATCCCGACAGCATCCTTGTGATCTGGGCCTCCGTAGCTTATTTAAGCTATATCATCAACGCTGTGCAGTACTTAGCAAGGATCATGCTGGAGAAGAACCATGAGCGGAAGCTGAAACTGCAGGTGGAAACCTGAGCGAATTTGACTTGATCAAACCACACAACATTGTATAGCATCATGAACTACAGCTTTAAAAAACTCTGGAACATCACCTTTCTGGTTGTTGGACCACTATGGGCGCTGTTTGTCTGGATGGTATGGACATCCGGACAGCTGAAGACTCAACTGCATGAAATTCTGTTTTTCAGCGTGGTCATTCCCGGTTTTATCCTGATTTACCTGTCGGGATTCCTTATTGCTAAACGTCACGAAATAAAACAGCAGTCAGCAGCCTCATGAAGCGGTCGAAAAGCTGAATAATATAATCAATGACGAGAGCCCATTGTTATCGTCGCATGTCTCTTTTCAATAATGGCAGCCGCCCGACCAGTCAGCATCTGTTCTATTAAGAATCAAGTGCTTATCATGCTGCTTTTCTACTTGGATGAGTTTATGAATCATTTTTTCTACATCCAAGTATTACAGCTTTATGGGGCCACCTCCTCACTACCATCAGGAATTTGTAAACATGGTGAAGATCGTTTCCCTAAAAAGCATCAGTAGAAAAAAAATACGCATAACTTGATGTCTCTACGTGGAAAAAGAGTTGATAGTTGATTCATCATCAGATTGATCATTCAACTCAGAACAGGATGGGTAGAGAAAAGATAGATCAAAATTTGAGATGGGATAGCAACATGTCCACTAAGAAGTTGCCGGGGTAAAATCAGGGCTTTTACATGTTACCGAACATCAAAGGAATCTTGCTGAAACTGATGATAAATAGACAACCTATACAAAATTGAAAGCACCCTTCAAAGCACCCTGAACGGTATAAAAACATAAAGACCTACAGGCATGAACCTGCAAGTCTTTATGTTTTATGGTGCACCCGGGAGGACTCGAACCTCCAACCCATTGATTAAGAGTCAATTGCTCTACCGATTGAGCCACGGGTGCAGAAAATATTACTTTACTGGCAGTGCAGGAACCACAGGTGCGGAAGGCAACGGTTTAGCTGGAGCTGCAGGCAGTACAGGAACATTCTGTTGAAGAATGCTTTCCGGTGCGCTTTTTGCGGCTCTGCCTGGAAGTGTAAATTCGGCTATAAAACAAAGGAGCATCACTACTGCTGCAAGGATTGCTGTTGTCTTGCTTAAAAAATCACCTGTTCTTCTCACACCCAGAGTCTGAACGGTACCGAGGCTGGCAATACCGCCTGTCAGTCCGCTACCGCTTTTCGGGCTCTGCAGCAAAATAACCCCGATCAGCAGAATCGATGCAAGTAATCCAACAATGACAATAAAAACATGCATTTCCAGCCGCTTTAATAAATTTGCAAATATCTCGTATCTTCCTGTGAAGATGGCCTAAATTTAGCAACTTTTAAAAAATATCCAAACCGTGTTTGCAGACACTGCCAAAATAGTTGTGACAACAGGCATTGCAATAGTTATTTTCGGTCTCCTCCTGATGGCTTCAGACAAGTACGGAACATGGGGCTGGATAAACTGGTTAGGCCATCTTCCTCTCGACATTAAAATAGAGCGGGGGAATTTCAGGTTTTACTTTCCTCTCGGCACTTCCGTGGTGCTCTCTCTGCTTTTCAGCCTTTTGCTTTTTTTCCTTAATAAAGTTATTCGTTAAACCATCCATGCCAGAAGAAACCAGAACAGCAGCCCGTACTGCAACGGTAAGCAGAACGACAAATGAGACCGACATCAGCGCAACCGTGAATCTTGACGGAACAGGGATAAATAAGAGCAACTCAGGAGTAGTCTTTCTTGATCATATGCTGGCCAATTTCAGTAAACACTCAGGTTTTGACCTTGCATTGGAGTGCCGTGGAGACCTGGACGTTGATGATCATCATACTGTTGAAGACATTGCTCTTGTTTTAGGCAGCGCCATAACAGAAGCCCTCGGCGACAAGCGCGGAATACAGCGATACGGATGGGCTATCATCCCAATGGATGAAGCCTTGGCTCGTTGCGCTCTTGACCTCGGTGGAAGAAGCTTTTGCGTCTTCAATGCTGAGTTCAACCGCCCGGTGATACAGGGTTTTTCAACTGAGATGGTAGAACATTTCTTTATTTCGCTTTCAGGAACATTGAAAGCAAACATTCACCTATCAATTCTTGAGGGTGAGAATACGCATCACAAGATAGAAGCTCTGTTCAAATCTTTTGCGTATGCCATGAAAGCAGCCGTTACCTTAACCGGCAACGAAATTCCGTCAACCAAGGGAAAGCTTTGAGCTCTCCCTTTTGGCGGTTGTCAGCTCTTATTTTGCATAGGCAATAGAGCGTTTTTCGCGGATGATCGATACTTTAATCTGTCCGGGATATTGTGCTTCAGATTCGATTTTATGAGCAATATCATGAGCAAGAACATCTGCCTGTGAATCGCTGACATTATCACCTTCAACAATTACTCTGATCTCCCTTCCAGCCTGCAATGCATAGGTTTTCAGAACACCCGGAAATCCTTTTGCGATCTCTTCGAGACTCTCAAGACGCTTTACGTTGCCATCTGCAGTTACTGCGCCACGGGCACCTGGACGGGAAAGAGAAATAGTATTTGCTGCATCCACAAGATCTGCCAGAGGAGATTCTTTAACAACATCACCATGATGAGCTGCAATTGCATTAAGTACCACAGGAGATTCATTGAATTTTTTCATAAAATTCATTCCGGTGATTGCATGAGGTTCGTCACTTTCCGGCAGCACAAGACCGATGTCATGCAGGAGACCTGCACGTTTGGCAAGGCGGGCATCAAGCTTGAGTTCGGCAGCCATTAAACCAGATAGCATTGCAACTTCACGACTGTGCTGCAGGAGATTCTGACCATAGACCGTGTAAAATTTCATCTTGCCGACAAGCGAAATAATCTCTGCCGGCATATCAGAAATCTGCAGCGAAGAGAGTGCTTCTTCTCCAGTACTGATGATGACATCATCAATCTCTTTTTTCGCATCCTCAAAGGCTTTCTCAATAGCCACTGGATGGATGATACCATCAACAAGAAGCTTCTGGAGGGTCAGCTTTGCCAGCTCACGACGCAGGGGATCAAAACAGGAAAGAATAACGACTTCAGGAGTATCATCAACAATAATATCGACTCCTGTTGCGTTTTCAAAAGCCTTGATATTGCGTCCCTCCCGCCCAATGATACGGCCCTTAAGTTCATCGCTCTGGATATGAACGACAGAAAGAGCGTTTTCGGTGGCTTGTTCAAAGGAGATCCGCTGTATGGCAGTCAAAAGCGTTTTTTCAGCAAGACGACCGGCTTTCTGCTCAGCCTCTTCATGAATCTGGTGAATGGTCTCAGTTGCCTCCTCACGTGCTTTTGCAACCATATTGTCAATCAGCATCTGCCTGGCCTCTTCAGCCTGAAGGTTACTGATACTTTCAAGACGCTGGTTCTGCTCTACAATAATTCGCTCAAGCTCAGCTGAACGCAGGTTAACCATTGCAGTAGTCTGCTCAATTTCCTTGCGTTGATCATGAAGTTTCCGTTCTATATCCTTGACATCCTGGCTCTGTTTTTTCAACTGGGCCTCTTTCTGCTGAGTCTGCTTCTGCAACTGGGTGTACTTGTTGTTTTTAATCACAACTTCCTGATCAAACTCCCTGCGCTTTTTTTTCCACTCCTGATTTACTTCGCTGACCTTGAGTTCTTTGTACTCGTTCGCCTCTTTCTGAGCCTCCTGCACTATCTGTACAGCTCGTTCCTCAGCTTCAAGCACCTTGGTCGTACCGATCCGTTCAAGAAAATAACGTCCAACTAAAAAACCTGCTGCAAAAAAAATCACTGAAGCAAAAACAATCAGAAACAGGTTTATAACTATTCCCATTAAACTTCCTCCATTTTCATGCTCTCATAGGTAAATATGAGGCACCGTTTTAAACAAAAAAACCGCACCATAACGAGGCGCGTAAGATCCAAGAACCCGTGATACACGGTGGGCGCCTCCTTCAGATTTTTTGCTTCCAAGGGAACAATGTTTCCACCGTTCTTGAAAAAACCCATGCAAAAGCATCGGGAAAATTCAATAAGGCCTGCAATCAAAAAGAAGAGCTGGGCTCCCTTTTTATAATTGTTAGTTCTTTTACTTACAGACACCTCAATCAACTGGTGCGGATATTTCTTCTTTTTTAATGTAACGGTTTATTGCAGATTTTGCCCAATAAAAACATTAAGCCTTGCAATGCTCTGCTTAAGCGACGCTATCTCCTCTTCAAGCTCAATCTTTTTCTCGGCAAAGGAAATTGCCGCAAGAACCGCCAGCTTTACAGAGGCAAATGTCGGGGCTTTTTCAGCAAAAAGCCGCATCACCCCATCAACATCACGTGCAGCCCTTTCAGTCACTTCCCGTCTTTCGACCCTTAAAGGATAACTGTCGCCATAAACATTTACATCAATTTTTTCCATCTCATTACTTACAACGTCTGATTGTTTCTGAGCTCCATTTCTATTTTCTGCAAAATCAGGACTAACTTCTGTTTCACCTGCATTTTTTCTGCATAATTGAACTCCCCTCCGGAAGTACTGCAAGAATCCATGGCAGAGGAACCAACAGTTCCAGGCAACTTACAAGTTCTCAAAATATTCTGCAGACTTGAAAGTTCAGATCGCAATACATCATTCTCTTTCCGGCAATCGGTCAACCGGACAATAAGAAGCTCAATATTTTGCTCAAGCAGGTTGACATCAACCATGATGTTTTGCCCATCAGAATCTTGCATAGAACCAGGCGTATCAGACTTGTCGAATTACCGCACCAAGTTTACTCTCGGCATTACTGCCGACTTTTGAAAGAATATCGCTGATTCTCTCATCCTGCAACGTTCCCGTATGATCGGCAATTTCAAGAGAGAGTGCAACGCTCCGCTCTCCCCCTTCCTCAATGGTGCGCTCGAAAAGATCAAATACTGAGACACCCCTGATCAAAGAGTCACTTGAACCAACCAGCTCTACAAGTGACTGAACAGTAACATTTTGCGGTAAAATAAGCGATATATCCCTCTGAACAGCTGGAAATCTGGAAGGTGGTTCATAAGTGACATCGGGATTGAAACAGCATTCCAGAACTGCCGCGTCAATTTCTGCTATATAAATATCTTGCCCGATATCAAATTTGCCCAGAAGGCCTGAACCAAGCTGCTGAACCACCCCCACCCTGTAAGAACGAGTCTCTCCCTTTTCTGTCAGCTTCACATCAATACTGACCGTATTTTCATTATAAATATTCACTGTTGATTTATCAAGCAAATTCAGCTTCTCCAAAAGCATCTCAACAGCACCCATAAGATCGTAAAAATCAACTTTTTCAGGCAGCTGGTTCCAGATCCTTGGAAAGCGGCTGCCGGTTACAGCCATAACAAGATACTCCTGTTCCCTGTATGCATTGAGCGACCCTTCCCCACAGCGTTCATCTTCTGAAACACTCTGAAATCCCCTGGCAACCTCAAAAACTTTTAAATCCCTGTTTCCGTGTCTGATATTATGACTGATAACCTTGAGAAATCCGGGTACAAGCCCCGGCCTAAGTACCTCAAGTCCTTCACTGATCGGATTAAGGACTCCGACAAGTCTGTCGCTGAACAATCCTGCCTCTTCTCTTTTCAGGAGTGGATTGGTAAGAATTTCCCGGAAATTCAAACCAATGAGCAGAGAGCGAAGAAAATCAGGAAAAAACTCTGGATAGTTCCGAGACTGCGGATATATAGTAGCCATCTGGGAAGAGGGCTGAATATTGTCGTAACCGTAAAGACGGGCAATTTCCTCGACAAGATCAATTTCCTCTGAAACATCAACCCTGCAGGATGGCACCTCAAAAGTCAGCAACTCTTCAGAGGTTCTATCGACTGAAAACCCGATCCGTTCAAGCATCTCCGACATCTCCGATGCTCCTATCGAACTGCCGAGCAACGCATTAACCCGTTCAGGTCTCAGGGTTACCTTTCGTAACGAATCCTCTACGTACCCCCATTCCTGAGCTTCTCCAACACGTCCACCGGCAAGCTCAAGGATCAATGCCACGGCACACTCTGCCGAACGCCTGACATTGAGTGGATCAATACCCCGCTCGTATCGATAGGAAGCATCGGATGATATCGATGCTTTTTTTGCCGATTTCCTGATCATGGAGGGATCGAACCAGGCTGATTCAAGCAGAATATCAGTTGTAGCATCGCTTACAGCTGAATCATAGCCACCCATGACTCCGGCAAGAGCCACTGGTTTCTGGCTATCGCAGATAACCGGCATTCCGGGCTCAACCTGACAGAGCTGTTGATTAATTGCAATAAACTCACCTCGCATATCGCAGCGCACTACAACCCGCTCACCGGACAGTTTCCCAAGATCAAACGCATGAAGGGGCTGGCCAAGACCATGAAGAACATAGTTGGTAATATCAACGATATTATTCTTCGGCCTCAAACCGATACTTTCGAGTTTCTTGCGAAGCCAGGCTGGCGACTCTGCGACTTTTATACCCCGTATGACGACACCCGTATAATAAGGACAGGCTACCGAATCAAGCACGTCAACCAGTGTGCCGCTTTTTGAAAAAACTACAGGATACTGTTCCGGGTAGTTTATCTCATCACCTCCAGACAACTCTCTTGCCATACCCAGGTGAGAGAGGACATCAGGTCTGTTTGGTGTAACGGCAATATCAAGCACAACATCACCATCAAGATAACGGGCTAAAGGTTCGCCTATCCGGCATGAAGGATCAAGCTGCATGACGCCCGAATGGTCATCGGACAAACCAAGCTCGTCTGCGGCACAAATCATACCAAAAGAACGTTCGCCACGTATTTTCGATGCTTTTATCGTCAGGGTTTGACCGCCCGATAAATGAAGTTTCGCTTTTTCCGTTGCCACAGGAACAAGCATATCCGCTTTAACATTCGGTGCACCACACACAATCTGAAGAGCTTCTTCCCGGCCAACATCAACACGGCAAATCGTCAATCTCTCAGCATTAGGATGAGGCATAACATCCTCGATTTTCCCGACAACAACAAGGTCATCAGGAAGAGAGGACACTTGAACCTCCTCCACTTCAAACCCGAGAAAAGTCAGTTTTTCAACAAGCGCAGAAGTATCGAAAGAAAAGGAAGGAAGAAAATCTTTGACCCAGCTAACAGATATTTTCATAAGATAGAAGGAAATCTGCTTTCATGAATTAAAAAAAGCCCTGTACCGGCAATGAACAGAGCTTTTAAGAGTGACCCCAACGGGATTCGAACCCGTGCTACCACCTTGAAAGGGTGATGACCTAACCACTAGTCGATGGGGCCTTATATGGGTGAATGAGGGGACTCGAACCCCCGGCCTCCAGGGCCACAACCTGGCGCTCTAACCAACTGAGCTACAATCACCGTCAAAAACTTACGGACTTTTAACTTGTGCGCCCGACTGGACTCGAACCAGTAACCCTCAGCTTAGAAGGCTGATGCTCTATCCATTGAGCTACGGGCACAGCTTCAATTGTCAGACCTTCACCTGTCGGGGTGCCGAGACTCGAACTCGGGACCTCCTGCTCCCAAAGCAGGCACGCTACCAACTGCGCCACACCCCGCTCTTTAAACGGAAGGCCCAATATAGCACAAGAACATTAATTACAAAAAAATAATTCTTGAATGACTACAGATTATTGAGAAAAAAATCTGCAATAATCTGTTTGAGTTCTTCATGATAGACCATCTCGATAGCCTCAGATGGAGTTACAAGCTTTCGCTGACGATCATGCATTTCATCCCATTCATCCAGCATGGTTTCAATGAAAAGCGGATAGACCTGAACCGAAAAATGTTTGCCGAATTTGCTGTACCGGTACTGACCCGCCTCCTTATGATGGACAACCCCTATCAATCCAGCTTCCTCAAAAGCCTCTTTTGCGGCTGATTCTGCAGGAGACAACCCTTTTTCAACATACCCCTTGGGAATAATCCAACGCTCCGATTTTCTGGAAGTAATAAGCACAAGCCTGTTGTCAAGGACTGGAATAACCCCCGACTGCTTAAAAATTCCCTTGGACCTCTCTGCCATAAGCCCCTTATTATATAGTTTCGTGCATCCCTTTATCACCATTATCCACTGGAATCGGTCACCCAAAGGGATAAATATGATTGCCGTAGCATAAAATACAACTGATTTCTATATTTAACAGCTCTATGCTGGCAATCGGAGTATTTAATGTTTACTTTTTTTCAACATGCTGAAAAAGGATTCGGGTGCTGTGTTATAAAATCCATAACCATTGAGAAAACATGAAAGCAATCATTCCTGTTGCAGGTGTAGGCACCCGTTTACGCCCTCACACTTTTTCTCATCCAAAAGTATTACTCAACGTGGCCGGAAAACCAATTATCGGCCACATTATGGACAAGCTTATCACTGCAGGGATTGATGAGGCCATCGTTATCGTCGGCTATCTGGGAAACATGGTTGAGGAGTGGCTGCTGAAGCATTACAGCATCAAATTCACCTTTGTCAACCAGACAGAGCTCCTTGGCCTTGCCCATGCTATATGGATGTGTAAACCTTACGTCATTGAGAGTGAGCCGTTGTTCATCATTCTTGGCGACACCATTTTTGATGTTGATCTTGAACCAGTCATGAAAAGCCCCTTCTCCACCCTTGGAGTCAAAGAGGTTGAAGACCCCAGACGATTCGGAGTTGCTGTAACCGATGAGGGGAAAATTTTGAAACTGGTGGAAAAACCAGACACTCCCATCAGCAATCTTGCCATTGTCGGCCTCTATTTTCTGCATCATGCCGGCCCACTTTTTGCAAGTATTGACCATCTGATAGAAAATGAAATTAGAACAAAGGGCGAATACCAGCTCACCGATGCCCTGCAGTTTATGATTGAAGGAGGAGAAACATTCACCACTTTTCCTGTTTTTGGCTGGTATGATTGCGGCAAACCAGAAACACTGCTCAACACCAATGAAATTCTTCTCAAGAACAACATCTCAACAAAAACCTATCCAGGCTGTATTATCAATGATCCGGTCTTTATTGCCGATAATGCCGTTCTTGAAAACGCCATTATCGGCCCCTATACCACCATCGGTGAAAAAGCCGTTATTACAAACGCCATTATCAGAAATTCCATTATCGGCAATAACGCACGAGTTGGCCATATCATGCTTGATCACTCTATAGTTGGAAACAATGCCTTTGTTGCAGGAAGCTCCCAGGAAATAAATATCGGCGATTACTCTGAAATACGGGTTGGATAAGAGAATTTTTGCATAGAAGAAAGCGAATGGTTACATTTTGACTTTATTTGTCATCGACATCCCCATTACCTATGGACACGGTGTCGCAAGCTCTCTGCAGGAATTGTTTTCCTCAGGCTTGCCGGAAGTTTTTCCGTGTCCAGTCATCTCTTTGTGACATCCTCTCACGGAACAATTTTCCATTGATTCACTTATTTCTGTTCTTGTTTTCAGTTTTTTTTATGTTGTTGATCTCATTCGTTTAACCAAAACCTAAGCAGAATATGTCACA
The DNA here is from genome assembly GCA_013334755.1 of Chlorobiaceae bacterium. Taxonomy (GTDB): domain Bacteria; phylum Bacteroidota; class Chlorobiia; order Chlorobiales; family Chlorobiaceae; genus Chlorobium. Next base: position 78,893 of record JAAXWX010000002.1, on the reverse strand, counting down.
AACAAGGTATTTCTTTACCTCAGAATCCGTATCAGAAGGACACCCGGACAAAGTTGCCGATCAGATTTCCGATGCCGTACTTGATGATTTTCTCCGTCAGGACTCGAGTTCACGCGTTGCCTGTGAGACCTTTGTTACGACCGGCCAGGTTATTGTCGGTGGCGAAGTCACAACAAAAGGAATCGTTGATATTCAGAAAATCGCCCGCCGGGTAGTCAGTGAAATTGGTTATACCAAAGGTGAGTACATGTTTGAAGCTAACTCATGCGGCGTTCTTTCGGCCCTCCACAGCCAGTCACCCGATATCAACCGCGGAGTCGACCGCAAGGAAGAGATTGCAGACGAGTTTGATCGTGTCGGCGCTGGAGACCAGGGTATGATGTTCGGTTATGCCTGCACAGAAACACCTGAGCTGATGCCAGCCGCAATCCAGTTTGCCCAGCAGCTTGTCAAAAAACTTGCAGAGATCCGCAAGGAAGGCAAAATCATGACCTACCTTCGCCCTGATGCAAAAAGCCAGGTGACACTTGAATATGAAAACGAGAAAGTAAAACGTGTGGATGCCGTTGTCGTCTCAACCCAGCACGATCCGGAACCGACAGGCATCAGTGAAGAAGAGTGGCAGGCCGTCATTAAAAAGGATATCATTGAAAATGTTATCAACAAAGTGATTCCTGCTTCCCTGCTTGATGAAAACACCAAGCTCCATATCAACCCGACCGGTCGTTTTGAAATAGGCGGACCACATGGTGATACAGGCCTGACTGGACGCAAGATCATTGTTGATACCTATGGTGGTGCTGCTCCACATGGTGGAGGCGCATTCAGCGGCAAAGACCCTTCCAAGGTTGACCGCAGTGCCGCCTACGCCTCACGCCACGTCGCAAAGAACATTGTCGCTGCGGGTCTGGCTGAAAAATGTACTGTTCAGGTATCCTATGCTATCGGTGTTGCACGTCCGGTATCGATCTATATCAATACACACGACACGGCAAAACACGGTCTCAACGATGCCCAGATCCAGGAAAAAGCTGAACTGATCTTCGATCTTCGTCCGGCAGCCATCATTAAACGCTTCAGCCTCGACAAACCACAGGGATGGAACTATCAGCAGACCGCAGCTTACGGACATTTCGGCCGTGATATCTTCCCATGGGAAAAAACTGAAAAGGTTGCTGAGCTGAAAAAAGCATTCAACCTTGCCTGAACCATCTAAACATATTAAAACCAGATGTCGATATGACAACAGTCACAGAGGTGCATGATTATAAAGTAGCAGATATATCGCTTGCGGAATGGGGACGCAAGGAAATTGATATCGCTGAAAAAGAGATGCCCGGTCTTATGGCAACCAGACGCAAATATGCGGGTAAATATCCGCTGAAAGGCGCCCGTATAGCCGGATCGCTGCATATGACCATTCAAACTGCCGTCCTGATAGAAACCCTTGTAGAGCTTGGAGCAGAGGTTCGCTGGGCAAGCTGCAACATCTTCTCAACCCAGGATCATGCAGCAGCAGCCATCGCAAAGAGCGGTGTTCCGGTTTTTGCCTGGAAAGGCGAGACCCTGGAGGAGTACTGGTGGTGTACCCGTCAGATCCTTGAGTTTGAAGGCGGAAAAGGGCCGAACCTCATCGTCGACGATGGCGGTGACGCTACCCTTATGATCATTCTCGGTTACAAAATCGAAAATAATCCGGAAATGCTCGAAAAAACTCCCGGCAATGCCGAAGAAAAAGCGCTCTACCAGCAGCTCAGGGAGGTCTTTGAAGAGGACAACCAACGGTGGCACAAGGTCGCGGAGGAAATGAAGGGTGTTTCTGAAGAGACCACCACCGGTGTTCACCGCCTCTATCAGATGATGGAAAAAGGAGAACTCCTCTTCCCGGCCATTAACGTAAACGACTCTGTTACCAAATCAAAGTTTGACAACCTTTACGGTTGCCGTGAATCGCTTGCTGACGGCATCAAGCGGGCAACCGACGTCATGGTTGCAGGCAAAGTCGTTGTGGTTCTCGGTTACGGCGATGTCGGTAAAGGATCAGCCCGCTCAATGCGCGCTTACGGTGCAAGGGTGATTGTTACAGAAATCGATCCCATCTGCGCACTGCAGGCTGCAATGGAGGGCTATGAGGTCTCCACCATGGATGAGGCTGTAAAAGAGGGGAACATTTTTGTAACCACAACAGGCAACAAGGATGTCATCACGCTTGAGCACATGAAGCAGATGAAAGACGAAGCCATTGTCTGCAACATCGGCCACTTCGACAACGAAATCCAGGTTGAGCAGCTCTATGCCTATGCTGGCGCAAAAAGGCTTAATATCAAGCCGCAGGTGGACAAGTACACTTTTGAGAACGGCAACTGCATCTATCTGCTCGCAGAGGGGCGCCTGGTCAATCTTGGATGCGCAACCGGACATCCTTCGTTCGTGATGAGCAACTCCTTCACCAACCAGACACTCGCACAAATAGAGCTATGGACCAAAGATTATGCAATCGGCGTCTACAGGCTGCCCAAAGCGCTTGATGAAGAGGTTGCAAGACTGCACCTTGAACAACTCGGCGTAAAACTCACCCGTCTTTCAGAAGAACAGGCTGAATATATCGGTGTACCACTGGATGGACCTTACAAACCAGAACATTACCGGTACTGATTAGACAAATGTACAACTGACAACAAAAGAGGCTGTCTCAAAAGGATAGCTATCAAAGCAAAAGGGCTACCTGAAGAGGTGGCCCTTTTGTTATTAAAAATAAGCTTAACTTATTTTTAATAACAATAAGAGGATTGTATAACGTACCTCAAAACGTTGAATAACAAAAAGAGGCTGTCTCAGTTTTGCTTCTGAGACAGCCTCTTTTTATTGCTGCTGGGGCGGCAGGATTCGAACCTGCGGATGTCGGCTCCAAAGGCCGATGCCTTACCACTTGGCGACGCCCCATTCAATCACATATTATAATTGCCTGACAATCATAAATGGCTTTAAATATACGGACAATATGAGACAATCACAACAAGTCACCGAGAGAGGATAACACCTGTATTGCAATGCAGTTTGGCTGAATGGCACAGAGAGTGAACTGTATAACAATACCTGAATCGTGACGAGATCATATCGCCCCTGCAATATTGTTGCATTTCAACGTATCTTTCAGAGGGTAGAACATACTGAGATTATTCAATCATTTATTGAGTTCATGGTAAAAATTAAAATCTGTGGAATAACCCGTCTTCAGGATGCCCTTGATGCATGCCATTCGGGTGCCGATGCCCTGGGCTTCAATTTCAGCCACATGAGTCCTCGAAAAATAACTCCAGAACAAGCCAGGGCAATAATCAAAAAACTTCCGCCATTGGTTGAATCAGCGGGGATCTTTGTTGATCAGTCACCCGAAGAGATCAATTCTATCTGCCGCTTCTGCAGGCTCCAGATAGCGCAGCTGCACAGCGACCAATACAGCCCGGAGCAGGCAAAAGCGATCACCGAGGCAAAGGTGATCAAAGTCTTTCGTCCTGAAGATAATTTTGTGGTGGAGGAGGTTTTTAAGTTTGCAGAAACAAGCGGGATCAATGCTTTCCTGTTCGATACTTTTCGGCCAGACATGGCAGGCGGAACAGGTGAGAGAATCGGCTTGTCTCTTGCAGCCCGAATCTTCAATGAACTCGGAGGTTCCTGTTATGCCATACTGGCTGGAGGGCTGAACGAAACGAATGTCATAGAAGCAATCCGCCATGTTCAGCCCTATGGAGTCGATACCGCGAGCGGAGTCGAAAGCGCGCCCGGCATCAAAGACAGCGGAAAAATCCGTTCATTTATCAAAACAATACGCAAGGCTGGCGGATAAAAATCATCCGCCGTACTCTGGCCCGGAACATTGATCCCGGTTATTGAGCATTTTAGTTGCTTCGATAAGTCTCTATCTGGCCAAGAATAAGTGATGACGCTGTTTCCGGTAATTCAACTGTTATCAGATGGCCGCATTCAGGCACTTCCACATAGGTACCCTTATGGGTAAGCTCCACCAGTTTTTTTGTATTCTCGCAGGTCATGATTGAATCACCCTCTCCCGCCACAAAAAGAATTGGTATATCAACAGCTTTGACCATATCCGGCACTGACTCTGTCGTCTCAAAGGCAGTTATCTGTCGGGTTGTCTGATCGATAGCTTCTGGTGCACAAAGGCCAAGGCTTTTAAAGCCGATAAGAATATCATGATGTAAAATGGTATTCTTTGCCAGAACCAAACGGGCAAACATATAGGCAGGCAGCCACCAGGTCAGTTTGCGTAAAAGATTGTTGAAAACAAACGTAATTGTGTTCGTGGCAAATGCCTGGATAAATGCACTGTTCGGCAGATAACCAAAATTGAAAAAGGTCATCGACTTGATAAGTTCGGGATGAACACGGGCATAATCAAGTGCAACGAAAGGGCCAAAAGAAAACGCTGCTATATGGAACTTTCCGAGCTCGAGTTTAGTGACAAGTTCATGCAGATCATGCGCAAAAAAATCAATATGATAGTGGTTTTTCGGATCATTATCCGACCACCCGTGCCCGCGCATATCGTATGCAATAGTTCGTATTCCTCGCTTGTTGAGATAATTGATCACATAATGCCACCACATCCACCAGCAATCCCATCCATGAATCAACAGAACGGTCTGAGCTGCATCTTTTGGACCAGAATCGTGATAATGATGAACGATACCGTTCAATTCAATAAAGCAACTGTGCTCCATTAATGAAAGCTCGTAGGTTGCTCGTTTTGCGGCGGAGATGTCCTGTGAAGCCTGAAGATCAAGAAGCTCCTGGCGGTAAGAGACAAATTTTTTTGTAGGGGATAATGCTGGATATGCCATAACACGTATCAGCTGAAGGGTGAGTTGAGATTATAGCCTCATATATATAAAATATAAAAAAATATTTGCCTTGACCGGAAAAAAAATAGATCCTGCATGACTGTATCAGTATTGCTGATGCGGTGTGCAAACATTTATTTTTGTATGCCTTGAGTTACTCCTCGCAGAAAAATCTTTTCACATTCACGCCGGATAATTTCCTGCTGTTCGAGAATCAGTTCCGGATCAACCGTAAAATGATTTAAAAGTTGAGAAAAAATCTGGATGGATGTTTCAAATTTTTCTGTAACCACAACATTGGCCCCAGCCTTATAGAGCGAAGCAACATCATCAAGAGTTCTTGCTCTGACGATTATGAATGCTTTTTTATTGATTTGGCGAATCATCGCAATACTGTTGTCGATTGCTTTTGTGTCAGAAATTCCGAGCACCACCGCACGGGCGTGATCTATTCCAGCTCGAATCAGTGCTTTTTTTTCTGTACAATCGCCATAATAAATTGGTTCACCCTTTCTTCTCATGACCTTAACTATTTCCCGATCAATTTCAAGCACTGAATAAGAAATATTGGTTGCATGAAGCACTGCTGCCACATTCTGGCCATTGACGCCAAAACCGATAATTGCGGCATGAATCTCTCCTGCACAGATAATAGTACTATCGGGGGGACGCAAGGCAGGTGCAGAGGCATCCCTTGAAACCAGAGGAATAAAACCGAGTGCCGGGACCATCTGGTTGGCAACTTTCGGCGCTATGGCTATCATGGCCGGTGTGACAATCATGGTTACGACAATGATGGCCAGCATTGCCTGAAAAACTTCCTGACTGATGACACTGTTCTTAAGACCGCTCTCTGCAAGCACAAAAGAAAACTCCCCTATTTGTGCAAGCGCCATACCAGCCATCATACTGACTCTGAGAGAATTGCCAAGAAAAAGGGAGACCATGGCAACAAGCAGCCCTTTAACCAGCAAGACTACTATGGCAATAGAGAAAAAAAGAGGAAGATTAATCATCTTGACGTTGAGCAGCAGCCCGACGGAAATAAAAAAAATACTGGTGAACGCTTCACGAAAAGGATCGATGGTCATACTGATCTGGTGGCTCTCATCGGTACTTGCAATCACCATACCGGCAACAAATGAACCGAGAGCAAGAGACAAACCGATAAGAGAAGTCAGATAAGCCGCACCAAAACAGATGACAAGCGCTCCGATGACCAGAACTTCCCTGGCATGAAGCGAGGCAATAAGCCGCACCATTTTCGGCATAAGAAGCCTGAAACCGAAAAAAATGCCTATGGCAAAAAGAATAATGACGCCGATTTTATTAAAAACTATTGCAAAAGAAGGGGCGGCATCTGGATTCAAAAAATTAATGCCAATCATCAAGGGAACAATCGCAATATCCTGGAAAATCAGAATTCCTAAAGCAATTCGTCCATGCGGCAGAGTCAGCTCATCGCGGTCAGAAAGAATCTTTAAACAGATTGCCGTACTGCTGACTGAAAAGGTAAATCCCAGAAATACAGAGGCTGAAAGGGAAATGCCCCGCCCTATGGCAAACATAAACCAGTATGAAAGAAAACTGATGGCAAGACCGGTGACAAGAATCTGCACGACACCACCAACCAGCACAATTTTTTTCAGTTTTTTAAGGTCATCAAGCGAAAATTCAAGGCCAATCGTAAACAACAGAAGAACTACGCCAAGTTCGGCAAGCGTAGAAATCATTTTCTGATCATAGACCGCGCCGATACCAGACGGGCCAATGAGAATTCCTGTAAAAATCAGCCCGATAACCGGAGGAATCTTCAACCGCTGAAAAATCAGAATAATGGCAACTGCCAATGCCCCGATAAGCACCAGTTCACCGAGAAAATCAAATTCATGCATAGAGAGCGTGTGCTTGATCAGGAAAAGCGGCTTTCAAATAGAGGACATACTTCTTTATTGTATATATATCTATATTAAAATCAAAAAAATAGGGAAAAGTCCTATTTACAGGGAGATAAGCCGTTTTTTTAGATAATATGTATGACGTGAATATTGTGTTTGAAGATTATCAATAATTACGTTAAACTTCATATTAGAAATCAGTCAATGGTTGACTGATCGCTAATCAAGTAATTTGTGCTTTGGTTACTTGACGGTATCTCTTTCTATCAATGCACATGTATACTGAGACTAACAATGAATATTTACATTGGCAATTTGGCTTACACTGTTACTGAAGATGATCTTCGTGAAGCTTTTTCCGAGTTCGGACAGGTCGATAGCGCAAGTATCATAAACGACAAATTTTCAGGCCGTTCCAAAGGGTTTGGATTTGTTGACATGCCTAATGACAGCGAAGCTCGTGAAGCCATCGAATCAATGAATGACAAAGATTTGAACGGCCGCACAATAAAGGTAAACGAAGCGAAACCGCGCGAAGAAAGGCCGGCAAGAAGAGATCGTTACTAAGCTTCAAGCTTTTTAGCTGTTTTCCCTTAAGCCAGACAGAATGCAAGTTCAGTCTGGCTTTTTTAATGTTATTCCATAAAAAGTCATGCCCGTTCAAGTCATCTATATAACAGCACTCTTTCTCATACTTGCTGTTTTTCCGCTCCCGTCTGATTTCTATTCCTTACTGAAAGTTGTTGCTTCAGGCACCTTTGCCTGGGGTGCTTATAGAAATTTCGGCAAGAGAAAGCTGTTACTGCCTCTTGCATATACCCTTTTTGCCATACTCTTCAACCCTGTAATGGAAATCAACCTTGCGAAAGAGATATGGATCCCTCTTGACCTTGTGGCAGCAGTACTGCTGCTCTCTACAAAGCGTCATATTGCGGAATAGAGCAATCCAGGCTGTTTTTCTGTCAAATAAATCAGCCGGATACTTTTTATCTGCTCTTTCAGCAGGATTAAGTTATTTAAATATTGCAACATACTTTCCATAGGTCTTATTTTCTCATTGCAGGAGTTGCATATGATTGCCTACCTGTTCAACAAATCGGACCGATGAGAATTGAAGGGGAAATTAAGCGGGGCATCTGTCACCCTTGAAATCAATCACCCGAAAGACGACAATCTTTTGAAGAGTGGCATGCAGATTAAAGTCAATAATAACAAGATCAATGGGAATGAGAGAGGTAAGTGGTACTCGTTTCAGTACGTTCACTCTTTTCCGGAGATAACAAACTGAGAATAGTGTATAAGTCAAATGTATAGTGACAATACGGTTGTAAAAAAAGGCGGTTCTCTGAACCGCCCTCAAGAAAGCTTCTGTCACACCTGAACATAAACAGATGATTTCGCACCGCAAATCGGGCATTTCTCCGGCGGATTGACAAGTTCAATATGACCGCAGATCGGACAGAGCCAGACCTCCGTTGCCGTAATGTCCTGTCCGTTGTGAACCGCTTCCAGCGCCTTTTTATAGAGCATGGCATGAACCTGTTCAGCCTTGACTGCATATGCAAACATCCGTTTTGCCGGATGGCCATCGGCTTCTGCCTGTTCAAGCATCGGAGGATACATCTCGGTATGTTCATAAGTCTCCCCACCTATTGCAGCCTGAAGATTTTCAGCGGTGGAACCTACTCCGCCAAGAGCGGCAAGATGACCTTCGGCATGAATCAATTCTGCCTGGGCAGTTGTCCGAAACAGTTTGGCAACATTACTGAATCCCTCTTTTTCAGCCTCCTTTGCAAAAGCAAGGTATTTCTGGTTTGCCTGACTTTCGCCGGCAAACGCTACTTTCAAATTCTCTGATGTTGTAGGCATAAATATTCCCTCTTTTATTTACAGTTCAAAAAATAGCAGGCTGTATAGCCTCCTTCACGTAATCAGATATCCGGACACTCCATTCGGGAATCAACAAGGTCAAGTTACATGTCACGACAGGTTCATCGCAGCAGACAATCCAATGGAGTGACAAGGAATGCAAGGGATATAGCATAAACCAACACTTGAGTTTGCTGTAGACTCTCCTTGCAATGCCGTTTCGTTGACGGAGATCTTTACTATAAACGGAATAGCGCTATAAATTGATAAAATAATACAAAAAGATTATATAGAAACCCAAGTCTGCGAAGGACTACTTGTTCATTTTCTTTTTTTGACGCTCGCCATGTTCAAACCAAAATTATTTTCAATCTTACCGGAACTTACCCCGGACCGGATAATAAAGGATGTCATTGCCGGTATTATGGTCGGTATTGTTGCCCTGCCGCTGGCAATTGCTTTTGCCATAGCATCAGGGGTGTCGCCTGAAAAGGGACTTATTACTGCTGTTATTGGCGGTTTTCTTGTCTCTTTTCTTGGCGGCAGCAGAGTACAGATCGGAGGACCGACCGGCGCATTTATTGTGATCCTTTACGGGATTGTTCAACAATACGGCATTAATGGCCTGGTACTGGCAACCATAATGTCGGGCATCATTCTCATGATCATGGGATTTGCCCAATTTGGATCCTTGATCAAGTTTATCCCTTATCCAGTGATTGTCGGTTTTACCAGCGGGATTGCTGTCATTATTTTTTCCAGCCAGGTCAAGGATTTTCTTGGTCTTGACATCGCTATCGTACCAGCAGATTTTATCGGCAAATGGACAGCCTATGCAAGTAACCTGCCGACATTCGACCCAGAAAGTCTCATGATTGGTATGCTTGCCCTCCTGATTATTCTGTTCTGGCCAAAACTGTCACGGAAAATTCCCGGCTCACTCATCGCCATTGTCGCAACAACCATGATTGTACAATACTTTCATCTCGATGTAGCAACTATTGAGTCCCGTTTCGGTAATATTCCATCCATGATTCCGGCACCAACACTCCCTTCGTTTGATTTTACCACAATCAAGAACCTCATCATGCCTGCAACCACTATCGCCCTGCTTGGTGCGATTGAAGCTCTGCTTTCAGCCGTTGTGGCTGATGGCATGATCGGAAGCCGGCATAAGTCAAATATGGAATTAATCGCCCAGGGTGCCGCAAATATCATTACTCCTCTTTTCGGCGGAATACCTGTCACCGGAGCAATCGCACGAACAGCAACCAACGTCAAGAACGGCGGAAGAACTCCGATAGCCGGTATCGTTCACGCCATCACACTGCTCCTGATCATGCTGCTTTTCGGCAAGTGGGCCAAGCTCATTCCAATGCCGGCTCTTGCAGCAATCCTTATTATCGTTGCCTGGAACATGAGTGAAGTCAAGGTATTCCGGCAACTTCTGAAAAGCCCGCGAAGCGATGTGATTGTCCTATTGACCACGTTCAGTCTGACGGTTGTCTTTGATCTGACACTTGCCATCGAAATCGGTATGCTGCTGGCTGTTATTCTCTTCATGCAGCGCATGGCCCAACTCTCAAATGTCGGTGTTATTACAAATGAGCTGACTGACCACGATGAAGAAGATGACCCGAACACTATTGTGACACGAAAAGTCCCCGATGGTGTTGAGGTCTTTGAAATAAGCGGCCCGTTCTTCTTCGGGGCTGCCAGCAAGTTCAGGGAGGCAATGCATATCGTTGAAAAGGCCCCAAAAATCCGGATTATCAGAATGCGAAGCGTTCTTTCCATCGACGCAACAGGGTTGAACATGATGAAAGAGCTGCTTAAAGACTGCAGAAAAACAGAAACCAGGCTCATCCTCTCTGGCGTTCATGCCCAGCCATTGTTCGCCCTGCAGCAATATGGACTATATGATGACATCGGTGAAGAGAATATTTTCGGCAACATCGATGATGCCCTTGACCATGCGAGAGAGATTCTTGGCCTGCCTAAATTGGGACGGCAAAAGAACTTTGTGGCTTCGGTACAAAGGGAGATGAAATAACGCCAACCCTATCCATAAAAAGGAAAAGAACAGCAAAAGCAAGTACCAAAGCGAATGTAGCGGAATGTGATGGCTGATTAGTCAGCAACTCTTGATTTTAAGCAAAAGCAAGACAACATTGAGCCTTGCTTGCGGGCAGTACACCAGCCCTTTCCCCCCCTGCACCCCTCAGATACATTCACTGAAAAAACAGCATCTTCATAGATGGCTCCTGCTCCACTTTACCGCCTGACTTCTTTCCGATTTTTCTGACAACAGTTCCATGAAACAGAGCCACAGCATACACCAGAATCTTTATAATATCTGAAGACCACCCCGGAAAGCGACCTAACTTCCCTTATAAATTACCAAAAAATAGACAAATATGTTTATATATTAATGTTTAAATAAATTTTTTTATTAATTATTAATGAAATAATTATTTTTTTCCTTAAATTAAACAGTGTGTGATAGTCCGAAAATACGATGATATAATTATGGCAATCATTCTCTTTTACGAAAAGCCAGGATGCATGAACAATGCCCGGCAAAAGTCCATGCTTGAACTTTCCGGACATACTGTTGAAGCAATTAATCTGCTTGAATACCCATGGACAAACAAGGAGCTTGACAAGTATCTCGGAGAGAAACCGGTAGCCGAATGCTTTAATCCGGCAGCCCCGGCAGTAAAATCAGGCAAACTCGATACACTTGCGTTTACAAAAGAAGAGGCTATAGCCATAATGATCCATGAGCCACTCTTGATCAGACGGCCTCTCATAAAAATCGGGAACCATCATCTTCAGGGATTCGATACCACAGCGCTCAGAAAAATTATAAGCCTCAATTCTGATAAGGGCACAGAAGATGCAGGCATAACAATCAACATAAATGACATTAATTCATGCCCTCATAACAACACCTTTTCATGTATTAAACAGGAGGATTGAACCTATGCAACAATCATTACGTCCACTTGGAGCAGTCATGCAGCTTCTCGAAGAGCTCGGACATGAAGTAACCTATGCCTACGATGACCTTGTTTTTGTCAACGACAATGATTTCCTGCTTCAGTTCGAAAATACAGGCCCGGTACTGAACCTTTTCTTCAACCAGAGCTGCCTGAAAAAAAATGTCGATAATGTTGAACAGAGCATCATACCCGCAGCTGACAAGAAAGGCCTGTCAATTGTAAAAAAAGGCCGCTATATCGTCACCGAACAAGCTGATGAAAATCTGCAGATTGAGTTTTTTGAAAACTGAAAAAAACGCTCTGTGCTCTGACTGCCTGATGTTTGGACAAGAGTCAACAACTCCGTTAACTCAGATCAACTTCCCTGTCTCCCCCTCCAGAAAAGAGGCAGGGAACCAATAGATCAGAAAAAACAGTTACCTATTGCTGAATTACGGCTGACTGGGTGCTGATTTATCCATCTGAACAGAGCGGAGACAACTCATGGGTACATGGTATGAGAACCTCAAAAAACCTTGGTTTACACCCCCGGACAGGGTTTTCTGGCCTGTATGGTCCACTATATATATTTTGATTTTTATCTCACTTGTACTGTACTTTCTCTCCCCTATCAAACCATATCTTTTTGTTTCAGTCACATTGCTCATTATCCATTTTACGGCAGGTTTTAACTGGACAGGGATTTTTTTTACCAGAAAAAAAATATTGCTCGCATTTTACGATATCCTTGTCATAGATATCACTCTGATCGCCATAATCTGGCTTTTCTTTCAGGCAAGCATTCCTGCAGCACTCCTTCTGCTGCCCTATCTCACATGGGGACTGTTTGCCACCTTTCTTAACTGGAGGATTTACCAGTTGAATCGTTAGTCTGAAACCAGGAAAACCAATACAGAAAAAAGACTTCTACCAATATGGTGGCACTCAGATCCCCCTTTTCCCCGCCCGGAACGTCATGGTTAAAAATGATAATTTCGTTACATTTTTCGGGCATGCAGTTAACAACATCACCATTATCTGCTTTTTTAAAAATATTTTATGGTGTTTTTTAAAAAAATATGAAATACTCGGAAGCAAGCAAGGGAAGAGTCTTTGTGATCAGACTGGAAGACGGTGAAATAGTCCATGAATGCATCGAACGGTTCGCAAAAGATCATGCCATCGAACGGGCAACACTTATTGCTGTTGGAGGGGCAGACAAGGGCAGTCTTCTTGTTGTGGGACCTGAAGAGAGCCGTTCAAATCCAATAAATCCGATGACTCATGAACTCTACGACGCTCATGAAATCACTGGCAGCGGAACCATCTTTCCGGATGAAAACGGCAACCCGATTCTCCATATGCATATGGCATGCGGGAGAGAGGAAAACACCGTTACAGGCTGTATTCGTAACGGTGTAAAGGTCTGGCTGGTCATGGAAATCATCCTGACAGAGCTGCTCAAGAACACGGCAACCCGTCAGTATGATCCCCAATCCGGCTTCAAACTGCTCGAACCATGAATTACACTCCTCCAGTAATCAGAAGGAATTACTTTATGATTATCTCAAACATTTTTTTATAACCACTACCGTGCACTTCTCGGTTTTTCTGACCACCTTTTCGACGTGCTCTTTGCAAGAGGTTTTGGCCCCGGATGACCTGAATTTCCTCTACCCTGCTGTCTGGGTGTTTTCACCGGATTGTGATCAATCAACGGGAAAGAGTGGTCATCGTTAACAGGTATTTTTTTTGCTATAAGCTTTTCAATATCACGCAGGTACTCTTTCTCTTCGGCATCACAGAACGACAATGCAGTTCCTTTTGCCCCTGCCCTGCCCGTTCGTCCGATACGATGGACGTATGTTTCGGCAATATTCGGCATCTCAAAATTGATTACATACTCCAGATCATCAACATCAATACCGCGTGCAGCAATATCTGTTGCCACCAGAACACGTGTCGTCTGTGCCTTGAAATTGATCAAGGCGCGCTGACGGGCATTCTGCGCTTTGTTACCATGTATTGCCTCTGCCTTGATATTGTGTTTCTGGAGGATTTTCACAACTTTATCAGCGCCATGCTTTGTCCGAGTAAAAACCAGTGCCGTTTTGATCTTCTGATCCTCCAAAAGATTGACCAGCAGGCTGTTTTTATTACCTTTATCAACAAAGTAAATCGATTGATTGATAATCTCTACCGTTGATGAAACAGGCGTTACAGAAACCTTCGAAGGATTATGCAGGATAGTCGCAGCAAGCTTGACAATTTCAGCTGGCATCGTGGCAGAAAAAAAGAGAGATTGCTTCTGTTTCGGAACCACTGCCAATATTTTTTTAATATCATGAATAAAACCCATATCGAGCATACGATCAGCTTCATCAAGCACCAGTATCTCTACATGGCGTAAACTTAAAAAACCCTGGTTCAGAAGATCAAGCAACCGCCCCGGTGTTGCAATAACGATATCAACACCACGAATCAATGAGGCTGTTTGCGGGTTCTGGTTGACTCCACCAAAAATCACCGTATTGGTCAGGCCTGTATGCCGGCCATAGGCGTTAAAACTCTCACCAATCTGAATAGCCAGCTCACGTGTAGGGGTAACAATCAGGCTTCGTATTTTTCGTTTTTTATCATAAACCTTGTTCTCGCTCAAGAGTTGCAGGATAGGAATGGCAAAAGCAGCCGTCTTTCCTGTTCCTGTCTGTGCACAGCCAAGCAGGTCAGTGCCTTGCAAAATAACGGGTATAGCCTCTGCCTGAATCGGTGTCGGAGTTGTATAACCCTCTTCCTGTAGTGCTTGTAAAATCGGGTCAATGATGTTTAATGACTTGAATTCCATATGGTATATAATATTATGATAATGTACAGTTATGAGATAGAGACCAAACTGCCTGAAATGCTCTGCACCTCAAGCATGGTCGCCTGTAAGACCCCAAGCTGAACTCTCTTTTTGTAAAGAGAGAAAACCGGGTATCTGCAAAATGCGGGGATGTTATTATTTGTTAGCCGTAAAAAGCGCTTTGTCGGGGCGGAATGAATCGCTAACGGTACCACAAAATGAGATCAACACAATATAACGATTCCATTCGGATTACAGCATATGGCTTTACAACCGGCACAAAAAGATTCACAGCTGAACAGTAACCCTGTTGCGGAACATATTTCCATGCTTCCGTGATCTGCGTGAGCGGCTTCTTTTTCGTCCCCTTTTCACCTATTTTCAATCATGATAGCTGCCATCACGGAAGTTACTGACTCATAACGATGACTTTTCTTTACGATACCACATGGTGGATAAGCGCCGCAACAGCAATCGCTGCTGCTTCTATTCCTGCTTTTCTGAAACGATTGAATGTTTTCTCACTGCTGGGAGTGTTTGCTGTTTGGACAGCAGCAGTTATCCGCATAGTCCTGATACAGGGAACCCTTGCGGCTTTTACCGCAGGCGGACTTTCGCTACTCTGGGGCCTTCTGCTGATGCTTTGTTCACTCCTTTTTTCCGGACTGCGGCAGATGGCAAACAAACGCTACGGCTGAGCGGAAACCCACTGCGGTACATATTTCCACGCACTCTTCATTTCCAGATTGTTGCTGCGAAACAAGGGATCGTGTTCGTGAACCAGTGACCAGAATGAACGGGAATGGTTCATATGCACCGTATGGCAAAGCTCATGTACCATGATGTAGCGGACAAGATGCTCGGGCAGAAAAAGCAGCTTGCTGTTAAGGGATATCGACCGACGTGATGAACAGCTTCCCCACCTTGAGTGCTGCAGACGAATACCGGAAGAAGCATAACTGAAACCATGCGCTGCAGCAAGTTTTTCGAGAGCAGAAAGAAGATGCGCTTGAGCCCGCTGCTTCAGCCAGGAACAGAGCAGCCTGCGCGAGAGAGCGGTGTCGGCAACATCACCGGTAAGAGACAGTGTATTACCTTGCTGCTCAATCAGCTCAACTCCAGCACTTCCGGTATCTGTGTAGATCACCGTCCACGACTCAGCAAAATCAGGGAAACAAACGGATAACGGAAGTCCGTTTTCTGAGAGAGGCAAAGTTACATGCCTCTGGGCATCAAATTTTGCTGTAACTTTTTTTATCCACTGTTCATGATGAAGAAGCAGTGACGCAATATTTTTTTTATTGAATCCCGGAGGAACCACCACCACAAGTCCGCCGTGCGGCGTTATTTTCAATCGCGCAAACTTAGCCCGCAAACTTACCTTCAGGGTGTAGGAAAAGTGAATGCTTCCTTTCGGGGCTGCATGATGTGTAAATAAAGAAAGAGGCATTATCATGAGTGATCCATTACCGGTAGATCATGTAAAAGGGATTCATAACCTGCCAGGCTTACCTGTTCATGCCTTAATGTAATGACCCTGACCGGACCATACACATTGATACTCATTAAAATCAACATCAGCCAAGCGCAATCCTCAGATCTTCAATAAGGTCATCGCGATCTTCAATGCCGATCGAGAGTCTGATAATGGTATCAGTGATACCTGCTGCCTCACGGTGATCACGATCCATTGAGGCGTGGCTCATGGTTGCCGGATGCTCAATCAGCGATTCAACACCCCCAAGGCTTTCAGCAAGCGCGAAAAGCTTTGTACCCGTCAGCACGCGGTTGACATCCTCAATGCCGCCCTCAAGTTCGAATGAGACCATGCCGCCGAAACTCCGCTGTTGAAGCTTTGCAAGCTCATGCTGAGGATGGGCAGGAAGACCGGGATAAAAAACCCGCTTTACTTTCGGGTGCTTTTCCAGATACTCAGCCACGGCGTGTGCATTACGCTCATGCTCCCTCATACGCACCACAAGCGTCTTGATTCCGCGAAGCACCAGCCAGCAGTCGAAAGGCTGGGCACAGGTACCGAGCGCATTGACAATAAACTTCAGGCGGGCATCAAGATCCTCGCTGTTCGACAGTACCGCCCCGCCGACCACATCGGAATGACCGTTGAGGTACTTGGTGGTCGAGTGCACCACAATATCGGCTCCAAGCTCGAATGGTTTCTGGCCGTAAGGCGAGAGAAACGTGTTATCAACAATCGTCAGCAATCCATGAGTTTTTGCCAGCAATGCAACGGCATGAATATCGACCAGGTTCAACAGCGGATTGGAAGGTGTTTCAACCCACACAGCCTTGGTACTCTCATTCACATACAGAAGCAGGTTTGACGCCTCCTGCAGGTTCACAAAATGGACCTTGATGCCGAAATGCTCCTCGACCGTTTTCATCAGCCGCGACGTACCGCCATAACAGTCATCGGTGCAGATGATCTCATCACCGGATTTAAAGATATTAAGCGTCGAGGTGATCGCCGCCATGCCGGTCGTTACCGCAACAGCAGAAGAACACCCTTCAAGGGAGCAAAGATTATCTTCAAGCGCCTTGCGAGTCGGATTACCGCTTCGGGTGTAATCGAATCCCCTGTGTTTTCCGATATCCTCGAACACAAAGGTTGAACTCTGGTAAATCGGGGTCATAATAGCCCCGTAAGCCTTGTCGGGACCTACACCGGCGTGGATCGTATCAGTCTGAAAACTCATGGATACCTCGTTTAAAAGATTAACGATAAAGCAAAATAAAAAAACCTCTTCCCTGACGAGCATGGAAGAGGTTTATAATGGAACTCTGTTTCTGTATGGTATGGGCAGAAAACCGCTATACCTGTTTTGAAAAGAGAAGCATAAAAGCTCTTTTTCACGCATCGTTCTTCTGCTTCACCGGTAAAAACACCCGATGCATAGAGCGCAGAAGTAGAATGTGGCACCGTGTCCCGTCATAAACGGAATCGGTTGTCAAGGCTTCACAGGGTCTATTCCCTCAGCCTTTCTTGATGACCAGCAATGGATTAAAAGAACGAAATAACAATCGTTAATATAGAGGTTCGTCAAGAATAATGCAAATGAGTTCAGACTAAACAAAAAAGCCCGAACCGAATTATCGGAACGGACCATTTGTGGAGATGGCGGGAGTCGAACCCGCGTCCAAAACATTGCTCAATAAAGCTGCCACACTCATCTCAGGTGTTCAGTGTTTCATGAACCGGTGCTACACCTGTAAAGTTCGGTTCACTATCCCTCTTTGTATCACCCTCATGTTTTTCCGGGCAAAAACAGTCGGAGCTTACTTGCGCGAACCGAAGCTCAAGCGCGGGTTATGCCATCCGGTGGCTTCAGAGTAAGCGCCTCCCCCAACGGACGATGGCTGATTAATTAACTTGTGCTAATCAGGCAGCCATTGCATACGAATAATCGTCTGCATGTATTGTTTGCATAGACTTCTTTAACGAGTCCATCCATGCTGAAACTCGGAGTGCAACTCCATCTTACACCTGCCCTGTCGAAAGCCTGTCATCCCCAGGGTAACAAAGAACAATTTTTTTAATAAAAGCAACACTATATATGCTTTTACAAGCAATAGAACAACAACAATCAAACTGAATTAATTCCCGTCAGGCTATAAGCTATATTCAGTTCAATCCCGGCAGTTCGGGTGAGTTTGCTACGATCTGGTACTCTCCGCCCTTCGAACGCACCGTGCGGCCCCACATCCTTTCGTAGGCGTCACTGAATACAATGTCTTTCGTAGCCTCGGCAGTGTACCATGCGCCCTCTTCAAACTCCGCTTCAAGCTGTCCTGCGGTCCAGCCCGCATAACCAAGGAAAAAGCGGATCTCCGACGGCATCATCACACCGGTATTGAGCAGATAACTCAGCTCATTTTTATCTCCTCCCCAGAAAAGTCCGGGAAAAATCTCAAGTGAACCCTCAATAAGATCGCCTCTTGAATGGAGAAAATGAACGGTATCAACCTCAACTGGCCCGCCCATATGCAATCGTTCTTCTACCTCTTCAAAGCCGGCAATAGCTTCACAAACCTTGAATTCCATAGGACGATTGAGAATAAAACCCAAAGAGCCGCTTTCATTATGCTCACACATAACCAGAACAGTACGCTTGAAACTTGATTCAAGCATATTGGCTGAAGCAATCAAAAGTTTTCCGGCTTTAAGTTTTTCGAATTCGTTTACCATTTCTCTTCTATCAGGTTTTTTGCTGCAGATAGTCAAGCAACTCTTCAGCATGTTGGGCCGGATTAACCTTCGGCCATACTTTCTCAATCACGCCATCCTCATTGATAAGATAGGTCACCCTGTTGGTGCCCATATACTCACGACCCATAAATTTTTTCAGTCCCCAGACACCGTATGCTTCAACAATCTGCTTGTCGGGATCGGAAACAAGGCGGAACGGGAGCTGATATTTCTCTGAAAACTTTTTATGCTTGATTTCATTATCAATACTTACGCCCAGAACTTCGACCCCTGCTATGTTAAATTTAGGGAAATTATCACGAAATGCACAAGCCTCCTTCGTGCATCCGGGAGTATCATCTTTCGGATAAAAATAGAGAATAACCTTACGGCCACGGTACTCTTCGAGCGTCACCGGCTTGCCATCCTGATCGTTTGCTGATATTGCCGGTGCCTTGACACCCTCTTCAAGTATTGACATTGGCATGAATGAAACTTATTCTGTTGATAAATCTGTTCTTCTTTTAAATCAATCGCCACAGCAAAAAGTTTCTTTCCTGAATCATGAAACCATATTCGTTCTGTCCGATATGCGGAAATACCCTTGACAAGGCCATGATTGATGGCCGTGACAGGATGTTTTGCCCTTCATGCTCGTGGGTTCATTATATCAACCCTCTTCCTGTAGCTGTTGCCTATACCATTAACAACAACAACGAACTTCTTGTGATCCGAAGAGCACAGGAACCTGCCCTCAATGAGTGGGCACTGCCGGGAGGATTTCTTGAAGCCGGTGAGGAACCTCATGAAGGATGTCTGCGGGAACTGATGGAGGAAACTTCGCTGAACGGAAAAATCGATCGACTGATCGGCATCTACCACAGGGAGGTCGAAATGTACGGATCACTGCTTGTTGTCGCCTATCGGGTGGTTGTTGCCGATGACAGCATAGCAATCAACCATGAACTTTTTGAAGCTGGATTTTATCCGCAGCACCTCATTCCTGACGTACGAATTCCTCTTCACCGGCAGATTATCACCGATGCCACCCGGCACGACAACCTTCATTGAGCACCTGCTTTCCAGCAGGCCGCCTCATGCCCTGGTTCATACGTGACAAGCTCCGGCTGTTCCTTGCGGCAATGGACGTCAGCATGAGGGCATCTTCCAGCAAACCGGCATCCCTCAGGCAAATTGACAGCACTCGGCACATTGCCCTCGATAACATAGAGGCGCTCTTTTGAAGAACCAAGACGGGGAATAGAGTGTAACAACCCCCTGGTATAGGGATGAAGCGGATTGTTGAACAACTGCTTGACCGTACCTTTCTCAACCACTCTTGACGCATACATGACAAGAACCTCTTCACACAGCTCGGCAACAACTCCGAAATCATGGGTAATAAGCATCACACTCATCCCGGTGTCGGACTGAAGCTTGCCAATAAGATCAAGGATCTGCGCCTGAACGGTGACATCAAGCGCTGTAGTAGGCTCGTCGGCAATGAGCAGTTCCGGATTGCAGGAAAGAGCCATGGCAATCATAACCCGCTGGCGCATCCCGCCTGAAAGCTCATGAGGATACGAAAAAAACCGCTCGGCAGGGTTCGGAATTCCGACAAGATGCAGCAGTTCGACAGAGCGTTTTTTTGCCTCCGCCTGATTGATGTCGCGGTGAATGAGTATCTGTTCCAAAATCTGACTGCCGCAGGTAAAAACCGGATTTAGCGAGCTCATGGGCTCCTGAAAGATCATGGCGATCTCATGGCCTCTCAACTTCCGCATTTTTTCTTCAGAAAGCTTCAGAAGATCGCTCCCCTTCCAGAAAACCTCACCTCCGGCAAAATATCCGGGAGGCATAGGCACAAGACGCATGACCGAGAGCGCTGTCACCGATTTTCCACATCCGGACTCCCCGACAATCCCCAGGGTACGATTCTTCCCGAGGGAAAAACTTACACCATCAACGGCTCTGGCAATTCCATTGTCGGTTGAATAGTATGTCCTGAGATTTTTCAGTTCAAGAATTTTTTCCATATATAACTAATCTTTCCCGCACGAGCTGGTTTTAAGACTTCCGCTTTGCCAAGGTCACGCATGAAAATATAGTTTGTACGCTACATATGAAAACGTTATCAGATACAGAACCGCAAAGCGCTATCGTCACCAAAAGAAATCCCGCCTTTCTCTTTGATCGCATAAAACAGTCAACGCCATACAGATTACTGCAACAGGCACTGCTTAAGCTGCCCGAAAAAGGAGGCTGTTATGGCCTTACGAAAATATCCGGCATGCAAGGATCACTCTCTTCAATTCTTGCATCACTGCTTTTTGCTGATCTGAACTCGCCTCTCATGGTGCTCTGCGGTCAAAACAGCTTTGAACTGTATGAAAATGATTTTGATGCTCTTCTTCCCAAAGAGATAATCTGCAACACTTCCGATGAACTTTCCCTGTCGATCGGAGCAATATCGAAGGGCAAAAAATCGCTTATTCTCTCTTTTTTCGATGATCTGGATATCACCCTTTGCAAGCCAACCGAAGCAGAGAGCCGTATTGTCACACTGAAAACCGACTTCGATACAGGATATGAAAACCTTAAACGGTTTCTTGCTGCAAACAGCTTTGAGCAGAGAGAATTTGTTGAGGATGAGGGGGAATTCTCTATCCGTGGCTCAATCATCGATGTCTTCCCTTTTGGAGCGAGTGAGCCGGTAAGAATAGAATTTTTCGGCGATACCATCACGTCATTGAGAGTTTTCGACATAAACAGTCAGCTTTCCGGCAAAACGTTGCAGGAAACAGATCTGACCGCTAATTTTACAGCTGACATACACAATACGACAGAAAGCGAAACAACAATCCTTGACTATCTCGACCCCTCCACTATCATCATCATCGATGACAGCATGGAATTTGCTTCGAGGGATGACCATGAAGTTCTGTCAAGGGCGCTTTCACGATACCGCTCCATCAGCATCATCTCTTCTCCCTCTCCATCAATTGAAGTAATTGATTTCTGCTCTTGTACACAAAAAAAACTGAACGGAAATTTTCGCACGCTTGCCTCCCTGCTGCAACAAGAGAGAGAAGAACACAAAAAAACCGTTTTTGCTACGAGTTCACGCAGGGAAATCGCTGAGCTGACCGATTTTCTTGCAGAGGAACTTTCGAATTCCAACGACGCCAGCCGGCCTGAAGCAAACTGGATTCCGCTCAACCTGCATAGCGGTTTTCTTTTTGGCGATCTTGACCTCTTCACCGAATCCGACATCTTCGGCAAGCTTCATGCACACAAAGCACATCGCAAAAGGAAAATACGGGGGATTTCGCTCAAGGATCTCCAGAAACTTAAAGTTGGCGATTATGTGGTCCATGAAGATTATGGCATCGGAATTTTCAAATCTCTTGAAACCATAACGGTAGGTAACTCCGAACAGGAATCTGTGCTTGTGGAATATGCTGGAGGAGACAAGCTTTTTGTCAATATCCAGAATATCAAACTCCTCTCGAAATATACAGCCTCCGAAAGCTCTCTGCCTGCACTGTCAAAACTTGGAAGCCCGAAGTGGGCGGCCAAAAAGGAGAAAGTCCGCAAGCAGCTCCGTGATATTGCCATAAATCTGATCAAGGTATATGCCCAGAGGAAAATGCAGAGTGGCTTTGCTTTTGCTCAAGACTCCATCTACATGCGGGAATTCGAAGCTTCGTTTATATTTGATGAAACTCCCGATCAGCTCAAGGCAATACACGATGTCAAAAAGGACATGCAGGAGCCACACCCGATGGATCGGCTGATCTGCGGTGATGCAGGTTTCGGAAAAACCGAAATTGCCATGAGAGCTGCATTCAAGACGGTGGAATCAAACAAGCAGGTTGCGGTGCTGACACCGACAACCATTCTTGCTCACCAGCATACTGAATCGTTTATCAAACGATTTGAGAATTTCCCTGTTTCAATAGCTGTCCTCAGCCGTTTTGTTTCTCGAAAGGAACAGCAGGAAATAGTAAAAAAAATATCACAGGGGGCAATTGATATCGTTATCGGTACCCACCGGCTCGTTTCAAAGGATGTACAGTTCAAAGATCTCGGGCTGCTTGTTATTGATGAAGAGCAGCATTTCGGTGTTGAGGTAAAAGAGAAGCTGCGCGAACAGTTCCCCGGGGTCGATACCCTGACCATGTCCGCCACCCCCATTCCGAGAACCCTGCAGTTTTCGATGCTTGGCGCCAGAGACCTCTCAATTGTCTCGACTCCTCCAAAAAACCGCCAACCCGTTGAAACCCTCATTACCGATTATGACCCTGCCCTGATTCAATCGGCAATCCGGCGGGAAATCAAGCGGGAGGGACAGGTATTTTTTCTCCATAACCGTATTTCATCTCTTGATGATGTCCTGACAACCCTCAGGGAGCTTGTTCCCTCCGCCCGGATTGTTTTCGCTCATGGCCAGCTTCCAGCCAGGGAGCTCGAAAAAATCATGATGGATTTCATGCAAAAAGAAATTGACGTACTTATTTCCACGACGATCATCGGCTCCGGTCTTGACATATCGAATGCCAATACCATCATCATCAACAGGGCTGACATGTTCGGACTTTCCGATCTCTATCAATTACGCGGAAGAGTTGGAAGAAGTGAACGCAAAGCATACTGCTACCTGATCACCCCGCCGCTGAACACCCTTAAAAAGGATGCCGTGCAGCGACTTGCCGTTATTGAAAGCTTTACTGAACTGGGATCAGGCTTCAACATCGCCCTGCGCGATCTTGATATCCGAGGGGCAGGAAACCTGCTCGGTGCGGAACAGTCAGGCTATATCCATGAACTTGGCTTCGATCTCTACCAGAAAATGCTTGAAGAGACTGTTGCAGAGCTGAAATCAACAGAGTTCAGCCACATGTTTTCAACCGAGGCAGGCAAAGCCGCAAGACAATCAAAAGCTTGTGACCTTCTCTTCTTTTTTGACGCTCTCATTCCGGAGTACTATCTCACGGCAACTCCGGAACGCTTTGCGTTTTATGATAAAATCGCGAAAGCCTCATCGGAGCATAAAGTTGATGTCCTTTCAGCTGAACTCAAGGATCGATTCGGATCCCTTCCCGAAGAGGTTTCAAACCTGCTGTTACTGACAAAACTCAAACTCACCGGCACGGCTCTCGGTCTTGAGAAAATCGACATCAAGCCCCAGAGCACCATACTCTTTCTTCCCGACCAGAATAACGAGCATCTTGCAAACAAGGCTTTCTTACAATATCTCTTTGTTTCGGTACAGGAACCATGGATGCAGGAGTACAAACCAGGATTCAAGATGGATAAAAAAATGAAACTGGTATTACACCATCCTTCCGAAGCCGATCTAACATCGGCCGGCTTAGTGCACCGGTACACGGAACTGCTGAAAAAACTCGACCTGGCTGCAAACGAGCAGGCAGCATGAACAAGTTGCATACCTGATCATTGTTGCCTTTTTCAATTGTTCTCAATCAATCCGCAACTATTCCGGCAACTTTGATGTTATGCTTAACAAGACAATAAATGTCTTGTATTTTTAGAATCATAACATGTCAAACATCATGAATATCTCGATCAATAATAACCTCTATGAGGCAAACAAGGGTGACAGATTACTTGATATTGCTCGCAGCAACCATGCACATATAGGATACTTCTGCGGAGGAAACGGTATTTGTCAAACATGCTACGTCAAGGTCATCGAAGGCAGTGAATTGCTTTCTCCGCTTAGTGAAGAGGAAAAAGCCCTTCTCTCTGATAACCTTATCGTTGAAGGAACAAGAATGGCTTGTATGGCAACAGTTGAAAAACCCGGAACGATAAAAGTCATATCTGCAGTCGAAGAGGTCAAACACATGTTTGAAACAAATCCACTGCAATTGGCCGGGTATGCAGCAAAAATGGGGCGAGAAGCACTTGTCAAGTTTCCTGATACCATGCGTCTACAGTCCAGAAGGGATTTTGATCTGTTGCAGCTGTTTACAGATATTATCGGCGGAATCGGAGACGCCATACAGCTTATGATTCAGGCTTTTACCTTACCATTTTCAGGAGAAGCTGATCATGAACATACTGAGAGTACAAAACTTTTTGAGAACGAATCAAGTTCCTGTGAATCATCAAGCAGCAGGAACAACAACGGAAAGGTCACCCAGATTACGACAAGGCATATTGCTGCGTAATAAACGCCTTAATATTCCTTGTGTACC
Source organism: Chlorobiaceae bacterium (assembly GCA_013334755.1). Lineage (GTDB taxonomy): Bacteria > Bacteroidota > Chlorobiia > Chlorobiales > Chlorobiaceae > Chlorobium. The sequence goes on along the minus strand of JAAXWX010000002.1, from coordinate 54,007 downwards.
ACCTGCAGCCTCAGTCAAACCTATCTTATCCTGATGAGAACCATGAGGTTGGGTTGAGGCTGCAGCAAAATTTTGTATATTTTAACATGGAACAAGATCAATGACGGTTTCATTAACTCACCATTAATTGCAGGAAACCATGATCATCTTCATCAACGATAAACCTTGCGAAGCAAAAACAGGTGATTTGCTCCTGAAGGTTGCGCAACACCACAAATGCCATATAGGTTACATCTGTGGAGGAAACGGAATCTGCCAGAGTTGCTTTGTCTATGTCAAGGAAGGTATGGAATGTCTTTCACCACCGACCAAAATTGAGAAAGCCTTTATTTCTGACAAACTTTTTCAGGAAGGGGGACGGCTTGGCTGCCAGAGTGTTATCGTCAAAGAGGGAAATCTGCGGGTTCTTTCAAGGGCTGAGCACCTCAGACGCCTTGTTATTGGATTGAATGTTCCGGGCTTTGTCATCTATGCCCAGACCATCGGCTATAATGTTGTCAATAAACTGCCTGAAGGCGCAGGAAACCTTTTTGACAGAGTCAAAAAAGGGCAGATGAATCCCGGCGATTCTCTCGGCAAGATCGGCAACGGACTGGTTCAAGCATCACAGCTTGCTGCCAGTACCATCATGGAAACCTTCCCCTTTCTGCAATATCCCGCGACTATTCTTGCTGAGGGGGGAAAAGGAGTATTGAACAGTGCGACAGACTTTGTCTGCAATGCTTCTGGAGGACGTCTCCATCTGCCTGGAACAACCTGTTCCTGCTGCGAGACTGAAAAAACTCCGGTTATTGAACCGGTAAAAATATCTGTAAAGTAGTTTTTCCCTTTTTTTGATCGGGTAGAAACGACAATCATGAACTCCTGATGGGGTATTCTTCTGACATTGGAAATGTCGAGTTTGAGCTTGGAGCCAAAACTCTTGAACGCTGGCTGATCAAGCCCGAAAAAACCATGGACATTATTCTGGGAATACCCAAAGAACGGGCTCAGGATGAACGTCGCGTAGCAATTTCACCTCCAGGCGTTCAAATACTGGTTGAGCAGGGAATCAAGGTGATCATTGAAAAATCTGCCGGGAATTTCTGCAACTTTTCTGATATGGCATACAGCGAAGCTGGAGCGAAAATTGCTGAATCACCTGAAGAGTTGTACCAGCAATCCAACGTCATCGTAAAGGTTTCTCCACCCCAGCCTGAAGAGCTGTCACTCTTTATGCCGGGACAGTTGCTTATTTCAGCTCTCCATCTCGGCACTGTCACGCACAGTCTGATTAAAACTCTGCTTGAGAAAAACATCACTGCCCTCGGATTCGAATTTATTGAAACAAGGGACGGCGAACTGCCTATAGTAAGGACACTAAGCGAAATAGCCGGCTCACTTGCCATACAAACTGCGGCAAAATATCTTGAAACCGGTTATGGCGGCAGCGGTATTCTCCTGGGAGGCATTGCGGGTGTACCACCCGCCTATGTCACTATTATCGGTGCTGGAACCGTTGGACTTTTTGCTGCGCAGGATGCGCTTGGACTTGGCGCGCAGGTCACCGTAATCGACAAGGAGATCAACCGCCTGAGAAGGTTCGAAGCATTTTTCAACCGGCATCTTGTCACAGCAATCGCAAACGATCATTATATTGCTGAGCTTGCAAAGGTCTCTGACGTGATGATCGGCGCATTGAGCCCGAGACAAAAAATAATCAAACCACTGGTAAGTGAGCTGGTGGTAAAATCCATGAAACCCGGCTCAGTCATTATAGACGTTTCGATTGATCAGGGCGCCTGTTTCGCCACCAGCCGTCATACTTCCCATACCAATCCTATTTATGTCAAGCATGGGGTTACTCATTATTGTGTTCCGAACATTCCATCCGCCGTTGCAAAAACCGCCTCTTTCGCCCTGACCAACACCCTTCTTCCCTTTCTTCTGAAACTAACAGAACATGAGACTATTTCGGATATTCTCTGGAAAAGCAACAGTTTGAGGAAAGGAACCTACATATTCAAGGGCTACGTTACCAAGAAAATTCTTGCTGAAATGACCGATTTTCCCTACAGAGAAATAGATATGCTGCTTGCCGCTTCGTAAAATGCAGCTTTACAACAGCTCGTCAAGCGGCTTGCCAAATTTTCTTGCAATATAGGAAGCACACGATACCCCGGAATAGGTCACCGCTATGACACCTTGCCCCGGAAAGGTACTGTCTCCTGCGGCAAAAAGATTTTTTATCGACGTCGTGTTCTGGGGTTTCTGAAGAATATTTTGACCTGGTTTAAGCAATGGACCATACGATCCTTTAAAGCGGTTGAGATAACGCTCATGGGTCTGTGGCGTTGCAAACACTTTCAGCTCAATGGCCTTTGACAATCCTGGCAAAATTTTCTCTGTCCGTGCTATCACCCCTGCTGCAAACGCCTCCTTTGCTTCCAGATATGCATTGCTTCCCCTCTCTAAGTGCTGCCACTCTTCAACCTCTCCGGTAACAAATGCATGGACTATATGCTTGCCGGGAGGAGCAAGTGACGGATCAAGAATAGTCGGCGCAGAAAAATAGATGGTACCGCCCAACTTGTTATAACTTTTCCAGTCATCGACAAGAACATGATGCACATAAAATCCCTCAGGAATAACGGCGGCATCAACACCCAGAAAAAGCTGGAACCAGCTTGATGCTCGCATAAATTTATTTTCCTCAACCCGGTAACGTGCATCAGTGACAAGCCGGTTAAAGGTATCCCAAACGGTAGCATTGCTGATAACCGCTTTCGCATAATGTTCTGAACCATCGACAAGCCTCACACCATATGTCTTCCCGTTGTCAACGAGAATCTCTGCAACTTCGGATTGATAGCAGATACGTCCGCCGAACTTCCTGATCCCTTTGCATAAAGCCTCGGGTATAGCGCCGGAACCGCCAACGGGATAGTTGATGCCGCCGAAATGTCGGTCAGCAAGACAGATGCCTGCATTGACCAGTGGTGTTGAGAGAGCATCCTGCACAGCCCAGGAATAAGCCTCAATATCAATAAAACGCAAAAGCTCTTCATCATGGATATACCTCCTTGCGGTTTTACCCATTGAACGAAAACTCTTCAAGGCAAGCGCAACCGTTTTTAATGGATTAGCCGCACCAACTGAGAGCAGGTGTGTCACATCTTCAAGAGAACCGGCAGGCATGGAGCTGAGAATGTCATAAACATCATCAAGTTCACCATAAAAGTTATGTATGCCTTCGGCTTCATGCGGAAAACGGGCAGCAAGTGTATCCAGAAATGCATGACGATCATAATAGGTCGGTACAGCAAAACCGTTGGGCAAATGATAATGTATCTGAACCGGATCAGGTATGGTTTGAACATCAATACCCAGTTTCCGGAAAATTCTCGTATGCAGGTTCAGCGTACCACTCACTCCATTGTCACCAAAACCGTAAAAAACCGATGCACCTGCATCAAACCGGTAACCCTCCCGCTGAAATGAAGAGCAACTGCCCCCCGCATAACGGTTCTTTTCGAAAACGAGTGTTGAAATACCCCTTTCCTGAAGCAGAGCTGCAGCAGTAAGACCTCCTATTCCAGAGCCGATAACGATGACATCGGCAGATTCATTCATAGAACACATCCGTTTGCATTTTATTGCGGAAGTTCAGAAAAGCCTTAAAATATATTGCTTTAAATTAATTATTTTAACAGAAACGACGTCCTGATTGCATAATAACGCTATTTGAACCCGGAAGACTTAAGCTCATGGATAAACCCGATCCGACTCGTCACACAAAAACCAGGACAAAAAAAGAGTCACTGTCCCGTGAAGAGCATCAAAAGCAACTCGAGTTTCAACGTGAAGCCATAGTTCATCTCAATGCGCTATACAACTATGCACTTCACTTAACCATGAATCCGAGTGATGCGGAGGATCTGGTACAGGAAACCTACCTCAAGGCTTATCGATTTTTTAATTCTTTCGAGCGGGGAACAAACTGCAAGGCATGGCTGTTTAAAATCCTGAAAAACAACTATATCAACCGGTTTCGCAAAAACTCGAAAGAGCCGGGAAAGGTTGATTACGATCTTATTAAAGATTTTTATCATTCGATTAAGGACACCCGGAGTGACACCAGTGAAACAGAAAGCGATTATTTTCATTCATTACTGCACGAAGAGGTCTATCAGGCGCTTCACTCATTACCGGAAGAGTTCAGGGAAGTGATTCAATTGTGTGATATTGAAGGTTTTACCTATGAAGAGATTGCAAATATGGTAGAGAGCCCTATTGGTACAGTAAGATCCAGGTTATACCGTGGCAGAAAACTTCTTCGAGCTCAACTTGAAGGATATGCAAAAAAATATGGCTTCAACACCAATAATTCTCAATAAACATCAATACGCACAAACTTTTTTTACTATGAACTGCAAAAAAGCTGGCGTACTCATCAGTGCCTCTGTAGATGGCGAGCTTTCTCTGAATGAAGAACAGGAATTTCTCCTGCATCTTTCGGAATGTGAAGAGTGCAGACTGGAATTTGAAGACGCAAAAAAAACCAAGATGATCATCAAAGAAAAAATTATTCAGTTTAAGGCTCCTCAGGCTCTGATTATGTCGATCATGCAACTTACCAGCCTTGGTACCAAAGAGCATGAAGACACCCTTCTTTATGAATAGTTCTTTACACGATATCCACCAATATCACAACATTCAGGTTGTGCACGGTTTGAATTGGATAAATAAAGAACTATATAGGCATTCAAACCCTAATACGTAATAGCAACTGCAAAGAGAAGAACAAATCTCCAGGCAACAACAGGTTTTTCATGGTCATGAGCAAGACGGTTACCATCACAGAAGAAGAGGTTAAAACATGGCACCTTAATATGCCGGATGAAATGCTTGTAGCCGTTTCAAATCGATTCAAGCTGCTCTCTGAACCTATGCGACTTAAGATATTGCGCTTTCTCTGCGGGCAGGAACATACGGTACAGGAGATCGTCAACGAAGTGAATACGAGCCAGGCAAACATCTCCAAACATCTGGCCCTGATGCACGAATGCGGTGTTGTAAGCCGAAGAAAAGAGGGATTGAAATGCTATTATCGCATAGCCGATGAAAGTGTCGTTTACTCCTGTTATCTAAGTTCAAAAAGTGTTGTTGAAAACCTTCAGGAACGCCTCTGCTGGGTACAGAAAATCCAAACAAATCACTCCGCCTGATCTCTCTGATCCTCAATCCGATTCCTGCAGCTCTCTTTACCACCACTGTCTGACATTTTTTCACTACGACAAAAAAGCATAACTATTTTGTCGTATATGCGTCACTTTTGACAAATATAATAAGTCAAAACAGGTGATTCCGGCGTTGGCATGATCTTTGCTGTATAAGGTTCAGCGGTTTATTCATTGCAAAGATTATTAAATAACAACAACGCAAAAGTGAAAAAGGAGAAAGGCATGCTGTTAAAATTATCAAAAGATCCGCTTAAACTGTTTGATGACATCTGGTCTGGCGCGCAATTACCTTCTGCTCCCGCGTTCAAGGTTGATATTTCGGAAGATGAGAAGGGTTTTCATATTGATGCAGAACTTCCAGGTATTACAAAGGAGAATATCTCACTCAATATTGAAGATGATGTACTCACCATAAAAGCGGAAAGAAAACAGGAAACGGAAGAGACAACGAAAAATTACCACCGCGTAGAGCGATCATCAGGAAGCTTCTCGAGAAGCTTTAATCTTGGCGAGATGATTGATCAGGAAAATATTAATGCTGATTTCAATAATGGAATCCTTCATGTAATACTTCCAAAAGCATCGCCTGTAAAAAAAACAAAAGAAATTTCAATCAATTAAGATGATGACCGTCCATCGTGGATGGTCATGCATTTTGAATCCGTTTTTTTCTATCACCATCAAATAAGGAACAAAGATTATGGGCAAAATTATTGGCATCGACCTTGGCACGACGAACTCTTGTGTTTCAGTTATGCAGGGCTCTCAGCCAACGGTTATTGAGAATTCTGAGGGTAACCGTACGACCCCCTCCATTATAGCTTTAACCAAAACCGGAGATCGCCTGGTAGGCCAGGCTGCAAAAAGGCAGGCGATCACGAACCCGAAAAACACTATTTTTTCAATCAAGCGTTTCATGGGTCGCAAATACGATGAAATCACGAATGAAAAAAAGCTTGCTCCCTATGAAATCATCAACGAAAATGGTGAGGCTCGGGTAAAAATCAACGATAAAATTTACTCGCCCCAGGAAGTTTCAGCAATGATCCTGCAGAAAATGAAGCAGACAGCTGAAGACTTTCTTGGAGAAAAAGTAACCGAAGCGGTTATCACTGTGCCGGCATATTTCAATGATGCTCAAAGGCAGGCCACAAAAGATGCCGGCCGCATTGCCGGACTTGATGTCAAGCGTATCATCAATGAACCAACGGCTGCCGCACTGGCTTACGGCCTTGACAGAAAGCAGGAAAGTGAAAAAGTAGCGGTATTTGACCTTGGCGGAGGAACATTTGATATCTCTGTTCTTGAGCTTGGAGACGGCGTTTTTGAGGTTAAATCAACCGACGGCGACACCCATCTCGGCGGCGATGATTTTGACCAGAAAATTATCGATTATATTGCCGACGAGTTCAAAAAACAGGAAGGAATCGATCTTCGCAAGGACGCCATTACTCTACAGCGTCTGAAAGAAGCTGCGGAAAAAGCAAAAATTGAACTTTCATCAAGAACTGATACGGAAATCAACCTTCCCTTTATCACTGCTACCCAGGAAGGGCCGAAACACCTTGTAATAAACCTTACCCGTGCCAAATTTGAGGCACTTTGTGCAGACCTGTTCGACAAGATTCTCGATCCTTGCCGCCGTGCGATCAAAAATGCCAAGGTTGAGATGAAAGAGATCGACGAAGTTGTACTTGTTGGAGGTTCCACCCGCATTCCGAAAGTGCAGTCGCTTGTCAAGGACTTTTTCGGAAAAGAGCCGAACAAAAGCGTCAATCCTGATGAAGTGGTAGCTATCGGTGCAGCCATTCAGGGCGGCGTTTTGAAGGGCGATGTCACCGACGTACTTCTTCTTGATGTCACCCCGCTTTCTCTGGGTATTGAAACCCTTGGCAGTGTCATGACGAAGCTTATCGACGCAAACACCACCATTCCGACAAGAAAACAGGAAGTGTTTTCGACAGCCAGCGATAACCAGACCTCCGTCGAGGTGCATGTTCTTCAGGGAGAACGACCGATGGCTGCCGACAACAAAACACTGGGACGTTTCCATCTTGGTGATATTCCTCCTTCTCCCAGAGGCTTACCGCAGATCGAGGTTACTTTCGATATCGATTCCAACGGCATTCTTCACGTATCGGCAAAGGACAAGGCAACAGGAAAGGAACAAAGCATAAAAATCGAGTCAAGCAGTAAACTCTCGGACGCTGAAATCAACAAGATGAAGGAGGATGCCAAGATTCATGCTGCCGAAGATCAGAAACGCAAGGAAGAGATCGACACCAGGAATGTCGCTGACTCGCTGATTTTCAGCACTGAAAAACAGCTGAAAGATCTTGGAGATAAAATCCCGGCAGACAAACGTCCTGCTCTTGAAGGATCACTGGATAAACTCAAGGAAGCCTATAAAAACGGCACCATTGAGTCTATTAAATCGGCCATGGAAGAAGTCAACAAGGAGTGGAGTGACATTGCCTCTCACCTTTACCAGTCACAAGGTCCGGAATCACCTCAGGCTGAACCTGAATCTCAAAGTGATGGAAGCGGAAAGAGCAGGAAAACCGGCGGAGATGGTAATGTTGAAAATGCTGAGTATGAAGTCATCGACGGCAACGACAAGTAAGTTAATTCTTTAAAAAAATTGCTTTTATGATGGGCAAAAAACCATCAGAAAGCAATTAAACTTGACAAGAAATGAAAAAGCCCGGCTGCATACCGGGCTTTTTCACATTAACTTATAAAAATGCTGCTACCACCCTTCCACAAACATTATTCTTTGCAGACGCATGACTTTTTTGTAGGTTTTGCTTGATTTTTTATAGGCTGCCAAAATAGTTCCATCTCCATATTTCACGGCATCATCATCAAAAAGAATCTGAATAGACTCGTCTCCCCGCGTAAGGTCGCGAAGCTTTGCTGAAAAAGCACGGTTTGACTGTGGCGGCATCCCCAATTCAGTATCATATGATTTTGTCTTTCTGCTAAGAATCTTTTTAAAATCACTCTCAAGACCAACCTCTTCCTTCCCGTTTATCATACCGACAAAAAATTTTTCAAATCCATTATACCTTCCATAGCTATTTTTAGCATTTACTTCCCCACGCACAGGCTTAAAATCTTCATGCCCGACGTGTACATTTCGGAATTGAGCTGCATAAGGATCTTTAAGCACTTTTCTGACTGCATCTTCAGCCATTTCAATCAAAATTTGTGATGATGATTGTTGCGTAACATCTTTCTTTACCGATTGATTCACGCTACCTATCACCACTCCATGAGTTGCAAGTAATACCATCATCAAAATAAATACTGCTTTGAGTTTCATGATTCTCCCTTTTTGATTGACAATACTACTCAAAGATATAAAATTACCCTGATTGTGAAGGTATGACAAAACAAACAGCCCTATTGACATAACAGGGCTTTCGGGGTGGATGAACTGTCAAAGATTTTGACCGCACGGGACGATTTGTGGCAACACCTCTCAACAATACCTGAACAAAAAACAGAAAAGCATTTCATCTTTTACCTCCTTTTCTTTACGTTAATTTTATATAAATATTACGCTCACAACATTACGCGTATACAACACCAAGGGTAAGGGATGAATAATGAAAATCCATGATTTTGACCCTGAAAACAGACCAAGGGAGCGCTTTCTCAGCAGTGGACCAGCATCACTCAGCCCGGCTGAACTTCTGGCGATTATCCTGCGAACCGGAACAAAAAATCACAACATTGTTGATACCTGCAATGAGCTTATCGCCCGATTCGGACTTGAAAAACTGGCTAATATCACGCTCGGAGAGCTGCAGGAGATAAAGGGAATCGGGGAAACAAAAGCCATGCAGATCGTTGCCATTTTTGAGCTGAACAAAAGGCTCCACTATAGCCGTAATCTCAATAAAAAAATTCAGGCTGCAAGAGACATTTTTGAATATATGAGCGGCCGGATTCCGGATGAAACGAAAGAACATCTCTTTGTGCTGCATCTGAACACCAAAAACCAGATCATCAAAACTGAACTTGTTTCTGTCGGAACGCTGAATGCCGCACTCATTCACCCAAGAGAGGTTTTCAAGGGCGCAATAAAAGAGAGCTCTCACGCCATCATACTTGTACATAACCACCCGTCAGGCGACGTTGAGCCAAGCAGTGCCGACAAGCAGGTAACAAACCTCCTCAAACAGGCAAGCGCCGTCATCCAGATAGACTTGCTGGATCACATTATTATAGGAAAAACGGGATGGTTCAGCTTCAGGGAAAGCTCCCTTCTCTGATTCCTGACTTCAGCCGAAAGAAACCTGGGATGGTTGAGTGTTTGCTGAATTGTTCAGGGAGATTTCACGAACATTCTTTGCCTGCAACCCCTTCTGAGTTTTGTCAAGCTCGAAATCAACTTCGGCATCCTGGTTCAGCACCTTGAAGCTCTGTTCTGACTGGATAGCAGAAAAATGAACAAAAATATCCTCCCCTCCCTCCGGATTCAAAAGAAAGCCGTAGCCTTTTTTCCCATCAAACCATTTAACTTTACTTATTGCCATGATAAACGTTAATATTTACCATTTTTAAAGGATCTGTAATGCGACATCGGGGGACGCAACAGCGGCTCATTTACACTGAAAATATAAAAAACTTTTCTCAGTTATTTCGTTATATGCCAAAAAAAACACCATAACAGCACAGTATTTACACGTCATAACAGAATCGAGAAATTATTTCTTGTACAGATAAACAAACTGTTAATCCATAAAAAATATGAAACAGGTTATCATGATAACCGGTGCCGGAAAAGGAATCGGTAAAGCCATTGCCCTGGATTTTGCCAGAGCTGCCGGAAAACAGAGTGAGTTTGATCCTGTCCTGATTCTTGCATCGCGAACCTTGTCCGATCTGGAATCTGTCGCTGCCGAATGTCAATCTTACGGAGCTGCTGCGGATATATTTCAGGTGGATATTGCCGATACAGGCCAGATTGATCAGCTCGTCAACACCACACTTGAGCGCCACGGCACTATTGATTGCCTGGTCAACAATGCCGGTGTCGGGCGCTTCAAACCACTCACCGAACTTACAGAAGAAGATTTTGACTATACGATGTCGATAAACCTCAAAGGTACTTTTTTCCTCACGCAAAAAGTTTTTGCCGTCATGGAAGAAAAGAGGTCTGGACATATTTTCTTTATCACCTCAATTGCTGCTGAAACAGCGTTCAAAAGCTCCTCAATCTATTGCATGTCGAAGTTTGGACAGAAAGGATTGGTTGAGGTATTGCGGCTCTATGCTAAAACATGCAACGTACGCATTACCAATGTCATGCCCGGTGCAGTTTACACGCCCATGTGGGGGGAGGTTCCTGATGCCATGAAATCCGTCATGATGAAACCAGAAGATATTTCCGCCCCTGTTGTCAACGCCTATTTGATGCCGCAGCGGACATCGGTAGAAGAACTTGTATTCAGGCCGGTTTGCGGGGATATCAATGAATAAACAAAGCAAAAGCTCTTGTGGGAAAGCATTTATTTTTCCTGTATTTTCCGGTTCTTCTTTTTAAAAAAACCTATTGAGCATCAATAACCATGAGTCTGAAAGAAAAAATAGACCTGGATCTGAAAAATTCAATGAAAAGTGGCGACAAAACCCGTCTGAACGCCATCCGTTCCATAAGAGCATCGCTCCTTGAAAAAGAGGTCTCCATCCGCGTTGCCGGCAAGGGAGTTTTGAGTGACGAGCAGGAGATTGAAGTACTCGTCAGCCTTGCAAAAAAGCGCAGGGATGCCATCGAGCAGTTTACAGCCGGGAACCGTCCTGACCTGGCTGCAACTGAACTTTCGGAACTTGCCGTTATTGAAGAGTATCTGCCGGAACCGGTTTCCGATGATGACCTGAGGGCCGTTGTGGAAGATATTGTTGCAAAAACAGGTGCAACATCAATGAAAGATATCGGCAAAGTGATGGGTCAGGCCATGAAAGCGCTCAAGGGCAAGGCTGACGGCACAAAAGTCCAGGAAATCGTCAAGTCACTGCTTTCAGCATAACCCTTTCTCAAGATAATCATGCTTGATATAAACAGTATCCGTCAGCATCCGGAAGAAATCATTGCCATGCTGCACAACCGCCAGCTTGCCGCCGAGGAACCAAAAGTTGCACAGCTTCTTGACCTCGACAAGGAGCGAAAAGGACTGGTACAGCGTTCGGACGATCTGAAAGCGATCCGCAACAAGGTTTCAAAAGAGGTCGCTGACATAAAAAAAAGCGGGGTCGGTTCATCTGAAGAGCTTATCATGCAGATGAAATCAGTTTCGGAAGAAATTACCGTCATGAATGCTTCGCTTGGCCGTCTTGAAGAGGAAATTGAGACTATCCTTCTTGGGCTCCCCAACAAGCTGCATCCATCTGTTCCTGCAGGACGTTCCGCTGACGATAACCAGATTTTCAAAGATCCGGTATCCTTTACCCACCATCTTGACTTTGCGGTCAAGAATCACCTTGAACTGGGTAAATCCCTCCGGATTCTTGATTTTGAACGAGGTGCAAAGGTTTGCGGAGCAGGATTTCCTGTTTATATAGGCAAGGGTGCCCGACTTGAACGTGCCCTTATCAATTTTATGCTCGACTGCCACACTGAACGTCACGGCTATACTGAAGTCTTTCCGCCATTTTTTGTCAATCAGGAATCGCTCAGAGGAACCGGGCAGTGGCCGAAATTCGCTGATCAAGTCTACCATATGGAGGAGGATGACCTCTACGCCATTCCGACAGCAGAAGTACCGATAACCAATCTGCACCGGGGAGAAATGCTGGATGCAAAGGCATTGCCAATTTCCTATGCAGCCTATTCTGCATGTTTCCGCCGCGAAGCCGGCAGTTATGGCAAGGACACCCGGGGATTCCTCAGGGTACACCAGTTCAACAAGGTTGAAATGGTAAAGTTTACCCGACCCGAAGAGTCGTATGAAGCCCTTGAAAAGATCCGTGAGAACGCTGAGGCAATTCTCACCGCCCTGAAAATCCCTTACCGGGTGCTTTTGCTCTGCAGCGGCGACATCAGTGCCAACGCAACAAAATGCTATGATATTGAGGTCTGGTCACCAGCTGAACAGAAATATCTTGAGGCATCGAGCTGCTCAAACTTTGAGGATTACCAGGCAAGGCGCGCCAACATCCGGTTCAAGCCTGACAGCAACGCAAAACCGGAATTCGTACACACCCTGAATGGCTCAGGCCTGGCAACTTCACGTCTCATGGTTTCCCTGCTTGAGCATTACCAGACAGCTGATGGCACAATCATGGTTCCGGAGGTTTTGCGGCACTATACCAGATTTGACGAAATTACTCAGGCGGCAGAGTGAGCTGTTAAAGCACGACCATCAAGAAACTCCCTGACCATACGGCTGACCTTTTCAACATCAATAAGAAAAGCATCATGGCCGTATGGTTCGTCAAGGTAGATAATACTTGATTTCGGCATAAACCGGGCTAATTCTTCCTGCTCCTCTTTAGGATAGAGAATATCTGAATTGATGGAAAGAATCTCTACAGGAAGCCGCATGGAACGCAACACTTCTTCATAACCTGCCCTGCCCCGACCAAGATCATGCAAATCCATTGCCTTGGTGAGAGTAATGTAGGTATTGGCATCAAAACGCTCGACCAGCTTTCGACCCTGATGGTGCAGATAGCTTTCAGCCTTGAAGGTGTTCGTGCCCTGCTGAAACTCCCGGCCGAACCGCACCTGAAAGTTTTCAAAGCAACGGTAACTGCACATGGCCATCATCCTTGCTGCAGCAAGACCTCTTGCAGGAGGACGGCTATGCTCATACCATCCATCATTCCAGTCACGATCGGCATAGATCGCCTGTCGTTGTGCTTCACTCTGCGCTATGCACCATGCGGAATGACGACCGGAAGCACCCATCGGCATCAGAGCCTGAACAACGTCAGGATACAGAACCCCCCACTCAAGAACCTGCATACCTCCAAGAGAGGCCCCGACGGCCAGCTTGACCCGCTCAATTCCCAAGCCTGCAAGCAGCAGGCGCTGCACCTTGACCATATCCCTTATCGTGATCAAGGGAAAATCGGGACCATAATGGCTGCCGGTATGAGGATTAAGAGAGGTCGGACCTGTCGTTCCGTAACAGCTTCCAAGCACATTACTGCAGATGATAAAATCTGTTGTTTCATCGAAAGCTCCCCCCGGTGAAAACATTCCTTCCCACCAGCCATCAGCGTCAGCAGAACCGGTAAGAGCCTGGCAGATAAGTACCACGTTGTCTTTCCGGGCATTCAGTTTCCCCCACGTCCTGTAGGCAACCCGCACCAAAGGAATTGTCCCTCCAAGTTCGGTCTTGAAAGGCTCACTTGAATCGAAATAGTGCGTTTTTTCGGAAACCATTTCCGTATATGCTCTCATGCGCTTCATCTCAGTTTTGCAAAAGCTTGTTCAAAATCAGCCTTGATATCATCGATATGTTCAATTCCCGAAGAAACCCGAACCATATCGGCAGTAACTCCTGCAGACTCCTGTTCAGCCAGTGTAAGCTGCGAATGCGTCGTGGATGCAGGATGAATCACCAGGGTTTTGGCATCCCCCACATTGGCAAGATGACTGGCAAGGCGGACACTGTCAATAAACCCGACTGCTTTGTCAAATCCGCCCTTGATACCGAAAGTCAGGACGCAGCCGTAACCGTGACACAGATACTTCTTTGCAAGTTCATGGGTTGGATGGCTCTCAAGTCCGGGATAATTTACCCATTGAACCGCAGGGTGGGCTTCAAGCCAGCGGGCAAGTTCCATGGTGTTATCGGCATGGCGCTGAACCCTGAGTGAAAGCGTTTCAAGCCCTTGCAGCAGCATGAATGAGTTAAAAGGACTGATTGCAGGTCCGATATCGCGCAATCCTTCAACACGAGCCTTGATAATAAAAGCAAGATTGCCAAAGGTTTCATGAAATTTCATGCCGTGATAGCCTTCAGATGGTTCACTGAGCAGAGGAAACTTTCCGTTGCCCCAGTTGAAGGTGCCTCCGTCAACAATAACGCCACCCAATGAGGTGCCATGACCTCCAATCCATTTGGTGGCTGATTCCACTAAAATCGAGGCACCATGCTCAAAGGGACGGCAGAGATAACCTGAGCAGCCAAAGGTATTGTCGACAATAAGGGGAATATGGTTTTCAGCGGCAATTGCCGCTATAGCCTCAAAATCCGGCACATGAAAAGCCGGATTACCGATCGATTCGAGGTATAGTGCCTTGGTATGCTCATCGATAGCGCTTCGAAACCCATCAGCATTGCACCCTTCAACGAACTTCACTCCAATACCAAGTCGACGGAATGTTACCTTGAACTGATTATAGGTACCGCCATAAAGATAACTTGAAGAGACAATATTATCCCCTGCCTCACAAAGCGTTGCTATGGCAATAAACTGTGCCGAATGACCACTGGCAACAGCAAGGGCTGCCTTGCCTCCTTCAAGCGCGGCAACACGTTGCTCCAGCACGTCGGTTGTCGGGTTCATGAGCCTTGTATAAATATTGCCGAACTCTTTCAAGGCAAAAAGATCCGCTCCATGCTTCGCGCTCTCAAAAAGATAGGATGTGGTCTGGTAAATAGGAACCGCCCGCGACTTTGTGGTCGGGTCAGGATGCTGACCGGCATGAACCTGAAGTGTCTCAAATCTATGTGCCTGCGATGTCTCGCTCATAATAAACAATGATTGAAAAATGGCGCCATCACTCCGCAAGAATAGATATAACCCTTTAACAGGTAATGGGTTACAGTAAAATATATGAAGAGAGGTATGTAGCTGCAGAAGGGCATGCATACCATCATCATTCCCGGCATTTACTCCGGGATGGAATTGGCACCACTCATTGTGCAATGACGGTTGCCAAGGCTTCTCAGGGCCAGTCCCTCCACCTTTCTGGATGATAGCTTGAAATCTTCGAAAGAACATTTAGTTCGATTAATCTACAACAGGGAATAGTATTTTACAAACAGCCTGAAGTACCCAGGGTATTTTAATTGCTTTTAATTATTACTCATGATCACAGCACGAGAACTGGCTTTGCAAGTTCTGCAATCACTTGAAACAGGAAGCCATCGATCAGATCAGGTACTGCACCGCGCACTGCAACACACTGCACTGAACCGCATTGACCGGGCACTCTCAACAGGACTTGTCAACGGAGTGCTGCGCTACCGTCTTCAGCTTGATTTCATTATCGGCCGATTTTACCACCATAACCTTCAAAAGGCCGCTCCGGTCTTGAAAAATATTCTCCGTCTCGGAGTCTATCAGATTCTGTTTCTCGACAAGGTACCCGACTGGGCGGCCGTTAACGAATGCGTAAAACTTGCCAGAAAATACAAGGGTGAGCGGATGTCGAAACTGGTCAATGGAGTGTTAAGAAAAATCACTCCTGAAAGCGTCCATCTTGACGAATGGCTGAAGCAGAAGGGGGTGGAAGAACAGCTCTCTGTAAAATATTCACACCCCCTGTGGCTTGTTGAACGCTGGACTGCAGTTTACGGAAGAGAAAAAAGCGAGTCAATCCTCGTTTATAACAACCAGTTTCCACTTTTCGGATTTAGAATAAACCGGCTGAAAAGTTCAGCAGAAGAGCTTTTTTCCGACATATCAATTGCGGACGTGTCACATGAAAAGAGCGGGATTGCAAACGTCTTTCTCTCAAAGGATTTTCCCACCTTTGAACCCGCCGTGACCGACGGACGTCTCACCGTTCAGAACCCGACACAGGCGCTTGCCTGCCTGCTGCTGAAACCTGCGCCAGGCAGCAACGTGCTCGATCTGTGCGCAGCGCCGGGAGGGAAAGCCACCTTCATGGCAGAACTGATGGAAAACAGTGGCCGGATTACCGCTGTTGACCGTTATGAACAGAAACTTGCAAAAATAGAGGATCATGCCAAGGCTCTCGGCATCACCATTATCAGTACTCTGGCAGCAGATGCACGCTATTTTACCCCTGAAACCCGTCCTGACTCCATCCTGCTCGACGCTCCCTGTACGGGCAGCGGAGTACTTGGACGACGTGCGGAACTACGATGGAAACTGAACCCCGAAATACTTCAGGAGCTTCAGATTCTCCAGGCAGAACTGCTTGATCATGCGGCGGAACTACTTGGTGAGGAGGGTATTCTGGTCTATGCAACCTGTTCGATCGAACCGGAAGAAAACAGTATGCAGATCGAGGCATTTCTTCGAAAACACCCTGATTTTATTGTCGATCCTGTTGGTGAAAACGTCCCTGAACAGTTTCGGCAGGGCAAAGAGGGAAATGGAACAATTCTTACATTGCCTGGGGAACATCCGGGTTTTGACGGCGGATTCTGCCAGCGACTTCGGAAAGTCAGAAGGTAAGCGTATGAACACGTTGCATCATAACTACCAGAACGCTCTTGACAGCTACCTGAACTATATCCTCATCGAGCGCAACTTTTCAGCAAACACCAGTGAGTCATACAGTAACGACCTCAAGCGCTACCTGTTGTTCATGCAGCAGAGTTCCAGACCGATGACGGAAATAACAAACCGCCATATTGAGGAGTTCATTGGCGAGCTTTACAGTATAGGCCTCGAAGCAAGCTCAATAGCACGAAACATTTCAGCAATCCGCTCTTTTCATAAATTTCTGGTTGTCGAACGCCTGCTTGAAACTAACCCGGCAGAAAACATCCATCAGCCAAAAAAAGCCCGATACCTCCCAAGCGTTTTGACGGTCGATGAAACCATACGCCTGCTTGCAGCACCACAGGCCATGAACCCTCCCGGCAAATATGTTATTCGTGACAAAGCAATTCTTGAGCTCCTTTACGCTACCGGCGTAAGGGTCAGCGAACTCGTCAACATTCAGCAGCAGAACCTCTTTCTCGATGCAGGTTTTGTCAGAATCTTCGGCAAGGGATCAAAGGAAAGGCTTGTACCCATCGGCGGCTCTGCCATCTCATGGATCAAACGATATCAGACAGAACTTCGTTTTTCACTGGTACAGCGGAACTCCGATGACTACCTTTTTTTGAATGCACGCGGAATAAAACTCTCACGAATGGCCCTCTTTACCATGGTGCAAAAATATGCCGGCATGTCAGGGATTGAAAAAAATATCAGCCCTCATACGTTCCGCCATACCTTTGCCACTCATCTGCTCGAAGGCGGGGCTGATCTTCGAGCAGTCCAGGAGATGCTCGGTCACCGCTCAATTGTCACGACCCAGATCTACACGCATATCGACCGTTCTTTTATCAAAGAGGTACACAAAACATTTCATCCAAGAGGATAAACCGCCTGAACTCAGTATCCCTTTGTCTCAATAATAAGCCTCTTCCTGTCGTGACTCTCCATTTCTATTTTCAATGCCGAAAGGTTCATGTTCACATCAACAAGGAAAAAGACCAATGAAAAACTCAGGCAGAGCATACTGATAATGAATATCGCAGATAACAGCATCGGCAGATCGATATTGACCAATGCACTGAGAAAAAGCAACATGATCAGCATTGAAGCCCCCAGACAAGTCATACTGGCCAGCAGAATGGCTGTACGGATATAGCGTGCCCGTTTCCAGAGAATAGCCACCTCCCTGTTAATTCTGATGATATAGGTCTCAGGATAGGACTCGAGGTTATCAAGCAATGATCGTGAACGGTCGATAATACGACCAAGCCTGTTGGTCATGGTGAGAAGCAGAAGACCGAGACCGGATATGAGAATCATCGGCCCAATTGCGGTCTGAAGAATAGGGACAAGCTCCCTGAATGAAATAACTGACATAGCATCCTTTTGGTAACATAAAAAAAACGATCGTCATCATAATGTCTGTAGCCGGTTGGCCATCGATAACCATCTCTTATAAAACATTTTAAAATAGAAATTAATGCATAAAAACAGCCGTTTGAGAATTGTTTTTACAAATGCGTCACAATCCCTGTAAGTACTTATAACTGGAAAATCAAAGCCCGAATGTAATAACATCTCCTGACACTGGAATAGTCGCCTTCAGACCCAGACGTTGCTCAAGAGCGTCCCTGAATATTTTTTTGACAGGCACATCCCCATGCACCACAAAAACTTCAGGCTTATTTTCAAATCCACTCATCCAGCGCAAAAGGTCGTTCTGGTCACCATGCGCCGATAACCCGCCAATAGTGTGTACAGTCGCCTTTACCGGATAACTCCTGCCATGAATAATCACCTCCCGTTCACCATTGACAAGCGAGCGGCCAAGTGTTCCTTCTGCCTGAAAACCTGTCATGATCACCGAGCACTCCGGTCGCTGTATATTATGTTTCAGATGGTGCAATATCCTGCCCCCATTACACATGCCACTGCCGGCAATAATAATGGCGCCACTTTTAATGGCATTGATTGCCTGCGACTGCTCAACTTTGGGAGTAAAGTGAAGGTTTTTAAGATGAGGCATCATCTTTTTATCGTAACGGAAAGCGAGCGCCTCATTGTCGTTCAATTCAGGATAATCCCAGTAGATACTGCTGGCTTCGATTGCCATAGGACTGTCAAGATAAACCTGCCACTGCTCAAGCCCCCACTCTTCATAATAACGGCCAAAAAGGTAGAGAAGCTCCTGGCTCCTTCCAATCGCAAAAGCTGGAATGATAATATTACCATGTCCTGTACTGGCCGATCGTATAATCCCCCCGATTTCGGCAAGGGTGAGCTCAAGTTCCCGATGCAAACGGTCTCCGTAGGTGCTCTCAAGGATGACCGCATCAGCTTTCCCGATAGTTTCGGGATCATTAAGAATAGGTGAATCATACTGACCAACATCCCCACTGAAAACAACTTTCCTTGCTACAGCATCTTCCTGCAGCCACACCTCAACAAGGGCGGAACCGAGAATATGGCCTGCATCACTGAAACGAATGGTTATCCCGGGAAGAATTTCGCGCTTTTCATGATAAGGCGTGCCCGTAAGCATATTGATCGCCTGCACTGCATCCTCACGGGTATAGAGTGGTTCAGCATGAAGGTCGCGCCGCGTCAACGGATGCTTCCTGCGAAACTCCGCATCCCGTTCGGCAAGAGATGCCGAATCAAGCAGCAGTACCCTGCAAAGATCAACCGTCGCGTGATGTGTGTAAATTTTTCCCCTGAACCCCTTTTTGATGAGATAAGGCAGGCGACCCGAGTGATCAATATGACCGTGAGTCAGTACAACGGCATCAATTGATGCCGGCTCAAAAGGAAAAGGAGCCCTGTTGAGTGCTTCATCCTCAGGTGAACCCTGTATGAGGCCGCAGTCCAAAAGAACCGTGAAACCCTTTACTCTTAGAATATGACTCGAACCGGTCACTCTTTCCGTTGCGCCGTAAAATTCAAGTTCCATAGTTTTCTCCTGATATCCTGAACAAAATCAACCTCAGAATTGAACAAAAAAAAGCGGGGAAAAAATTCCCCGCCTGAAAAAGAGAGCTGATGGCTTACCCCTTACGTTTCTTTTTGTTACCTGTAAAAAAGGCTGTTTCTTTTCCTGCCGGTTTATACGGTTTTTTAAAACTCTTTTTGGGGCCATATGCAGATTCGCGTTCCTGCTCATCCATTTTGCTCAACCGCAACTGACGTCCGCAAACCCTGACCGTTCTGAGTTCATGAAAAATATTGTCCGGCATACCCTGTGGCAGTTCAACCGTGCTGAATGTATCGTTGATCGAAATATGACCGACCGATTCCGGATCAAGACCTACCTCATTAAGAATAGCACCGAGAATATTGCCGGCTTTCACACCATGCTCACTGCCAACTTCAAGACGATACCTCTCCTTGCCTTCATCACCATAGGTCTCGCCCTTGGTTCTTTTCTTGACCGGCCCGCGATCCCTGTCAGAGCTGCGCACTCTCTCTGATCCACGATCCCTGCCGGATCCTTCCCGATCCTCATAAGACTTTGATTTTTCAGGCTTGTTGGACAACAGAAGCGGCGTTTCCCCCTGAACCATCGACGCAAGTGCAGCGGCGGCTTCAAGTTCCGGCACATCATGCTCATGACAATACTGCTCAATAAGATTGGTAAAAAACGCAAGGTCTTCAGCTGCTATCGTATCAGTAATCCGCTGGTTGAACTTTGCAATCCGCTTGTTATTGATGACCTCCGTTGTCGGCAGCTCCATCAGCTCTATGCGGCTGTGTGTTGCCCTTTCAATGGCGTACAGCATATTTTTCTCTCTCGGAGAGACAAACAGAATGGCATCACCGGCACGTCCGGCACGGCCGGTACGGCCGATACGGTGCACGTAAGATTCTGTATCGGAAGGAATATCGTAATTGATAACATGGCTGATACGCTCAACGTCAAGCCCACGGGCAGCAACGTCGGTGGCAATAACAATACTTAACGTTCCGTTTTTAAGCTGGTCAACTGTACGTTCACGCTGACTCTGGGGCATATCCCCATTCAGTGCAGCGGCGCCATATCCCCTTGCCTGAAGTTTTTCGGCAAGCTCAAGCGTCATGGTTTTCGTCCGCACAAAAATAAGCATGCCGTCAAACGGCTCAACTTCAAGGATTCTTGTCAAAATATCGATCTTGTGGCTTCCACCTACAATCCAGTAACGCTGACGAATAGTATCAACCGTTGTGGTTTTTGTCTGTATGGTGACTTCCGCAGGTTTATTCAGATACTTTTGGGCGATACGACGAATCACCGGCGGCATGGTTGCCGAGAAAAGAGCAACCTGGCGGCCTTTGGGGGTCTGGTCAAGAATCCATTCAACATCGTCGATAAATCCCATGCGAAGCATTTCGTCAGCTTCATCAAGCACGAGGCATTTCAGGGAAGCAAGATTGAGTGATCCCCTGCGCATATGGTCCATGACACGGCCAGGTGTCCCGACTACAACATGCACGCCACGTCTCAGCATGCGAAGCTGGATTCCATAATCCTGTCCACCGTAAATCGGAACGACATGAAAACCCTTGAGATATTCGGCATAACGCTGAAATGCCTCCGCGACCTGTATGGCAAGCTCTCTTGTAGGAGCCAGCACCAGAGCCTGGGGTTCGGCATGTTCAAGATCAATATTGGAGAGAATCGGCAGGGCAAATGCGGCAGTTTTTCCAGTGCCGGTCTGGGCCTGACCAAGGACATCACGTCCTTCGAGTATCAGGGGTATTGTCTGGGCCTGAATCGGAGTAGGGTTTTCATACCCCACCTCTGCAAGAGCCCTCATTAACGGTTCGGCAAGCTCAAGGCCGAGAAAATCCTTCGGCAATAATTGCTGTTCTTTCATTGTATTTTCCTTTTCCTAAACATTGATAAAAAAGAGCCTCGTACGAGGCGGGAGTGGCAGCAATGCAGGAAAGAAAAAAATGAAGAAGAGTTCTCATCAACCGAAAACACCCGGGCAACTTCAGACAATGCTGAGTGCCATCGTATCGTCACAAACGCCGGAAATCAAGAAATCAGTAAAACCATTGAATTTCCCTGCGTCCTTTCTTAGCATATTCACCACGCATTAAAAACGTCACATAGTACGATTTTATTTTGTTAAAGGCGAATTTATTTTTATTACCCAATAAACTCAACGATTGACTTTTTACTTTGCCTTTAGCTATTAAAGCTTTCATGAGCAACACTATATCGTTATGAACCCCTGCTCGTCCCTCTCCTGCTACACCCGCCTTTTTCCTGTGCTTCTCGGCGCAGCCAGATTCTTCAGCTTTCTTCATCCCAAGCTCCGGACATTTTTCAGTGTGAGGAGAGGGCAGTTCAAAGAACTGGAACAAATAATCCACAAACTCCCCTCTTCCCCCTTCCGGTTATGGGTTCATGCCGCCTCAGTCGGAGAGTTCGAACAGGCTCGTCCGATTGTTGCTGCCCTGAAAGAAAAACACCCGGACATTCTTCTTTTTGTCTCCTTTCTTTCTGATTCAGGCTACAATGCCAGGAAAAATTTCCAGGATGCTTCTGCCGTCTTCTATCTTCCACCCGACACCCGGAACAACGCAAAAAGACTCCTCTCACTCATCAAGCCGGATATATTTCTGCTCATGCGATACGACTTCTGGCCGAACCATCTCCTTGAAGCAAAAAAATGCGGTGTAACGCTGATACTTGCCGCTGCGGCACTGCAGCAAGGGTCGCCATATTTCAACCCGATGCTGAAAGGTTTTTACAGAACCCTATTTCACCTCTTCAATCACATCTATACGGTATCAGCCAAAGACACTGATGCCTTCAGGCAGCTCTTCAATTGCCAGCATGCAGAAACTGCCGGCGACCCAAGATTTGACCAGGTCTTTCTGCGGAGCAGAAATTCTGCAAAGGTTGCTCACCTGAAACCGGTATTTGAAAACCGAACGGTACTGGTAGCAGGAAGTGTATGGGATAAGGATGAGGTTCTACTCCTTGCTGCATGGAAGGAACTGGATGAACGTCCGGCACTTGTTCTGGTTCCGCATGAAGTAAATCCCGAAAACATGGCGCGACTATACGGGGATCTTCAACTTCACTCTCTTGATTTTTTGCCCGTATCCACCCTGAATGCGACATTCGATCCTGAACGGCAGATCCTTGTCATCGATCAGACCGGCTATCTCGCAGAACTGTATTCACTTGCCTCAATCGCTTATGTCGGAGGAGGCTTTGGTGTCAACGTACATAACACTCTCGAACCGGCTGTCCATGGCATTCCGGTACTATTCGGACCCCGCTATCACAACTCTCCCGAAACCGAAGGCCTTATTGCTTCAGGAGGCGCTATAGTCATTAACGATCAAAAGGAACTTGCCGCTGCACTCAAAACACTGACTGCCGATACCAAACAAAGGGAAAAAAGAGGAAAGGCTGCTGAAACATTTGTAAAACAAAACACCGGTGGAATTTCAGCAATTGCAGAACGTATAGAAGGTTACTATACGAGCAAAATGATCAGTCATTAATCAGACGTTTATAGAAAAAATGCTTTGTCACTTCTGCTGATAAAATATACATGACGACAATCAGCAGCATCCAGCCATAGAAGAGCAAGGGTAACCTGGCAAAACCGAATGTCATCGCCAGTGGTGTAAATGGCAACGCAAGGACCCCCAGAACCACGAGCAGGGTTGCCGTCAGAAGGTATCTGCCGGGCAGGCTTTTGAAAAATGGCAGGCGCGTGCGGATCACCAGCACAATCAGCGAGGCGGATATGACCGATTCGACGAACCAGCCGGTCTGAAACTGTGACTCCCCTGCATGAAGTACATAATGCAAGACACCAAACGTGAAAAAATCAAAGAGGGAGCTGAGCATACCGAAGGTGATCATAAAGCGCTGGATAAAACGGATATCCCAGCGGTGGGGCCGGGCAATGTTTATGGCATCAACACGGTCACCTGAAATAGTGATCTCAGGGAAATCGGTCAGGAGATTGGTGAGCAGTATCTGCTTTGGAAGCAATGGCAAAAAAGGAAGGAAAAGGGAGGCCCCGGCCATACTGAACATGTTACCGAAATTGGCACTTGTCGCCATAAAGACATACTTCATGGTGTTGGTAAAGGTTTTACGCCCCTCTCTGATACCCTGTTCCAGAACCCTCAGATCATGATTGAGCAGCACAATCTCTGCAGCTTCTTTGGCAACATCTACCGCAGAATCAACAGAAATTCCTACATCGGCGGCATGGAGGGCGGAAGCGTCGTTAATTCCGTCACCCATGAAACCAACAACATTCCCTGCCTTTTTCAGAGAATGGATGATTCGTTCCTTCTGGTCGGGTTCGACTTCTGCAAAGATATCGGTACGCACTGATTGCTGCATCAATGCAAGGTCACTCATCTTGCGGATTTCCATACCGGAAAGGAGTCTCGGGTTGACAAGACCGATCTGTCTTCCAAGACTTTCCGCAACCAGAGTATTATCACCTGTAATGATTTTCAGGTTTACGCCGATTTTTTCCAGATTTCGAATGGTCTCCTGAATGTTTGCTTTTGGCGGATCAAAAAAGGTGATAAAACCAAGAAAGATCATCTCCGTTTCATCCTTACGGGTAAAGTTCTGTTGACTCTCTCCGGTTTTCCATGCCACCCCGAGAGTTCGATACCCTTTGCTGCTGAGCTGCTCATAGCACTCCATAATCTGTGAACGTTTTTCATCCAGAGCCAGAAATATTCCGTTTTCAGTTTCTACCCTGCTGCACACAGCCAGCACCTGTTTCAGCGCCCCTTTCGTAATCACAATATTTTCAGAAGCGTTGCGAATCTGAACACTCAGACGTTTCCTGATGAAATCATAAGGCACTTCGCTCTGCACCTCAAATAAATGCTCGCTGCCAGACCGGCTGTTTATGACAGCCTCATCAATGGGGTTATGAAATCCCTGCTGCAGGGAAGCATTCAGCCATGCATACTCCAGCACCTTGTCCGACGGCTCGCCTGAAACGGATAATGCCTTATGCAATTTCACCGTACCTTCTGTAATAGTACCGGTCTTATCCGAACAGAGTATGTTCATGCTCCCAAAGTTTTCGATGGAAGACAATCGCTTCACAATAACCTGCTGCTTCGCCATATTGCGTGCACCGGAAGCCAGGTTGACGCTGATAATAGCGGGGAGCAATTGAGGTGTAAGACCGACGGCCAGCGCCATGGAAAAAAGAAATGAATCAAGAATTGGTTTATGCAGCAGGACATTGACGGCAAAAATAATAACTACAAGAACCATGGTGATCTCCATCAGCATATAGCCGAACCTGCGAACTCCACGTTCAAAATCCGTTTCAGGAGCCTTTAAGCGAAGCGTATCGGAAATTTTTCCAAACTCGGTCTGCATTGCGGTTTTCATCACCAGCGCTTCAGCTTTGCCACTGATAACATGCGCTCCCATCAACAGAATATTGCTCCGCTTCGCCAAAGGCGTATCGGGAGCTACAATTCCTCTGTTTTTTTCTACAGGATAGGTCTCACCCGTAAAGGCGGCTTCGTCAACAAACAACTCTTTTGATTCCAGCAAAAGACAGTCACCTGGAATCATATCACCAGCCGAGAGTAAAACAACATCCCCCGGAACCACCTCTTCGATGTGTATCTCTTTATCCTGTCCGTTACGCATGACCCTGCACTTGATCTGCACCATTTTCATCAATTGATCAACCGCTCTGGCAGCCCCTTTTTCCTGCCACCAGCCCAACAATCCACTTACCAGAACAATGAGCAGAATAATGGCGGCATCAGTTCTGTCATGAAGGGCAAAAGAGAGCAGTGCCGCAAAAATCAGCAGTAATGTAACCGGACTTTTGAATTGCATCAGAAAAAGCAGAAACCCGGAAGTTTTGGAGCTTCCTTTCAGGGAGTTTGGCCCGTATTGCTTTAATCTTTCCTGAGCAGCTTTTTCAGATAATCCATTACGGTTACTCTCAAGCCCCAAGAGTGCATCTTCAGACGAGAGAGTCCAGAACCTCTCTTCTTCTTGCTGGGGATAACCTGAGGCGGTATTCACTGGTAGCTCTCTTTTTGGTATTACATTTTGCGGGACAGCCCAACCTGAATACTTCTGGCATGAAAAGTTGCCAGACCGGGATCGCCGGACCCATTCAGGCTCCACTCATCACGCTGCTCATATTTTTCAAATTTCAGATCGGCCGACCAATCCTGATTCAGCTGCTTGCTTACTTTCAGCCCGAAAGTAACTGCGCCAAAAGCCGAGAGTCGTTCATCTTCAGTATAATAGATAACATTCACAGGTGGTTTGGGCGTTCCATCTCCAGTTAGCTTCTCATCAGCAACAGCAACATAAAAATCAGCTTCGCTTTGTGTATAAAACCGGAGTATCGGTGTAACCGTCCAGCCATGCTGCAACGGCTGCACATATTCTGCGCCAAATGTATGCGCCCGTATACCGAATGTATCCGAATAATAGCGATACGAAAGCCGGACTGTCCCGTCGGTACCATCAACATGGTGATTCCATCGCCCTGACACAGTCACACTATTCCGATCCCGCGGTCTGTTATCAGGGTCTTTGTAGGGATCAGTATAATACCCACTTCCATCTGAGTACCCCAGGTTAAGCTGCACAATATCCCGCTTCGTCAGTACCTTTGTAACTCCAAATAACCCGGCAATAACCTGCTTTTTTTCATTTGCAAGCTGTTGTTTCGATGCAACAACATTCGGCTTATTGAGATTGATGGTGTCATCGTTAAAACTTCCACCAAAAGTTACTGTTGTATTTTTATCTTCCGAGGAGAGAGTTCCCTGAAGAGAACAACTGCGGGAAACATAATCAGACTCACTCGAATAACTGGTACCTGCAGTAACGCTTCCCTCCGGAAAGTATCGTGTAAGCTGGAGATCCAGGGCATGCCGTAACTCTCCCGACGCTCCTGATATGACTTTACTTTTGCTTGCAGGAAACCCTGAGGAGTGATATGCTGGCGATGCACCTGTAACAGAATCTTCCATGAACGAAACCTCTATCAACCACTCGCCGGCAAGAGGAAGTTTACCCATAAACGAAAGGGCATTAACTCCGATCCGATCTCTGGTCAATAATCCTGCTGTTGCCGGAGTGTCTGTTGACTGACTATCCTGATAATTAAGGTATTTCATGCTTACGGCACCTCTCTCCGGAGGAGCATCTGCATATGCCGTCTGCACCGATGGCAACACAAGCGCTGCAGCAAGCAAAGCAGCACCAAGAACACTTGACGTTGTTGTTGACTCCGATATCATAGTTTTCAGCGTTATATAGTTTTATGAAAACCGCAGCTATAAAAGCCTTCACCGTCAAGACCGGAAATCCCGTTAAAAAATTTAAACAACCTGAGAATACAAAGAAAAACCCCTTCAACAGGAGGGGTTTTTCGAAAACAAAAAAATACTGACGAGCGCGTTTATTTATCTATCATCATAACATTGCCATCAAGCGGCCATCATCCTTCTTGCTTTTCTTGTGTCACAAACAGATTCTTACTTGGCTGCTGGTGCTGATGGTACTGATGGAACTGCTGCCGGAGTTACTTCTTTCTGGGCTTCTACCTTTTTAGCAACTGCTTTTTTGGCTGATTTCTTTTTAGTGCTCTTTTTAGCAACTTTCTTTGCAGCTACAGGAGCTTCAACTTTTGCCTCAGTTGTCACGGCTGGTTTTGCGCCTGTTGCGGTTTCAGCAAAAGAAACACCACCAAACATTCCTGCCATTGCGAGAGAGACGATAACACCAGCAATAAAATTCTTTTTCATAGTTTTTGTTTATTTGTCGTTTGCAAGTAAAAGAAGAAGCAATTCATTTTCCTTCCTTCTTCTACTACGCATCTCTCTCGTTTTTCTTTCAAAATTTCAACTGGACGTTATTTTTTTTGCTTTGGAGAAACTTCAGGTTGGAACCAGTTCAGGCAAGCATTGAAATCAAGGAACTGTAATATCCTGAATGCTCTTTGTTGGATCATTTTTTTGTGACGGCAGTTTTCGCTTATGATATTTCTTTTCCCAAGCCTGTATTGAAAGAGCCTGGAAAGTTCTTTTGCCTGTTTTCATTCCAGTTATTTTCAGATATTTGCCAGGAGAAATCCGGGTCTTTGGATGCACCTCGGCTTTACTGATATCAACACGCCAGATGCCTTTTTTAAAATCCCTCACAACAAGCAGGTGACCAGGAATATTTACCTGGATGACCTTTCCGCCAAGCAATCCTCTTTCAGAATTCGTCCAGCGATGCTCATTTGCGTAAATCAGCTTGTTATAAACATGGACATTTTCAATAAGATAACGGTGTATATATCCCCCAATATCAACAGTATTCAGGCAAGCACTCAGAAGAAGGCTTGCAGACAGGGAGGCAGCAATAACCTTGACTGCGGAATAGCGATACCCTTTTTTGGTGTGCCGGAATCCGAAAAATGCAACGAGGGTAAAAAGCGCAAGAGCAGCCAGCCATACATAAGGAATACCTGAAATAATATCGGCAATGAACGGCTTCTGGGCTAAAAACAGATCGATATAGTCATGATCTTCGATGAAATCATGATCAAAAAACACATAAAAGGCTGTCGCCATCGAAATGCTTCCAGTCAAGACCGAAATTGCAGCAAGCAGCCAGAATCCAAGTCGTTTGACCAGAAAGTGCCAACGCGGAATCGGGACAGCCTTTCTTTTTTCAATTTCTTCCAGTATGGATTGTGATCTCTCCTTTTGCATGTCCTTTACATCCAACTCTTTTCTAAATAAATTTTGATTTTTTTCTTTGCTCGATTAATGAGTGTTGCGACTGTTCCCTGAGGCATCTGCAGAATATCAGATATCTCTTCATAGGATTTTTCTTCAAAAAACTTCAGGACAATCATATCACGATACCTTGGCTCAAGCCTATCCAGAGCTGCCTGTATTTCCAAAACGGAATGACGCTGGTTCTTCGGATCGGCCAATCCTAAATCATCAGCAATATTTTCAAAAAGAAATAAATCCTCTTCTCTCGTTAGTACGCACGGGCGACTCCTTTCCTTTCGAAAATAACTGACTACTTCATTATGTGCGATCCTGTAAATCCACGAAGAAAACTGAAGAGAGTGATCATAATCATTGAGGTGAACAAAGGTTTTGACGAATATCTCCTGTAACAGATCCTGAGCAGCACTCGCATCCTTACATCCAAGGCGGGAAATATATCTCAAAAGAGGTGCTTCATATCGTTGAACGATTGCTGCAAATGCCTGTTTATTTTTAATCGTCTTTGAAACCAGATCCTGATCGGTGAACCGTTGCTGTTCTCGATATATCGGAGTATCGGTCATTTCTTGTTAAAGATCCTGTAATTCCCTTTTGTTTCAATACCCAAACATGATGCCAACTTCTTACCTTACTTATCGTTTACTCTCAGGGCGTCGGGACCTCTTATAGTATTCGGTTATCTTTTCCTTTTCGCCTCAGCATAACGACCATATAGAGCACAATAATAAGATTAACCAATACAAAAAAGATCTTAAGCAACGTAAAACCTTTTGCAAGTTCATAAAGCTCCATAGGCAAATAAACGCCTCCGCTAAGCAATGCAAACCATTCTGCCCATCGCTTTCCGAACCATAGTCCGTAAGATTCAACAAACCGCATGGAGGCATAGAGCAGTGCAAACAATGCCAGAAGACGTATACGACCATCAGTCAGATTCCGGGCAGATTCTACAAATATCTTTGGAATGGTTTTCGCTGGATTAAGATGAAGATGCCCTACCAGTTGTTCGGCAATCATCTGAACATTCTGATGTATTAGGGAAAATACAGCTAACCCAGTAAAGATTACCAGTAAGCCTTTACCGGCTTCAAATACGGCTACAGCCCTCAGCTCACGTTTAATCTTTTCACTCAAAGTCACACATATCAAATATCATTGAATTGTAGCTCCCGTAAATTAATTTTTGTACCCTGTCTTCAAGATATCGCCATAATAAACATGTCACTTTCACTGAGGCAGAAGCAGTACCCTTAGATAAAAAAATTCATTGCTAAAAAAAACGAAGAAGCCATCTGCATGAACGGGATGGCTTCTTCGTTTGTATATGTATATGTTATGTTCATACATAATGATAAAAACAGGAAGATATGCTGAAAAGGGTACACTTGGTTGTTTCAGGCTCCGTACAAAGTGTCGGGTTCAGAATGTTTATCTACCGGAAGGCACAAGAGCTGCAGCTATGCGGATGGGTGAAAAACCGGATCGACGGCACCGTTGAAATTGATGCGCAGGGCACTGAAAAAGCAATTGAGGAACTGCTCAATCAGGCAAAAAAGGGGCCATCGCGATCAAACGTAACCTCAATCAGGAAGGAAGAAAAAGAACCGGACAGCTCGCTTGATCATTTTAGTGTCATCATGTAGATACATGACGAATCGTCTCAGGCTTTCTTCACGAATTCCGACTTCAACTGCATCGGCCCAAAGCCATCGATCTTGCAATCGATATCATGGTCACCCTCAATCAGACGGATGTTCCGCACCTTTGTGCCACCCTTGAGCATCGATGACGAGCCCTTTACCTTAAGGTCTTTGATAACCGTCACAGAATCACCGTCCTGTAAAATGTTGCCATTCGCATCTTTCCAGATGCGGGCCTTTTCAGGCACAGGAGCAGACGTGCTCCATTCGTATGCGCACTCAGGGCAGGTAAAAAGAGCCCCGACCTCATAGGTGTATTCAGAGTTGCATTTTGGACAGTTCGGCAAATCGCTCATGATGTTCCTTATTCAAGATGTTCCAGCAAAGAATTTTGCGACATAATACTAATTTTTGACAAAACAGGGCTCCTGAAAACCTTTGACCATGTTGCATACAGATGCAAATAATTCTTTTTTTCCACAACCAGGCAATCCCGTTACGCGGATTCACGTCAGGACATGCAAGTAAATAAAATCAACACCTGCTGCGCAGTTTTCCATTGCTTCTCTCTTCATTCTTGCTATACTTCAAAAACATATGCATCAAAACACAACCTCTACCTTATGCTGAACAAACCATTTCGAATTCTTGTCGTTTTAATCGGGCTTATTGGAGCCATGCTTCCCCTGTCCCTTTCTGCGGCACCGGCACTCGATCCCGCAAACACAATCTATCTCGACCTGCCATCAGGACGGGTTGTCATCCGGATGCTTCCCGGTATCGCTCCCCGCCATGTGGCTCGCATCAAAGAGTTGACCCGCAAAGGTTTTTATGACGGCCTCACCTTCCACCGTGTCATACCGGGATTTATGGCCCAGACCGGCGATCCTCAGGGTGACGGTTCCGGAGGCTCCGGCCAGCAGCTTCAAGCCGAATTTTCACGCGAGCAGCATATCCGGGGCACCGTCTCCATGGCACGAGCCTCTGATCCCAACAGCGGTGACAGCCAGTTTTTCATCTGCTTCGCACCGGCCCCTTTCCTCGACGGACAATACACCGTTTGGGGACGAGTGGTATCCGGAATGGAATTTGTCGACAAGGTCAAGGCCGGTACGCAATACAACAATGGCGCTGTTTCCAATCCCACCAGAATCGTGCGTATGAAAGTCGCTTCGGATGTGAAACCGTGAGTTTGAGATTTCGGAAGAATACGGGAGGAACCAATTAAAGCCATTGTAAACAGCGCTCATTCAGACTTTTGACTCGGTTTGTAACACTATTTCTGGTTTTAATTTACAGCGATATAATCCTTCTCTTTTGTTGCATCCTCTATGACCGGCAGTCCGAAAAACATTTCAGTGCCACCAACATTTACCGGCGCAACCACTTTATTCTTGAAATCTTCCCGTATCCTTATCATCAATTCAGGATGAACTGTTACGGATACGGGATTTTTGATGGCACGGAATCCATAAAAAACCGCAGCTAAAACCTTTTCACGAAAAAAATCGTCACCCACCTCATACTTGCTTTCCATTTTCCTCCCTTTTTCAGTTGCATAAATATAGCTTATTTACGACTGAAACAGCCTCAATTTGTCATACCGCACCAGACACTTTCCAGCACAGCAGTTGTACTGAAAAGTGTTGTGCTTGGAAAAAAATTCCGGATTGAGTTAACTCCCTGAATCCCTACCTATTTTCCCTGCGTGAATTGTTACTGAAATTCCTGATCGAGACGCTCTTTAAAAAACATCTTCAGAAGAGACTGATATAGTACATCACGCTCATTGGCAAGTATAATGAGAATAGAGCCCCTTACAATGAACATCGCTCCAGGAAGAACTATAAGAGAAAAAACTTCATGCAGGAGCACCACCGAGAGAATGATAATAAACGTAAAGCTCAACCTGTCGACCGTTACTACCTGCTATACTTTTCCGAGCTTCAAAGCCTTATCATGTCAATCTGACAGTATGAGCCAATAAGGCTGAAAACAGTCTGATATTTTCATAAAGCCTTCAAAACTCTTTTGCCCTGATTATGTATATTGTTTTTACATGTTTCAATGACCCTTAACCTCAAAACACCATGGTAGCCAGAATTCAGACTCTGTACCTCTTCCTTGCCGGACTGCTTGCTGTGGCAAGCATGTTTTTCCCATTCTGGAGTTTCAGCATCCCGACACTGGTTTTTATCACCGATTTCGCTCCATTCCCCGATGCGGGGATCATGCAAGTCACCAGCAGCTATGCTGCAGGCATCTTTTCTCCACTGACCGCCATTGCAGCCATTGCAGCAATCTTTCTTTATAAAAAAAGAGACCTTCAAAAAAAAGTCATTCTGCTTGGCATGCTTCTCTTCCTCGGCGACCTGCTTTCGGGCCTTGCCGCCGCTCATTTTCTGAATGAGTATTTGTGTACTTGCGTTGCGTTCAGCCACAAGCCCGAAGCTGGATTGTTCATCCTCCTGCCTGAACCGGTAC
Organism: Chlorobiaceae bacterium; assembly: GCA_013334755.1. Classification (GTDB taxonomy): domain Bacteria; phylum Bacteroidota; class Chlorobiia; order Chlorobiales; family Chlorobiaceae; genus Chlorobium. The sequence goes on along the minus strand of JAAXWX010000002.1, from coordinate 21,474 downwards.
TTCTCTGGATGGCATTGAGCGGAGTTAAAAAGGATGACAAGATTGCCAATGCATACAAACGGCTCTGAAGATGCGCATTGTCTGGTCAATCGGTGATCCTCACGGCATTGGTCCGGAAATCATTCTGAAAAGCTTTCTTAAACTGAAAGATTCCGCTCACTCATTTCTTGTCACCGGCTCATACAGTGTCATGGACTATTACCGGAAAGCACTTGGCCTGCCAGTAGAACTGGAAATGGTCGATTGTGCGACTGCTCCGGTGCCTTCAGGGGTTTTGCCAGTCTTCAGTGTCGCTGAACCGGAGAGCATTACGGCGGGCACCATATCGGCTGCGTCTGGCCGGATCGCCATGGAGTCGATCAAGGCAGCCGCTGAGTTCTGCCGGGATGGATTGTGCGATGCCCTTGTCACCGCACCGATTCACAAGGAAGCCATTGCTCGTGCAGGCTTTACAAACACTGGCCACACGGGATTTCTCGGACGAATATTCGACGTGCCATCACCAACCATGATGTTCTATGATCCGGTCAGTGAACTCAAGGTAGCCCTTGCCACGATTCATGAACCCCTTGAAAAAATACCCGGACTGATCCGGAGGATGAACCTTGATGCGTTTCTCACTTCTCTTGCGGAATCGTTGAAAATCGATTTCGGAATTGCCGCGCCTCGTATAGCAGTGCTCGGCCTCAATCCGCACGCTTCTGACGGCGGTGTGATGGGCCGCGAAGAGCAGGAAGTTATCACTCCCTGTATTGAAAGGCTTTCTGGCCGTCTCCAGGTGGAAGGACCCTTCCCTGCGGACGGCTTTTTTGGAGCTCAAAGGTATCGCGCATATGATATCGTTGTGGCGATGTATCACGATCAGGGATTACTTCCCTTCAAGGTCCTTGCTTTCGATACAGGGGTTAATGTCACCCTTGGCCTGCCGATTGTCAGGACCTCGCCTGATCATGGCACCGGATTTGATATTGCGGGAAAAGGAATTGCCTCCGAAAGAAGTTGTTATGAAGCGACGCTGCTGGCCGTGAAAATAGCCCGAAACAGAAAACAAACTGAGCCATGATTTCATTCACTGACGTTGACCTTGAGCTTGATAAAAAACCGGTTTTCAAAAACCTGAATCTTACCATTGCGCCTGATGAGCTTGTCTATATAGTCGGCAAAAGCGGCAGCGGAAAAACAACGCTGCTCAAGTCGCTCTACATGGATATTTTTCCGACAAAAGGAGAGATCCTGATTGCCGGATACAGTTCGCGTACCATAAAAAAACGGCAGATTCCCCACCTTCGCAGAAAACTCGGCATTGTTTTCCAGGACTTCCGACTGCTCGAAGACCGCAATGTCTATGAGAATCTGGCTTTTGTGCTGAAAGTTACCGGTACGAAGGAAAATCTCATCAAGGAGAAGGTGATGCAGGCACTTGAAAGCGTAGGCCTTGAACATGCAGTGAAACAGATGCCCCTCAATCTCTCGGGTGGTGAGCAACAGAGAATATCCATAGCAAGAGCCCTTGTCCGCGAACCCCTGGTCATTCTTGCCGACGAACCGACCGGCAACCTCGACCCCGACACCTCCCTGGAAATCCTCGACTATCTGAAAAGGATCAACCAGAAAGGGATCATTGTCATTATCGGCACTCACGATTACGAACTGGTGCGTCACTCCCCTTTCAGAACCTTGCAGATAACCGGGCTCAATCTCGTGGAGACCACCATGGAGCCTTCTGCAACAGGCTTTCGCCCGGTGGCAAGCAGCGTTCAGTCGTAATCCGGATACCGCCTAATCTCCTCTCACTGACAGATAACTGTCCCCTGGGTTGACAATGTCAACCCAAGCGTACAACTGATTCTATTTATTTATATGCAGAACCTTAGCAGGCGGGAACCCATTAAAGTAGGTTGATGACGCGTGACTGTAGGCTCCAATATTTTCACTGTAGAGCAAATCCCCTATCGAAAGATCTACAGGCAAGAGATTGGCCATAGTGATTGTGTCGAGAGCATCACAGGTTGGTCCATAAACCGCGCACATTTTCTCATTGCCTTCTTTGAAGGATTTTAAAGGATATTCACAATGATCAAAGATTATCCCTGAAAACGTATGATAGACACCGTCATTGACGTAATAACATTTTTTACCGTCGCGATAAGCTGTCCCGATAATCTCCATCACAACCCAGGCGGCAGTTGCCACTAAAAATCTTCCGGGTTCGGCTATGATTTCAATGTCGGGTGGAAAGAGACGGTCAAATTCGGAATTGAGCATCAGGGCAAGCTCGGCAAAAGGTCGTACATTTTTGTCATAGGGAGCGGGAAAACCACCGCCAATATCAAGAATTTTTACTTGCGTATACCCTCTTTCCCACGATTCCTTGAAAATATTGGAAGCCAGATTAAGGGCCTGAATATAATTCTGGAAATTTGTGCACTGACTGCCTACATGAAAGCTTAAACCTTCTACCACCAGTCCGCTCTTGAACGCTTTGTCAATCAGATCAACAGCTTCTCCAGGATCTGCACCAAATTTGGAAGAGAGCTCTACCATAGCTCCGGTATTAGGGACTTTTATGCGTAAAACAAGGCCCGCGTTAGGTGCATAGGCAGCTATTTTCGTTATTTCATCTTCATTATCAAAAGTGACCAGTGGTTTATACTGGTCCAGCTCCTTTAGCGTCGGTATTGGCTTTATCGGATTGGCATAGATGATTTTATCCCAGATAAAATCCTGTTGCTCTTCAGGCGTCAGGCTTTTAATATTTTCATAGACCGTAAGAAACTCTGGCATTGATGCGACATCAAAGCTGGCACCAGCGTCATAAAAGGTTTTAACTATTTCTTTGGCTGAGTTTGCTTTAACCGCAAAATAGGCTTGAACCCTCGGAAGATGCCGCTTGAACTCACGATAATTGGCGCGCAAAACCTCATGATCGACCACAAATAACGGTGTACCATGCTCTAAAGCCAATTGTTTTAAATCTTGAGCTATCATCGAGTGTATCCTGTTTTAATCATTATCGGTAATAAGAAAGTTCTTGAACTGCCATGGATCCGTTTCATCAATATCTGGTGAATTAAACCCTGCAAAAAAGTTGGGATTGTATTTTAAGGGTGTCCAATCGGAAGCTTTTGAAATGAAATTACCAAGCCAGGGTTTTGCAATTCCAAGAATATACTCATGATCGATATTATCCGGGACAACAACACCCCTGTCAGGATTTTCGATCATCCACATACAGGCTGCGACAACAGATATTGCCACCTGCATTGTGGTAGCATTCTGATGGGGAACCAGTGCTCTTGATTGCTCTATGCTCAAGTCGGAGCCTGTCCACCATGAATTAAAGGCATGACCCATCAGCAGCGCCCCAAGAATATCAGCACCCTTGATGATCTCATCATTCATGATCCTGAAATTGGTCTGAAGTCTGTAATCATAACCACGCAGTTCATGCAGAGAGGTAATAGCGGCATCACTCGGACAATAGGCGTAGTGCACCGTTGGGCGGTAGATGGCTTGCCCCTCCTGATAGACTGTGAGATAGTCAGATATCGTAAACGCTTCGCCATGCCGGACAACCATGCCACGTATATCAAAATCAGGCACCCAGGAGCAGACCCAGGTATTCATACCCATTTTGGCAAGGCAAATCTGGTTTTTTGGCCCATCAGTATGGCTATAGGCAAATTGTGGCAGCTCTTTTTCATGGGTTCCCCACCCCATTTCAGCCGTTGTCATACCCTCTTCCCGGAATCCCTCAACACTCCAGGTGTTTACAAACTCGTCAACCTGTTTTGGAACGTCAGAGATTTGTGTGTCCCTTTCAGAGCAATGAATCACTTTTACGCCAAGCTCCATAGCCAGCTCATTAAAGACTCTTTTTTCAGCCAACTCTTTAATAATTTCGGCTTGAGCAGGGCCGACCTTGTTCTGGGCAATGACTGCGTCGGCAATATCAAGCAGCCCCTGTTTGGTAAAATGCGATATCAATCCGGGATTAGCTCCATGCTCAAGCACCGCAGTGACCCCTTTATTTTGCCACTGTGCAGTCATGCGGCGGATGTTCATATGCCGCCAGTAGAGCGTTCTTTCGACAGGATGCCTGGTCTCAACCCCTGTATAAGGATCCCATACTTCTACCGAGGTGTTAATATAGAGGACACCATGATCATGACACCATTGCAGAATTTCACAACAATCAATATTCCACGCCAAATCGATTATCAAGTCCCCCTCGGCAACATAAGTCGAAAGGGTTTGCGCTATGTTATACGGTGTTATTTGATGGTTAATGTAGGTAACACCCAATGCTGTCCACGGTGATACTTTCTCACGAATATCCTCAAAATCCATAATGGTGACTTGAGTATAATCGACGTTGATGTGTTTAAACAGAATAGGAACAGTGCATTGAGATACAGAGCCAAATCCAATGATGAGTATTTTATTGGTAAATTTAATCACGATTTATCAGCTTATTTTTAGATAGATTTTGAATCTTATATGGTCACAATCCAAGCGAAGCTCAGATCATCTTCGACATTCAACAACCTTTAGTTTCTGGCGAGGAAAAAGATACAAGGATCTCTTCAAATGCAGAGTCATAACAACCTGAAATGTCGGTGGTACTGTAACGGTTTGCATAACAACTCCAGTCGTTAATTTTAATGATCATTCAATAATTCGCCAAGATACTCTCTCAGAAACTCAGAAACAAAAAACGGCACCAAACTTGACCTGCTTCATTTTTTGAACAAGGCGGGGAAAAGTGTTTTCAGCGCGATATTACCGTAACTTATTAACTGACACTGAAAAACAGCAACTCCAAAACATCTCAACAACACTGCAATGGATTCTACAATGAACATACACGTGAAAGTCGGCAGTTTTTGAATTGGCTGTCGATGAAATCCTTGTCGTTTTTCTTCAATTACTCCTTGAATAATGCCCACTATCGCTTACAGTATCAGAAAATCGCTCTACCTGAATATTACAAACCGCTGTTCAAATGACTGCTCGTTCTGCATCAAATTCAACAGCAGAACATTTATTGAAAACGACCTGTTTCTTGACAGAGAGCCATCATTTGAAGAGATCATGGCTGCCATTGCAGAATTCAGGGATTTCGAAGAGGTTGTTTTCTGCGGTTACGGGGAATCACTGATGAGGCTTGAATTCGTCAAACTGGTGGCTGAAGCCGTCAAGAAATATTATGGTACACGTGTCCGTATCAATACCGACGGGCAGGCAAATCTGGTACATGGCCGGAACATCATACCGGAGCTGGCTGGAATAGTGGATTGTCTTTCGGTCAGTCTGAATGCATCGGATGCGGAAACATATATACAGTTGTGCCATACCCCTTTCGGGGCTGCCGGCTTTACCGGAGTCTGTGATTTCATCCGTCTGGCAGCTAAAGAAATACCGGAGGTCATTGCAAGCGTTGTCCTTGTGCCCTCAATTGATGTTGATGCCTGTAAGGCTCTGGCACTTTCACTGGGTGCCTCATTCCGGGTTCGATCCTATTACAAGGGATAAATGGCTCTCTTGCAGGCCAGCTTTGCCGCAGTGCTCCGCACCTGAAACACCAATTTGGCGCATCAGATGCGAAGACCCTTGATAAACTATCTCCTGCGATATTATTGGGCTTCACGAACAGCCCGTGGTCATACCGCAATCGTCGCATACCTTGCAGGTGCCATTCTGTTTGACACGCATGGAACCGCAGTTTTCACACTGTTCTCCGGTATAGCCCTGAACCTTTGCCTGGTAAACCTGGCTTTTTCGGGTAACTGAAGAGTCGGCCTCCAGATGAACGGCGAGTGAAGGCTCCACAACCTGGGTATGGCCGTTATCGCCATTGCTCTCCAGCACTTCGTCAACCGCCTTGACATGCACAAAATCCTTGCGGCCGAGGTAGTCGTACCCGATTGAGCGAAAGACATAATCGAGGATGGAAGTGGAATTCTTGATGGCATTGTGCCCCTGAACGGCACCAGCCGGCTCGAAGCGGGTAAAGGTAAAACTGTCGACAAGCTCTTCGAGCGGCATGCCATACTGCAGCGCCTTGGATGCAAGCACGGCAAAACAGTTCAGCAGCCCCTTGAATGAAGCGCCCTCCTTGTACATGTCGATAAAGATTTCACCAAGCGCGCCATCTTCATACTCCCCTGTTCTCAGAAAGACCTTGTGGCCGCCCACATACGCTTCGCGGATATAGCCCTTCCTCCGTTTCGGGAGCATCCTGCGCTCGGAGCGGTGATAAACACGCTCGACAATACGCTCCTGTACCTCTTTTGGTCCCTTGGTTTCATCAAGGTTCTCTTCCGTTCCAAGCATGATAACCTCATCAAGGTCCTGAAAGCTTGAAATATTAAGGGGCTGGGAAAGTTTCGATCCATCGCGGTAAACCGTGATGGCCTTGACCATCTGCAGCCATGCCGCCTGAAACACTTCACCGATTTCGACGGTCGTCGCACTGCCCGGCATATTGACTGTTTTTGATATCGCACCTGAAATAAAAGGCTGAACGGACGACATCATCCGGACATGAGCCATATGCTTGATATAGCGGAGCCCTTTGCGCCCGCAGGTGCTGGCACAATCAAACACCGCCAGATGCTCAAGTTTCAGATGGGGAGCGCCCTCGATCGTCATGGTACCGCAAACATAATCATTGGCCTGCTCCGCATCTTGTGCTGTCGCGCCAAGAGCCTGAAGCATGTCAAAATCCGGATCTTCGAGCTGATCATCGGTAAAGCCAAGCGCTGCACAGAAATCCTCGCCCAGAATCCACTTGTTGAAAGCAAAACGAATATCAAAGACGGTTTCAAGCTGCGACTCGACAACTTCAATCTTGTCGTCAGTGAAACCACGGCTTTTCAGCCACTGCCGGTTGATAGTGGGAGAACCGGCAAGTGTGCCGTGACCCTTGCAGTAGTGCTCGATATCATCGATTTGTGCACTGGTATATCCAAGACGCTCAAGCGCTTTATGCACCGACTGGTTGACAATCTTGAAATAGCCCCCTCCCGCAAGCTTCTTGAATTTAACAATGGCAAACTCCGGTTCTATTCCGGTGGTATCACAATCCATAACCAGACCAATCGTACCGGTAGGGGCAATAACACTGACCTGTGCATTACGGAATCCATACTTTTTACCCTTCTTCAGTGCTTCATCCCAGACCTTTCCTGCTGCCTCGAAGAGCTCACCCGGGCAGTACTCCGAATCAATCCCGCGTGGCTTGACTGTCAATCCCTCATACTCCTCCTCCGACATATTCCGTGCAGCCCGGCGATGGTTACGGATAACGCGCAGCATATCCTCACTATTGACAGCATAACCGCTGAAAGCTCCGAGATCATGGGCCATATCCGCCGACGTCACATAGGCCTGACCAGTCATCACGGCAGAGATCGCTCCGGCAAGGGCAAGCGCTTTTGGTGAGTCATACGGAATCCCGAGAACCATCAGAACCGTACCGAGATTGGCAAAACCAAGTCCAAGCGTTCTGAACTCGTAACTCAGCCGTGCAATATCCTTTGAAGGAAAATGAGCCATCAGGACTGATATTTCCAGCACGATGGTCCACAAGCATGAAGCATGCTGCAGTTCCTTCACCTTTATTTTACCCGAAGCCTCATCAATAAAATGGATAAGGTTGAGGCTGGCAAGATTGCAGGCGGTATCGTCAAGGAACATATACTCCGAACAGGGATTGCTTGCATTGATTCTTCCGCTCTTCGGACAGGTATGCCACTCATTGATGGTGGTATCGAACTGAAGACCGGGATCGGCGCATTTCCATGCGCTGAGAAGGATTTTCTCCCACAGATCACGGGCCCTGACAGCCTTGGCATTCCGGCCGGTAGTCCGCTCACGAAGCTGCCAGATATCGTCATTTTCCACCGCCTTCATGAACTCGTTGGTAACACGAACGGTATTGTTGGAGTTCTGACCACCGACAGTCTGGTAGGCTTCCGACTCATAATTGGAGTTATACTCTTCAAAATCAAGCGAGGTGTACCCCTGTTCAACCAAAGCGAGTACCCTCACGATGTAGCTCATCGGCACTGCCCTGCTGAGTGCATTCTGTATCAGCTTGTGCAGCTTTGGATTCTGCAGACGGTCCACGCCGTTGAGAAGAGCCTCTTCAACAATGGCCTGAAGGAATCGGGAACAGATTCTTGAACCGGCTACCAGCGATGCCACCTTATCCTCTTCTTTCGCTTTCCACTCAATAAATTTTTCAACATCAGGATGATCGATATCAACGATCACCATCTTGGCTGCCCGGCGTGTTGTTCCGCCTGATTTTATGGCGCCCGCCGCCGAATCAAAAATTTTCAGAAAACTCATGAGACCCGAAGAGCTTCCGCCGCCACTCAGCTTCTCCCCACCAGAACGGAGATTAGAGTAGTTGGTGCCTGAACCACTACCAAACTTGAACACCCTTGCCTCACGAATTGCCAGATCGAAAATCCCCCCTTCGTTGACCAGATCGTCGCTGACTGACTGGATAAAACAGGCATGAGCCTGGGGTCTGCTATATGCATCCTCTGACTCCCTGACTTTCTGTGTTTCGGGATCAACATGATAATGACCCTGTGCCGGACCGGTCGTACCATAGGCAAAATTAAGCCCGGTATTGAACCATTGCGGCGAATTCGGAGCACCCATCTGTTTGAGAATCATGAAGGCCACCTCATCATAAAAGGCCTGGGCATCATCAGGAGTATCAAAATAACGGTTATTTTCACCCCAGGCTCTCCAGCAGCCCGCCATACGATGAACAACCTCCTTGATCGAATGCTCACTGCCGGTCACCGGAAGACCGTCGCTGTCAACAAGAATCTCGCCCCGTTCATTACGCTGGGGAACACCGGTTTTACGAAAATATTTCTGGGCCAGAATATCGGCTGCAACCTGCGACCAATGTTTCGGCACTTCGATATCGGTCATTTCAAACACTTTTGAACCGTCAGGATTGCGAAGTACCGAGGCCCTTGTCGTGTATTCAAACCTGTCGTAAACATTTTCGCCGGGACTGGTGAACAGACGGGAAATTTTCATAGAGATTCTCCAGTATCAGTATTAGGGGATTAAACTATAAATTATTATTAAATAAAAACTTGACAGCATAAAACAGCAACAGGCATACTCCGCAGAGCTTCATTTCTTCCGATAATGTTCAATATAACATTTATCAAAAAAGTTGGCTATGCACGACAAATTCAGAGCGATTTCTCTCTTTTTTTTCAGATTTTCCTGTAAATAAATGCAAGGCATATCACCTGACTTTTTTCCCGAAGCCATAAGGCAATATCATTCCGGCAGGTCTCCTGACTTTGAACGGCTTCCTGCTCAATCAAGCAGGATTCAATGTGGAAAAAACCTTCCCCCGTTTTTCCGGCGGTAAAAATCGGTTAACGAAGTGGCTTGATCCTGCTGCACAGGAAAAACAAACAGAGCTGTCTGCATCCCTGCCAGCAAACCGTCATACAGTTGCGGGCACAGTATACGAATTTCACGTAATTCCCTATTATCCGGACCATTCAAGCCCGGCACCAGAAAAAAAGAACTGACTGCAGTGTAATGATTTTTCCCAAACGATTCAATATAAAAGAGAAAAATTCTGCAAGATTTTGAAACAAAAAATCACAAAACAAGCGCCAGTGATGAACCCTGCCGGTTTATTTCAAAGGAATATGCCTGAGTGTCTCGACAAGGAAATCCCAGAATCTCCCGACAGATTCAATATTCACTTTTTCATCCGGAGAGTGGGGAAAACGAATGGTGGGACCAAAAGAGATCATATCGAGCCCTGGGTAGGTTCCGCCTAAAATCCCGCATTCGAGACCGGCATGAATAGCTGTTATTTTCGGTATGGTTCCAAATTTCCTCTGATAAATCTCCTGCATAAGTTTCAGGATCGGAGATGCGTGATCCGGTTTCCAACCGGGATAACCTCCATCAAATTCCGATTCCGCCCCGGCGAGGTCGAAAATGCTTTTAATCATAATTTCAAGATCCGCTCTTGAAGAATCAACCGAACTTCTGAGCAGATTTTCAATAGTAATAACACCATTTCCGGATTTTACCATGGCAAGGTTGTTGGATGTTTCAACCAGACCGGCCATCTCGTTGCTCATGCGCATCACACCATCAGGACAGCCATAAATGGCATGCAATAATGTTACAAAAATCCGCTCCTCTATAACCGTTTGAGGTACCTCGGCAGCAACCGCTTCGATCTGCAGGGTCGGTTCAACTGCCAATATCTCATTTGTTATCGTGCGACTCAAGATAGCAAGAGTGTCGAGGAACTCCCCCGCCCTGGTAACCGGAATGGCAACTTGGACAAATGATTCACGCGGAATAGCGTTGCGAAGGCTCCCTCCATTAATTGAAGAGAGCAGTAACCCATATCGCTGATAACCCTCGTAGAGAATGCGATTCATGATCTTGTTGGCATTGCCGCGGCCAAGGTGGATATCAACACCGCTGTGACCACCCTTCAGGCCGGTTACCTTGATCATGAACCCCCTGTAATCACCCGGCAGCATCTGTTCACGATATCTTAAAGTAATCGTCCCGTTACTGCCGCCTGCACAACCAATAAAAAGTTCACCGGCATCTTCTGAATCCAGGTTCATGAGAATATCACCCTTGAGCAGACCCGGTTTCAGTCCAAAAGCTCCCGTCATACCGCTCTCCTCATTACTGGTAAAGAGCGCCTCAAGAGGGCCATGCTGTAACTCTCGTGAAGCAAGCACAGCCATTGCAGCAGCAACACCCATACCATTATCGGCACCAAGGGTCGTGCCATTTGCGCGCACCCAGTCACCATCAACAACGGTTTCAATCGGGTCTGTTTTAAAATCATGAATCTTGCCGCTGTTCTTCTGCGGCACCATGTCGAGATGGCCTTGCAGAATCACCCCTTTACGATTTTCCATGCCCGGAACCGCAGGCTTGCGAATGATGACATTGCCCACGTCGTCAACAATGGTTTCCAACCCGAGATTTTTACCGAAACCAGCGATGAATTCCCTGATTTTTTCCTCATGCCCTGATGGCCGTGGAATTTGGGTCAGACGGTAAAAATTGCTCCAAACCTCCCTGGGGGTGAGCTGTAAAATATCGCTACTCATGCATCAATGTTTTTTATAAAATCAATTATTGTATTCACTTTAAACGTAGTGAAGGTTATCCCTTTCCACTTCAATCTCGTGACATAAAACAGAAAGCACTTTCTATAACCATTCCTCATTCATCATTCATCATAGCCCTGATACACTGTAATCCTCAATACGTCATCACCAGCCCGCCGATGGAGAGTCCGGCACCGGTGCCGACAAGCAGGACTTTCTGGCCTCGCTGGAGGGTGCTGTCGCTTACTGCCTGATAGAGCGTGACAGGAATTGAGGCTGCTACGCAGTTGCCAAGCCATTCGAGGGTATGCATGATTTTTGCCTCCGGCCAGCCATAGCGCTGGAGGAGAAGCAGCCCGACCTTGCTGGATTGGTGGGGAACGACAAGATCGATATCCAGCAGGCTTTTTGAGAGCCCCGGATAGAGCTCTTCAAGGAACGCTTCATCGAGTCCTCGCACCATGCGAAGGACCGCGGGGCCATCCATGTGAAAGAGGTCATCGTCGGGATCATGGCCGGGTTTGGCTGGATGGCGTGCCGAACCGCCTCCCCTGATGGCCGTGAAAGCGGCACCGTCACCATATGTTTTAAAATTGGCATGATGAATCATGGATGAATCACCTTCACCGGAACGGGTAACTATAACTGCAGCAGCCGCATCCCCGACCAGAGTGGCCGATTCGGGTTCTTTCGGGTTAATGCCGCATGAGGAGATATCGGAACTGACTATGAGGATATGCTTGTGGCGCCCGGCATTGAGATACGTTGCAGCTACATCGAGGGCTGTGATAAAACTGAGACAGGTAGTGTTTACGCTCATTGCCGGGATGCCTGATCTGCCGAGACCGAGCTGTCGCTGAATCAGTGCACCGGTATCGGGAATGGCCTGTTCAGCCGTACCTGAGGCGTTGATAATAAGATTGAGCTGGTCGGACCTGAGCCCCGCTTCGTCAAGGGCTTCACGCGCAGCCTCAGCGGCCATGAAGGAGGATGTTTCAGTGGTAACACGGCGCCTTTCACGCACGCCGTTGCGCCGCTCCACCCAGCCAGGAGGAAGGGCGTAAAGTGATTCAAGCTCACTGCTGGAAACAATGCGCGATGGGAGATAACGGCCAAGGCCAATAATTTTGAGGGGTAGATTGACGTGCATGCAGCGTTCACCCTTCCCTTTGGCGCATAAGCTCGACAAGCTCTGCGGTTCGTGATGCCTGCTTTTCCAGCGCTTCGGCAAGACGCTCCATGTCGGAATGGCGTCCCCGTTCTGTTTCAGTATCAAAGAGAATCGGCTTCTGGAAACCTTCCGAAAGCCGGAAGATATGGATGCATAGCTTGAAGAGAATTACATAAAAAACCGGCAGCAGATACTCTGCAAAAATAACCGGCATCTCCTGATAGTGCAGCATAAGCTCTTCCCAGTTTCCACTGAAGAGTACATCCCATTTCATGAAAAAATAGAGGTAGATGACAGGATGAAAAACAAGAAAGAAGCGCATCATTTTCGACTGTCGCCGGTTGGCTTGTTCACTTTCGTACTTTGAAAGGAGCCAGGGAAAGTGGCCGACAAGCATGGCTGACCGGCGATCGTTAAGATAGCGCGCTCCCTGCAGTGCAGAGTCGATAAAGGAGGATACCTGGCTCAGAAGCACAGTGGAGAGAATCATGGCCAGAAAAGAGTAACTGATGTCATCAAACTTGAACGAACCGGCAAGGTATGGCAGCGTGATGGTTTTGGGCTTGATAACAATAAAGAGCAGGGCAATCCCTGCAAGAAGAAGGGAAAAGGTGTGGAGCTTGCGGGCATGACGGAGGCTCTCAATGACGGCATCAGCATTGGCCCCCTGCATGGAGTTCCCTGGCGGATCGATCCTCAGCAGGGCAGCGGAGTCGGTGACGGGCGAATAGAGTCCGTTGACACCAATATCGCATCCCTGAACGTCGTGATAGGTTGTGAAAATATCGATGGTGCTTTTGCTGAAATTAACTCCCGTCAGGTTGGTTTTACTGAGATTGGCACCCCTCAGGTCGGCATTACGGAGATCAGCTTCAGCAAGATTCGCCCCTGCAAGATTTGTTTTTGAAAGGTTTGCTCCGCCAAGTGTCGCTTCTGACAAGTTTGCACCCCGCAGATCACGTGATATGAGGGAGGCATCATGGAGATCGGGATGGATCTCGGGATGTTCCAGGCGCCACTGGTTCCATACGGTGACGCCTTCATTGAGGAGATGCAGCTGTTCAGAATCGGCCATGTTCGATAAAAAAATTATGTAACCGGTCAGCAGGGCTTTTTGCCGGCATACTTCAGCACGGCTTTAAACAGCGAGGCACTCCGGATAATCTGGGTATAGACCTCGCTCTGGGTCATATCCCTTTTCTCTTTCCGTATTTTGGCACCAAGCTTGCGTGCTGTGTTGGCGACGTTTGCAATTTCACGGGCAAGATCCGATTCGTTCTCGATGGTAATATCCTCGATGTTTCGCTGAATGAAGCCGATATTGTTTCTGACACTGCTTTCAATGATACCGTCATTAATGCTGTGGCGGGCTTTGTTGAAATCGTCATAGGGCGTATTATGCAGCGGCATGGAAAGGTCTGCTATGTAATGTGCACAGAACACAAGAGGATATTCGGCATATTTGCCGGTTGCACTCTCTGCCTTGTAGGCTCTTACGGCACCGATAATGGCGCCATAAAGGTGCCCCTCCGCATCGTCAGGCATGTTGTAACGAGCAATCTGACCCATGACCAGAGCCTCATCAACCTTTTTCCCTGCCTTGTTGTTGAAGTAATGGTTTTTCTCTTCTGCAGGCCTGAATTCGTTCTTCGACTTTGCAACATCGGGTGCCGCCGCACTGTACCAGAGATCGAAACCGGCTGCCTCGGCTACCGATAGATGGGTTTTGTCGTGCCAGGCGAAAGCCGGAAGTGAAGAAAACAGGAGAGAGAGAATCGTTGAGATTGACGCCATTATTCGGGGGAGAGTGCGCATGACTGCCTCCATTTTTCAGATTATTGTAAACTGCTGCCCTGTGACAGGTTTCCTTTTTACACTCAGGCTGGCGACATTTCAAGCATTCTCCTGATGGAGCCAAGAGAGGCGAGACGAAGCGTTTCATTGATGACAATCTCCGGCTTGCGCTTGAGCATGCACTGGTAAAGCTTTTCAAGGGTATTCTGCTTCATCTGCGTACAGACGCTATGTGGAATATCAGGATCCTTGGGCGCCGGAATAAAAGTTTTCCGTGGAGAACGCTTCTGCATTTCATAAAGGATGCCCGGCTCGGTCGCGACAATAAACTGTTGGGCTGAACTTGAAACGGTATGTTCGAGCAGCGCTTTTGTTGAACCGATAAATGCGGCATGTCGAAGAACCTCTTCGCGGCATTCAGGATGGGCTATGAGCTCTGCATCAGGATGCTCACCGCATATCTTGAGAATGTAGCGTTCGGAAAAGGCTTCATGCACATAGCAATACCCCTGCCAGAGAATCATCTCTCTCTTGAGTTTCCTTGCTATATAACCGCCGAGGTTTTTATCAGGAGCGAAAATGATCTGCTGACTTTCGGGAATCTGGCGGATGATCTGTTCGGCATTGGACGAGGTGCAGGTTATGTCGGAAAGCGCCTTGATTTCAGCCGTCGAGTTGATATAGGTAATGACGATGGCTCCAGGATACTGCGCCTTGAATTTTCTGAACTCTTCTGCAGGGCAGCTGTCGGCAAGGGGGCAGCCGGCACGTGCGTCAGGCATCAGCACCAGTTTTGCGGGATTAAGGATTTTAGCGGTTTCCGCCATAAAATATACTCCGGCAAAAACAATCACATCGGCATCATTTTTTTCAGCAGCACGGGCAAGGGCAAGACTGTCTCCAACAATATCCGCGACCTGCTGTATTTCAGGAACGGTATAGTAATGTGCAAGGACAAGGGCATTCATCTCTTTTTTCAGCGCATTGATCTTCCTGAAAAGTTCATCATGCGAAAGAGCAGTGGTGGAGGCGCTGGTTGAAGCAAGATCTCTGATCATGGTCTTATTTATACGGTGGTTGCAAGTAATGGCAGAGGTGAGATTCTTACTTGAGATAGTAGTCAAGATCGTCATCTTCCCTGATCAGCAGCAGAATAGCCGAATTCGGTACAATAATGTATCGTTCATCTTCATACTCGATCTCATAAGAGCTGCTCTGAATAAAAATAGCCATATCGCCGACTTTCGCCTGGAGCGGAATGTACTGGGCTACCGAAACACGCTCTTTCCACGGTTCATCAGACTCGGGCGGAGGGCCTACGGGATAACCCGGTCCGGTTTTTATAATATAGCCGGTCTGGATTTTCTCTTTTTCCTGTACACCTGGAGGAAGATAAATCCCGGATTTAGTTCTGTCACCAAGAGATTTCGGTTTGATTAATACTCTATCACCGACAACAATAAATTTATCTGTTATATTTAGATTCTGGGTCATAGGTTTTCTCTTGACGTATTGACTCGGACACCCCTTGCGTTTGATGAGGAAAATGTAATAAAAAAACCGGAATATGAACCGTGAGTAAGCTTTTTACTCTTTTTTTCAAGTACAATAACTGGCTGCTTTTTCTGCTGTATTGCAGTATAGCATTCCTGTTCATGAGACTTCAGGATCATGAAATGCTGGCGAAGCTGCGTACCGGAGGCATTGAGTTCACTTCAGTCATCAACGAAAAACTGATGAGCTTCAGTTCCCTGTTTACCCTGAAAAATGAAAACGATCGGCTGATGCAGGTTAACACCGATTTGCTTTCAAGGGTACTCTCACTTGAAACTGCAGCTGTTGATGAGCGGAACCGCCGGAAAATACTGGCCGACACGACAGTCAACGCCTCAGGGTTTATCATGGCAAGGATTGTTGACCGCAAATTCAGTGACAGGGAAAACATCCTGGTAATCGATGCGGGATGGAAAAAAGGTATCCAGAAAAACATGACCGTTCTGGTGCCGGAAGGACTGGTAGGCAGAGTAACCTCTGTCTCTGAGCACTACGCAAGGGTTATGCCTGTTATCCATACGGATTTCAGGGTTAGCGTCGTATCCGACTCAACCAGCAATATGGGCGTACTTACCTGGAGCGAGGGCAGAGAGTCCATAGCCCAGGTTGAGCACATTCCCATAAGCAGCCACCTTAAGCTTAACGAGCGGATAGTCACGTCTGATTTCAGTACATTTTCCATACGTGGCATTCCCGTTGGAAGAGTGATTCGTATCAAACCAGACAACCTCTTTTATTCTGTCGATGTCCGGCTTGCCGTTGATTTTTCATCCCTGAACCAGGTGCTGATTGCTCCACTGAAGATTGAACCGGAAAAAATTGAAATAAGCAGTGATACTACAAACAATTGAAGCGTTCCCTTAATTTTCAGACACTGACCTGTGACAAGAAAAATAACACTCTATCTTGTTTTGCTCTGCATCGTCTCTTTGGTGCAGGAGTTCGGCGTCTCCCGAATGACGATTTTCAGGGTCTCCCCTGATATCGTAACGATATTTCTTGCCTTTATTGCCGTCACGACCAGTCAGAAAACAAGCACAAGCTTCGGATTTGCAGCAGGTTTGCTTACAGGACTTTTAACAGGAAACATCGGTTTGAATATGCTTGCGAGAACGGCAGGAAGTTTTATTGCCGGTTATTTTCATACCCCCATAACGAGTCATGCAACGGCAAAACAGAAAACCCGGCGCTTCTACGGCGCGGTCATCGCGGCAGGCATCTGTGTCAATGCTGTTTTGGCCAACGGGAGCAATCCTCTCGGACTTTCGCTTGCATACCGTGTGTTTTTTTTCGGCCTTCTTGAATCTCTCTTCAACCTCATCCTTGCCGTTATCCTGAATCGGCTGTTTTTGAGAAAATCATTTGCAGACTGAACAATGGATAAACTGAAGCGAAACTCTGCGCTTGTCTCTTTTTTTGTGATAGCTGCTTTTTCAGGGCTGTTTGGCCGACTGTTCTATCTTCAGGTACTTAATTATCAGCAGCTCGGATCAATTTCAACCACAAACAGCATCCGCAGGGTCTGGGCTAAACCACCAAGAGGACGTATTATTGACCGGACTGGCACCATCATTGTAGACAATCAGCCGCTCTATACAGTCAAAATCATTCCTTCTGAATTTGATAAAAAGAGAATCGGTTACCTTGCCTGGCTTATACAAAGACCAAAAGAGGAAGTGGCTGAAATGATCCGAAAGGGATATGAGTTCAACCGGTTTTCAGCCGTCACAGTCTGCCGTAACCTGGAAGCTGTTACGGTAGCAAGAGTAAGCGAGAATCTCTGGCAGCTTCCCGGAGTTATTATAGATACTGAGAACAAAAGAATGTATCTCGATTCACTTTACGGAGCTCATCTTTTCGGGTATGTACGCTCCATCTCCAAAGAAAAACTTGAGGAACTGGCGGATCTGGGTTACACTCAGGATGACAAGATCGGGTTCAGCGGGCTGGAAAAATTTTATGAGGACCGGCTGAGGGGACAGAAAGGAGCCCGGTTTGAAATGGTTACCCCGCTCGGAAAATATGCCGGGAAATTCGATAACGGAAAAAGCGATATTGCAGCCATAAAAGGCGATGATCTCTACCTTGCCATTGACGGTGGCCTGCAGCACCTTGCAGAAAAACTGATGAGAAAAACGGGAAAATCCGGGGCAGTCGTAGCCATTGACCCGTCAACTGGAGGTATCCTCGCGCTGGTTAGCGCTCCTGACTACGATCTTGATATCTTTAACGGTGCTACTGACAGAAAAGGTTGGAACGACATTATTACCTCTCCCCAAAAACCACTGTTTAACCGTACCGTTCAAGCAGTCTATCCTCCCGGATCGGTCTATAAGATGATTCTGGCAATGGCTGCGCTTGAGGAAAAGAAAATGGATCCGAAAAAGAAAATACTCGACAATGGTGTTTTCATCTATGGAAAAAGAAGATTTCTCAGTAATGAAGGCAAGGGACACGGGTGGGTGGATATGCGTGAGGCTATTACCGTTTCATCGAATGTTTATTTTTATAACCTGATTTTTAATGTCGGCTTTGATAATTGGACAAAGTATGGCAGCATGTTCGGTTTTGGAGAAAAAACCGGTATTGATCTGCCAGGCGAACGGGCTGGACTTCTGCCATCAGCCGACTATTACAATAAAAAGTTAGGCCGTCACAAATGGACAAAAGGATATCTGGTCAGCCTTTCGATTGGACAGGGAGAGCTTGGAACCACACCTGTACAGCTTGCTGCCTATGCTGCAGCCATTGCAAACAATGGAACTCTCTTCCAGCCTCATATCGTCAACGGCTATCGCGACACAGGTACCGGAAAATATATTCCATTCGCTTATGATAAACAGCAGCTTCCTGTTTCCGCATCAACATTCTCTCTTATCAAGGAGGGTATGACCGGAGTTGTACAGCGGGGCACAGGGACGCTTGCACAAGTGCAAGGTGTAACCGTGGCCGGAAAAACCGGAACTGCACAGAATCCCCATGGTAAAGATCATGCCTGGTTTATTGCTTTTGCACCGGTTGAGAATCCAAAAATCGCCATGGCTGTACTTGTTGAAAACGCAGGTTTCGGAGGTGCCATTTCAGCTCCTATTGCCCGTGAACTTATAAAATATTATGTCAAGGGGGAGAGGTTACCAGTTGTGACGGCCAAAAAAGGGATAACACCCTCCACTGAAAACTCGTCGCAACCGGACAGTACAGAAAAAACACCGGCAACTCAACCTGAAACAATCATGAATAGTGCTACTGAACCTCCCTCAGAAAACACCAGCGAGAGTAATACAGGAAATGTACCCGAATGATTTATAAACATGATCCGGCATCCATCAAGGGGTTCCTTGAGGATACAAGTAACCTGAAAAGCGGTCATACCCCGGGAGTCTTTTTCCCGGAAACTGTTGATGAACTTGCCGGACTCCTCAAAGGTGCGGCCAAAGAACCCCGCACTTTTACTATTGCCGGCAACGGTACAGGAACAACCGGAGGCAGAATCCCACTGGGAGACTATGTCATTTCCACACAAAAACTTGACCGGATCGGCGAACCAGTACCACTCGGCGATGAAACGGCATACATAACCGTTCAGGCTGGAGCTCTCCTTGAAACAATCCAGAAAACAGTGGAACAGGCCGGCTGGTTTTACCCTCCCGACCCGACTGAAAAGCTCTGTTTTATTGGCAGTACAATAGCGAACAACTCTTCGGGAGCAAGAAGTTTCAAATACGGTGCGACAAGAAAACATATTGCAAGAATCCTGGTGGTCTTGCCACAGGGCGACCTGCTTGATCTTTCGCGCGGGAGTTGTCTGGCTGATGAAAAGGGACTCTTCCGGTTCAGTCTGCCTGAAGGCAAAGAGATTTCCTTCAAAAGACCTGAGTACCGTATGCCTGAAACCTCAAAGCACAATGCCGGATACTTTTCAGAAGAGGGAATGGATCTGATCGACCTGTTTATTGGATCTGAAGGAACGCTTGGCATTATTGCTGAAGCTGATCTTATGCTCATTCCCCTTCCGGAAACCATTATCTCCTGCCTGGTCTACTTCAGGAATATTGAGGATTTATTCCTCTTTGTCAGCCTGCTGAAAAATCCGGAAAAAGGCCTTTCACCACGGGCAATTGAATTTTTTGATCACCATTCTCTTGAATTTCTTTCAGCAAAGTATTCTGATGTGCCCCTGAACAGCGAAGGTGCAATATTTTTCGAGCAGGAAACAACATCAGAGAGGAAAGAAAACGACCTTGACACCCTTTTTTCCCGCATGGAGTCCTGCAATGCCATGACAGACGAATCATGGCTGGCACTTGACCGCAATGAACAGGAACGGTTACGTGAGTTTCGTCACGCATTGCCTCTGCTTGTAAACGACTGGCTCAGCCGGCAGCATGAAAGCAAAATCAGTACTGATATGGCCGTTCCGGAGAGGGCTTTCCGTGAACTTTTCGATTTTTATCGCGCTTCTTGCGAACGACAGGGCTTTGTCTATATTATTTTCGGTCATATAGGGAATGCTCATGTGCACTTGAATATCCTGCCCCGAAACAGGGAAGAGTTTCTACTGGCAAAAGTCCTCTACCGCGAATTTGTCGGCAAGGCACTTCAGTTGGGAGGAACTGTTTCAGCAGAACACGGCATCGGCAAGCTCAAAGCGGAATATCTGGTCGGGATGTATCATGAAAGCGGAATCAGGGAGATGGTTCGGGTAAAAAAATGCCTGGATCCTTTTCTGGTACTCAACAGAGGAAATCTTATCCCTGCAGCATATTTGGAAACTGAAAACGATTGAAAGGTTACGGTGGCAAAAAAGCAACACATTCAGCAATACGTCCAGGCCATTCAGAACAGAAAGGCCAGATACGAATTTGAAATTCTTGATACCATCGTTACCGGAATCCAGCTTTTCGGCAGCGAAGTAAAATCGGTACGTCTGGGAAAGGCCAGCCTGAACGACAGTTTTGCCATCATCCTGCGTAATGAGGTGTGGCTCGAAAACATGCAGATCACCCCTTATGAGCACAACCATGTTGAGATGATTGAAGCGAAACGAAGCCGGAAACTGCTTCTGCACAAAGAGGAAATCCGCAAAATTCAGGCAAAAATCAGTGAAAAGGGACTGACCCTCGTACCGCTGAAAGCATTTTTCAACTCGAAAGGCCTTTTGAAAATTGAACTTGCCATAGCCAAAGGTAAAAAACTCTACGACAAGCGCGAAACAATCAAGGCGCGCGAAAACCAGCGGCAGATGGAGCAGATAAAGAAGCAATACTAAATAAACAAAACAGAGGACGTCCACATGCTTTTTCCATCGGTACAGGAACAGCTTGACATTATTGAGCGCAATACCATAGAAATCCTCAGCAATAAAGAAGAACTTGAAAAAAAACTAAAAAACAGTTTTCAAACAGGCAAACCGCTCAAAATAAAATTCGGAGCCGACCCTTCAAGGCCTGACCTGCATCTCGGTCACTCCGTCGTACTGCGCAAACTCCGGGAGTTTCAGGATCTCGGCCATGAAGCCATTCTGATCATCGGTGACTTTACCGCAATGATCGGTGATCCTTCGGGAAAAAGCAAAACAAGACCACAACTATTGGCTGAAGAAGCCAGGGAGAACGGCTTAAGCTACTTCGAGCAGGCTTCGAAAATTCTTGATTCCGAAAAAACCACCATCTGCTATAACGCCGACTGGCTCGGGAAAATGAGTTTTGCCGATGTCATCAAACTTTCAAGCCACTATACAGTTGCCCGGATGCTTGAACGTGATGATTTTGAGCGGCGGTATCGTGCACAGGAACCAATTTC
>JAAXWX010000074.1 GCA_013334755.1 Chlorobiaceae bacterium | reverse complement strand
TGACGAGAGTTTTTCCGTGTTTCGCACGAGCGCCCTTACTGTATAGCCTCTTTCCGCGAATTCCTTTACAACATACCTGCCGAGATAACCCGATGCTCCGGCTACGAGCACTTTCTGATTTTTCATGATCATTCTTTTTTGGTTTTGACTGTTAGCAGATTTAACAGCAAACCCCGGTTAATTGTTCTGGCTCCTACATATATATTACATTAGTTGCATCTTTGAAACCAGGTGCTCCATATCGGTTTGGCGCGGAACCCTTCTCCGTTGTGTGCTTTTGCAGGTCATTGAGGTGTTTGTTGTATTGAGTAAAATTACTCAATATGTTGAGCAAAATTAAGCAATGGGAGAAGGCACGAATCGAGCATCGGCAAACATGCACACCATCTGCGCTTGCTCGATACCGCCGGATTGTTGGCCGGACTTGAAAAGTACAGCCCTGAAATGGTGCAGCGCAGAGCATCCATTCCGAAATTTCAGGTGCATAATACCGCTCTGAGCAGTGCACAACAGCAGTGCTCCTTTCGGGAGATTGCCGCAAACCCTTCGCATTGGGGCCGATGGCTTGAGTCGGCTATTGGCGCCCATCTCTTCAATCATTCCCGTATTGACGCAATCAACCTTTTTTACTGGTGTCAGGGTAATCACGAGGTGGATTATATTCTGGAGCGCAGAGGGAAAGTGACAGGTCTTGAAATCAAAAACGGTCAATTACAACACGTGTTCGGTATGGTTGTATTTGAAAAACAATGCAAGCCTTACAAGGTTTTTCTCGTTGGAAACCCCGGGATTCCATGGCAGGAATTTGTTGAACTTGAACCTTTGGAGCTGTTTGGCGGAGTCAGGCACAGCCGACAACATCCTTGTTTTATTTAGTAATAAAGAGATATCGGAGGAATGGATAAATGTTACTGTTTTGGGTGGTTTTGCCGGAGCAGGAACAGGGGGATTGATGTCATGGATTAATTTCTTTCATGAGACGAAATATATTCATTTAGGTTTTGTTTTTTTTTATAATTCTCTTACATTGACTGTCCTTATGGATTTTTAGTGCATTGCGTTTTTCGTAATCATAGGTTTTTAAATAGAAAGAGAGTTTCAGTATGCCGACGATTCAGCAGCTCATCAGGCTCGGAAGAAGTGTAAAAGTGTCTAAAACGGCGTCACCGGCGCTTGAGAAATGCCCGCAGAAGCGCGGTGTTTGTACACGTGTCTACACGACCACACCAAAAAAGCCTAACTCCGCGTTACGCAAGGTTGCTCGTGTAAGGTTGTCCAACAAAATTGAGGTTACGGCGTATATCCCGGGAGAAGGCCATAACCTGCAGGAGCATTCAATTGTTCTGATCCGTGGCGGCAGGGTGAAGGATCTTCCTGGTGTGCGGTATCACATTGTGCGCGGTTCGCTCGATACGTCCGGTGTTGCTGATCGTAAGCAGAGTCGTTCCAAGTACGGAGCGAAGCAGCCGAAAGCCGGCGCGGCAGCTCCTGTCAAGGGTAAGGGTAAGAGATAGTAAGTCGAATCATAAATTCAGAGAAGAACATGCCCAAAAAAGTTGGCTATAAAAGAATCGGTGTTGATTTCCGTTATGGGGACGAAAGTGTTGCCCGTTTTATCAATGCTGTGATGCTTGATGGTAAGAAGGCTGTTGCTACAAAGATAGTCTATGATGCGTTTGCTATCATTGCCGAGAAGCTTGCCGGAGAAGATCCGCTGGAGGTATATCGCAAGGCCATGTCGCATATTGCGCCGGTCGTTGAGGTTCGGAGTAAAAGGGTTGGCGGTGCTACGTATCAGATTCCTATGGAGGTCAAGGCTTCCAGGAGAGGTGCGCTTGCATTTCGCTGGCTGAAGCTTTACGCTGCAAAGCGGGGTGGTCGATCAATGGCGGAAAAGCTTGCTGCTGAGTTGATGGATGCTGCCAATGAGCAGGGTGCTTCGGTGAAAAAGCGTGATGAGGTACACCGGATGGCTGATGCGAACAAGGCGTTTGCGCATTTCAGGTTCTAAAAGTTTGTCAAAGTGTAGGTAAAAGGTCTAAAATTTTGTTATGGCACGGCTGGTTGATTTAGATAAAGTACGCAATATAGGCATCATGGCTCACATTGATGCCGGCAAGACGACGACGACAGAGAGGATTCTCTATTATACCGGTCGTCTGCATCGGATGGGAGAAGTTCATGATGGCGGCGCGACGATGGACTGGATGGACCAGGAAAAAGAGCGTGGTATTACGATTACTTCTGCGGCGACAACCTGTTTCTGGATACCGAAGTTTGGTAATTATGTCGGTGTCAATCACCGTATCAATATTATTGATACACCGGGCCATGTAGATTTTACTGTTGAAGTTGAGCGTTCCCTGCGTGTGCTTGATGGTGCTGTTGCGCTTTTTTGTGCGGTTGGCGGCGTCGAGCCTCAGTCTGAAACGGTATGGCGTCAGGCAAACAAATATGGTGTGCCGCGGATTGCCTATATCAATAAAATGGACAGGACCGGCGCAAACTTTTTTGAGACGGTCAAGGCTATACGCGAGAGGCTTGGTGCAAATCCTGTTCCTCTTCAGATTCCGATCGGCGAAGGCGAAATTTTTGCCGGTTTTGTTGATCTTATCAGAATGAAGGGTATCATCTATAATAAAGAAGATGGCAGCACCTATGATGAGGTCGAAATTCCGCATGATCTGCAGAACGAGGCCAGGACATGGCGGATCAATATGCTTGAAGCTGTTTCCGAGCATGACGACACGCTTCTTGAGAAATATCTTAACGGTGAGGATATCACTGAGTCTGAGGTGAGAGATGTTCTTCGCCAGGCGACGCTCAAGGTTACCATTATTCCAGTGCTTTGCGGTTCTTCCTTCAAGAACAAGGGTGTCCAGTTTATGCTTGATGCTGTTGTTGAGTACCTTGCATCACCTGTTGATGTCGGCGCTGTCGAAGGACATCATCCTCGTACCGAGGAGCCTGTAAGCCGCGAGCCGAAAGATGAGGAGCCGTTTGCAGCCCTTGCTTTCAAGATTGCAACAGATCCGTTTGTCGGGAAGCTTACCTTTTTCCGGGTTTATTCCGGAGTGCTCAAGGCTGGAAGTTATGTGCTGAATACGATGACCGGCAAGAAAGAGAGAATCGGTCGTGTGCTTCAGATGCACTCCAACAAGAGAGAAGATATAGATTGTGTTTATTGTGGTGATATTGCTGCAGCTGTTGGTTTGAAGGATGTCAGAACCGGCGATACGCTTTGTGATGAGAACAGTCCGGTGGTTCTTGAGAAAATGGTTTTTCCTGAGCCGGTTATCGAGATTGCTATCGAGCCGAAAACCAAGAGTGACTCCGACAGGCTGGGTATGTCGCTTGCCAAACTCGCTGAAGAGGATCCGACTTTCAAGGTGAAAACTGATGATGAGACGGGTCAGACGCTGATCGCGGGTATGGGCGAACTTCATCTCGAGATTCTGGTAGACCGCCTGAAGCGTGAGTTCAAGGTTGAGGCCAATGTGGGTAAGCCGCAGGTCGCCTACCGCGAAACGATCAGGAAGTCTGTGGAGTTTGAGGGTAAATTTGTCCGTCAGTCCGGCGGTAAAGGTCAGTTTGGTCTGGTCGTGCTCCGCGTTGAACCGCTTGAGGAAGGAAAGGGATACGAGTTTGTTGATGCCGTAAAGGGTGGTGTTATTCCGAGAGAATATATTCCCGCAGTTAATGTTGGTGTACAGCAGGCAATGAAAGGTGGTGTTGTTGCAGGTTTTCCGATGCAGGACATCAAGGTTACCCTTCTGGATGGCAAGTATCACGAGGTTGACTCTTCTGAGATGGCGTTCAAGATTGCCGGTTCAATCGGTTTCAAAGGCGCCGCCAAGAAAGCCGATCCTGTCTTGCTTGAGCCGATCATGAAGGTCGAAGTTGTTACACCTGACGAGTATCTTGGTGATGTCATGGGTGATTTGTCGAGCCGTCGCGGTCATATCGAAGGTATGGGTCAGCGGGCTGGAGCTCAGTTTGTCAACGCCAAGGTTCCGCTTTCAGCAATGTTCGGTTATTCGACCGACTTGCGTTCGATGAGCCAGGGAAGGGCTAATTATTCGATGGAGTTTGATTGTTATCGCGAAGTTCCTCGTAATATCGCGGAAGCTTTGCAGGAGAAGAGGGTAGTCAAGGATTCGGAATAGGCTTGAGACGACTGTATCAGTTTTAATTACTACAAACAATAACAGATAACCGACACGGAGATAAGTTATGGCAAAAGAGTCCTACAAAAGGGATAAACCCCATGTCAATATAGGAACCATTGGTCACGTTGATCATGGCAAGACAACCCTGACCGCGGCAATTACTTCGGTTCTTGCAAAGCAGGGTCTTGCTCTGCAGCGCGATTTCGGCAGTATCGACAAGGCTCCTGAAGAGAGAGAGCGCGGTATTACCATTTCAACAGCGCACGTAGAGTACCAGACAAAAAAGCGTCACTATGCACACATTGACTGTCCAGGTCACGCTGACTACATTAAAAACATGATCACCGGTGCAGCTCAGATGGACGGCGCTATTCTCGTCGTTGCAGGTACCGATGGCCCTATGCCTCAGACACGCGAGCACATTTTGCTTGCCCGTCAGGTAAACGTCCCTTCGCTTGTGGTTTTCCTTAACAAGGTTGATATTGCTGATCCTGAACTTATCGAGCTTGTTGAGCTTGAACTGAGAGAGCTCCTTACACAGTACAATTTCCCGGGTGATGATATTCCGATTATCAAAGGTTCCGCGCTGAAGGCTCTTGAGGGTGATCCTGAAGGTGAAAAAGCTATCATGGAACTTATGGATGCGGTTGATGAATTCATTCCTGATCCTGTTCGTGATATTGACAAGCCGTTCCTTATGCCGGTTGAAGATGTATTCTCTATTTCCGGTCGTGGTACTGTCGGTACCGGCAGAATTGAGAGAGGCCGTATCAAGATCAACGAAGAGGTTGAGATCGTTGGTCTGAGACCAACCCGCAAGTCGGTTGTTACCGGTATCGAAATGTTCCAGAAGCTTCTCGATGAAGGTCAGGCAGGCGATAACGCTGGTCTTCTTCTCCGTGGAGTTGACAAGACTGAACTCGAGCGTGGAATGGTTATTGCCAAACCAGGCACGATCAAGCCGCACACCAAGTTCAAGGCTGAAGTCTATATTCTCAAGAAGGAAGAGGGTGGCCGTCATACTCCGTTCTTTAACGGTTACCGTCCCCAGTTCTACTTCCGTACAACAGATGTTAC
Organism: Chlorobiaceae bacterium; assembly: GCA_013334755.1. Classification (GTDB taxonomy): domain Bacteria; phylum Bacteroidota; class Chlorobiia; order Chlorobiales; family Chlorobiaceae; genus Chlorobium. Next base: position 275 of record JAAXWX010000074.1, on the reverse strand, counting down.
GGGTTCTGTAACGTTGCCTGAAGGTGTCGAGATGGTTATGCCTGGCGACAACCTTGGTGTTGAAGTTGAGCTGCTTGCCCCGATCGCTATGGATGAGGGTCTGCGTTTTGCTATTCGTGAAGGCGGTCGTACCGTTGGTGCGGGTTCTGTTACCACGATTATTGAATAAGAGATTGTATGGCGTCCCGGGACGGGGCCGAAAATCCCGTCCCTTTTTTATTGATAACACGAAACAGGGTTGACAAGTGGCTGTACAGCAAAAGATAAGAATCAAG